>JALOQD010000160.1 GCA_025453525.1 Myxococcota bacterium
TTCACGAGCACGACGATGCCGACCAGGGTCAGGAGAAACACCGTGGACTCGGTGCGAATCTTGGTCTTGCTTTTCATGTCCTACCTCCACCTGCGCGCTTCGAGCGCTCTAAACGACAAGAACAGAGCCAACGCGGTCAGCGACAGGAAGTACAGCACATCGCGGCTGTCCACGACGCCGCGAGCCGCATTCTCGAAGTGCGTCGATATGGACAAAAACTCCACAAAGGGCACGGCCACAGCGGGCATGAACGCCGCGAACCTGTCGACCATGGTGAAGAACATGGTGATGATGAGGGCCACGACAAAGGCGACGATTTGGTTCTCGGTTTGGCTCGAGGCAAAAAGCCCAATGGCGAGCGTGGCAGCGCCCAGCAGCAGGAGGCCGAGATAACCGCCCATGACCGGTCCCCAGTCGAGCTCGCCGAACGTCGAAACCGTGAACGCATAGGGCAAGGTGAGCAAGAGGGCCACGAGGAACAGCCCGAGGGCTGCGATGAACTTGCCGACAATCACATCCGTGTCCCGCACCGGCATGGTGAGAAGCATCTCCAACGTGCCACTGCGTCGTTCCTCGGCGATGAGTCTCATCGTGATGGCCGGGCCAAAGAAGATGAGTAGGAACGGCACCAGAGCAAAGAAATCGCGCATCGAAGCCCTGTCCTGCGCAAAGAACGGCACGAAGAAAAGGATGCCCACCATCACCAGGAAGACGGTGATGACAAAGTAGGCGACCGGCGAGTTGAAGTACGCCCTGAACTCGCGTCGGGCGATGGCGAGGGTATTGTTCATTGGGCGCCTCCTTCCTTGATCGACGCGGTCTCAGTGGTCAGTCGGCGGAAGATGGCCTCGAGATCGACCTGCTTGCGGCCCAGGCCGAGCATGACCCAGTTGCGCTCCACGACTTTACGGAAGATGTCGGCCCGCACGTCGGACTCGCGCTGGCCGCGCACCACGATATCGAGGGTTCCGTTTTTGGGCGTTTGAGGCACATCGACCTCGTTGACACCCGGGATCCCGAGGAAGGCTTCTTTGACGCCCTTCATGCCATCCTGGGGCGTGGCCAGGGTGACGTCGTAGCGAGCGCCCCCCTTGCTGGACTCTAGCTCTTCCGGGCTGCCGTCCGCGACGATTTTGCCCTTGTGGATTATGAGCACGCGATCGGCTGCGGCCTGGACCTCTGCCAAGTGGTGGGTGGACAGGATGACGGTTCGCTCCTTGCCAATGGAGCGGATGAGCTCGCGAATTTCGGCGATTTGGTTGGGGTCGAGGCCGTTCGTCGGCTCGTCGAGAATGAGGATGGACGGGTCGTGGATCATGGCCTGGGCCAGTCCCACGCGCTGTTTGTAGCCCTTGGATAGAGTCCGGATCTCCCGGCCGGTCATGCCCTTTAGTCCGCAGGTTTCGATGACTCGAGCGATGGCGGTCTTGCGGTCTGGCTTGCTGATGTTCCGCAACTCGGCCACGAACTCGAGACACTCGATGACCTGCATGTCGGTGTAAAGAGGCGCGCTCTCGGGCAGGTAGCCCACTTTTCGCCGCACCTCGAGGGGCGCTTCGGAGATATCGAGCCCCGCCACCTTGGCGCTGCCCGAGGACGGGGCGATGAAGGTCGTGAGGATCTTCATCGTGGTGGTCTTGCCCGCGCCGTTGGGTCCGAGGAAGCCGAGCACCTGGCCGCGCTTCACTTCGAACGAAATATCGTCCAATGCTCGGACCTCGCCATACCGTTTGGTGAGGTTTTTGACCTCGATCATCAATTCATTGGTCGCCATGCCATTCCTCTTTTGGTTCTTGGCCGCAAGGCCTCCCTAGCCGAAAGGCAAGCAGAGGCGTGGACCCCCGTCAAACCCTCCGGGCACGAGATTATTCCCGTAAGACGGCTACCTCTGATAGGGCCTTTTCGTCAAGCGGCTGGCAGAGAGCGAGCGATGAATTATACCTAGAGACATGAACATCATCGCCGCCTTGCGAACGCTCTTCCAGACCGAAGAGGCCATGGCAGCCCATTATCGCGAGCTCGCGCGAGTGTTCGCTGACGAAAGTTTGCGCGCTCCTGCGACTGGGAAATCTTGTAAGGAGAGGTGTCCATGAAAACAGGTGCTGTGTCCTGGATGTTTGCCGCCGCCGTTTTGGGACTCTCCGCCATGGGATGCGGAGCGCGGGAACCAGAAGAAACGACCCTGCCCAAAACCGAGTTCAAGTACGAAGAGGAACCGCAGTTTTCTATCTCGAAGCTCTCTGCATTGGCAAAGGCGAATTCCTTGAATTCGGTTCCTTTCCTGGCCTCTGCCGAGGGCCTGCCCTCGGAGCAAGAGTGCTATGTGCCGGCCAAGCAATCCCTTTATTGGAAGACCGCGAACCCCAGTGTCCTTAAACAACTCAAATCGATAAAAACGGAAATCGAAAACGCCATTCTCGCTTGGTCGAAAGACTCGATTTTTCCCGACCAGAGCTCTGCTTTCCAGGTGAGTTTCGAGCAGCCGGTGATACGACATGCGTCGCTGGATTCCGTGCGGCTGTCTCCGCAACAAGAATGCGTGACCAACCCCGCGACCCTCTTTCCGAACGGCGCGCGGACGATCACCACGCTGTTCGGAGCCCACGAGCTCTTTTACGAAAGCACCTCCCCCATCAGCCAACAGGTCATAAAGAAAATGGGGCCAAAGGCCAAGGCGGCCAAGTGCGTTCTAAAATCAAAGCCCTACGACTATCCACAAGCGACCGACGGGAGAGGAAAGCCGCTCAAGGACGAGAAGGGACGGCTGCAATTCAAGGGTCCAGACGGAGAGCTCCTCAAGAAAAAGGATCTTCCCAAACCCAACAAACGACCTGTGTTCGAGTGGTCGCTCTCCTGCAAAGAACCGGTGTATTTTGCCGTGGGAGATCTTCAACCAGAGGCGTGGTCGAACGAGGCGGATCCGGCCAAGTGCACCGTGAATCTCATCTATTGGGACGCGACTCCACGTCTGCCCAATTGCGCGGAGCTCACTGACGCCGCGTTCGGCGTGGAAGAGATCCCAGGCACCAATGAGGTCATGGTCAAGGTGACCGCGGACGGAGAAACCGTCACGAGGCAGATCCCCTTCAACGAGCGGCAGTCCTTTCAGGTCGCTGGCCGGATCGTGGTCTGGGTCGTGCCCACTCCCATCGAAGAGGGGGCCTTGCTGTCCATCGACAGCTTTGTGCTAGCCCCCAACACCGGCGACAAGACCCTTCTCCAATCATGGAAGAAGCCCAAAAAATAGTCCTGCCAAGGGCCACCTCTTTGGGTCATGAACCCGTGTGGAGAGCGACAATGACCAAGACAGCGTTCTTGATAGCGGTGATCTTCGCAGCTTTTGCCGCGCCCACCAAGGCGCAGTCCAGCGACGTCGCCCCGAAAGACACAATCGAGCTGTCGCTACCCGAAAAATGTCCGCTCGGCAAGGTCCAGGGCTCCATGGCGCACAAGGCGGCGGGCAATTGGTTCGCTAGGGGCGAGCTGCTCGTGGCCGAGGAAAAATACGAAGACGCTGTCGCGGCGTTCATGTGCTCGTTCAAGCTGGTTGAACATCCCAACACGCTGTTCAACACGGCTCAGGCCGCTCTCCTCTTGGGCAACACCGAGATGGCCCTGCAGATGCTCCACAAATACACGGCCGAGGTCCCAGATGGCCCCATGGCGACCGATGTGGCGGCGCGCATCGCCGAGCTCGAGCACAAAAGGGCCAAGTCGCTGCCACAGCCCGAGGAGCCCGCGCTCCCTGGGGTCGTTCTAGCTCTGCCCGTGGTCGTGAAATCGGTCCGGCCGGAAAAGCCCAATGGGCACAGGCCACTCGGAATCGCGGCGATCGGGTTATCCGGGGCCATGGCCGTCACTGGAGTTGTGCTCCACTCTTTGGCTGGAGTCGCTCAGAGCGAGGGCACCCGCACGGACGATTTGTCGGTATTTCAGGAGCAGCGAGACAAGATGAACAGTTTCCAGACCAGTGCCATCGTGTGCTACGGAGTTGGCGCCCTGGCCCTGGCTGCGGGCATCGTGCTGCTCGTCCTCGACAAACCCGAGCGTCCGACGCAGAGCGCTGCGGTGGATCTTTCAGCCTCGGGCACTAGCGTGTCGTTGGAGTTTTAAAATTCTTAGGGGACGACCTTGGAAAGCGGCGCGGTCGAGGAGGTTTTGAACCACTTGCTCACTTCCTCTGCAGCGGGCTTGTTGCGCGGCGTGTATTCCTTGCTCGTCTTTCCTC
The DNA here is from genome assembly GCA_025453525.1 of Myxococcota bacterium. Taxonomy (GTDB): domain Bacteria; phylum Myxococcota_A; class Polyangia; order JAAYKL01; family JAAYKL01; genus JALOQD01. Next base: position 4,229 of record JALOQD010000160.1, read on the forward strand.
CCCAGCCGAACCAGTTCCAGAAGTAGAGACCCTTTAGGTCGGGCTCGCTGTCCCACACGCGGCGCACGGCTTCGTAGCAGCGGCGCTGGAGCTCCAAATCGAGGGGCTCGTCGGCGCCTTCCTTCCACGGCCAGGCCGCGGCGTCCTTCTGGCTGAGGTAACCCACCTCGGTGAGAATGAGCGGCTTGCCGAGCTTGTGCTGCCAGCGCTTGAGCTTCAGGTAGTAGTGACGCCATGCCTCGACGAGTTGCTCGGTGCTCGGATCCTGTCCTTGCTGCGCCAGCTCGAAGTAGCCCGTGACACCCGCGTAGTCCAAGGCGTCGACGAAGGGTACGGCATGGTAGTGATCCCAGTTGGCAGAATAGGTCAGCTTGCCAGAATAGACCTTTCGCACCTCGGCGATGAGCGCGCGCCAGCGGTCCTCCTGAACGTCCATGGACGAAAGCTCCGAGCCCACCGATAGAATCGGGAGCTTCAGCTCCTCTGCAAGCACGGCGAACGACAGAATGAAATCGGTGTAGCTTCGATAAAATTCGTCCACGTCAGAGGGCCGCAGCTCACCGCGCCACCCGTAGCGCTCGTCTTCGATTCGCAGGATGGGGAACAAGAAGATCTCCATGCCGCGCCTCCGGGCATCGGCGATGGTACGACGAACCGTGGACATGGGCATGCTGAACCGCTCGTGTCTGTAAATCTTCGAGTCACGGGCGGTCTTGAGGTAATAGGGCACGACAATGGCCACGAAGTTGACCCCGGCGCGCTTCATCTCGTCGAGCATGTCCGCGTAAGACCATGAGGGGTCTTCGCTGAACAGGCCGAGACCAGCGCCTCGTTGGGGCGGTGGATCGGCGAAAACCGGCGGGGTGTGGAGCGCGCTCGCAGCCCAAAGGACCGTGGTCGCGACGAGGACGAGTAACTTAGAAGAGCTCCGCACCAGGGTACCTATAGACATGTTGGATGCGCACGTTGGAGTAACGATCGAGCTTGAGCTTCATTTTGTCCAGGTGCTGCGCGAGCACTCTCGGTTCCATTCGAGTCGCCGCGGCGCGCTGGGAGATCTCTCGGATCGTGGCCCGGGCCTCGGGCGGGTGTAGGACGATGGACTTGGCAAAGGTCGGCTCGCTTGTGAAGTAGAACAATCTGGCGCAGATCATGTCGCCGCGGACGAGCCCCACGGTGGTGGCGATGCTGCGGGCGAGAAACCGCGCCCCAGTACCCAGGGTTTCGATGAGAACCGAGGCGCCACGGGTTTCGATGACCTCGAAACCATACCTGCCGCTGAGACACAAATAGGAGAGCTGAGTCTTCTCGTCATCGGAAAGCAACGCGTCGTTGGCCAAAAGGCGCTCGGCAGGGGTCAGGCCGTCGTCGCCCAGCCGGTCGAGCAAGTACCACTCGAGAAACATGGTGGAGCGCAGCTCGAAACACGGCTCGCTGTCCTCGAACGTGCCGCTGAGGCCGTGGTACTCCTGCCGCGCGCGAGTAAAATCGTCGAGACCGCCACGGGTCTCGGCATGTTGCAAACGCTCCATGTAGTCTTCATAAGATTTCATCGCCGGCGATGATGGCTGCGCTCGGGCAGGGCGTCAAGGTGCGGTGTGCCGCCCATCGGAAGGGGTCATCGATTCCTTCTCGGACTGGGCAAAGGAGTGGCTCCACTATATGTCAATTGGGGTGGATTGACCCTCTTGTTGCCCTGAGAGAGCGTCGGTCTATTGGCAGCTTGTCGCGAGCTCTTGGACGAGATTAGTGCACTCCGTGAGCTTTTCGGTGTCGTAATTGAAATTTTCGCCCTCGCAGGAGTACACATCGACCATGCAGTCGAAGTACGCGCTGAAGTCACAGGGATAGGCTGTGTAACTGTCGCAGGACAGATTGAGGTCGGTGGCCATGCACGGGAGAGCGTTTAGCTCATTCTGTAGCTCGTTGCAGGAGCCGACGTTGTCGACCGAATCACCTTCGCCTTCACCTTCGCCTTCACCTTCGCCTTCACCTTCACCTTCGCCTTCACCTTCACCTTCGCCTTCGCCTTCACCTTCGCCTTCGCCTTCGCCGCCCTCGTCATCGCCCTCGTCATCGCCGCAGGCAACCGCGGTATAGCCAAAGAGACCAACGAGCAGGGTGAGAGCCAGAACCATCCATGTCGCTTTCATTCTCTTCCCTCCTTGTAAAAGGACAAAGCAACCACTGTTTACCGTTTGGGGGCCCAAGAAAGGCTACCACCTATCTTCGTTAGTTCCACTGCTGCGGGGGTGTCGAGTAGCCCCGGCCCGTTTCCAGGCCGGGGCTACTCTCCTTCCCCGCGCTGATCGCGCTATACAAGAAGCCCTCGAGGCGGGCTCGAACGCTCCCTCGCGCAACGAGGAACACGATGGTCCATAACGGCCAAAACAATGACGACGTCTTTGCGCTGGCGTGCTCTGCGCTCATTCCGATCCTTCCGCGGCTCGTCGAGCGCCCATGGGGAGGGATGGGACTGCCAGCCTACAAGGGTGTAGAGGATTCCCCCAAAGGGGCCCGATACGGCGAGGCGTTCGAGGTGTCGGCCTGGGACGAGGATCCCGAAACCGCGGCCCTTCCTTCTGTCGTCCTGTTGCCGGATGGCAGCAATTGCCCTCTGACTATGCTGTTGGACAAACGCGGCGAAGCGATCCTCGGAAAGCGGCTCAACGCGGCGCACGGCTCGCGCATTCCCCTCCTGCCCAAGGTGCTGTGCGTAAAAGAGCTGCTCAGCGTGCAAGCGCATCCGCCGCAGCGCCCAGAGGTCTACATCGTTCTCGACGCAGAGCCTGGCGCGACCCTTCGATTGGGATGGAAAAGGGATGTGGATGCACACGACCTCGGGGCCAAACTCGAAAAAGGCCGAGAGCTCCAAGAAAGACTGCTGCGGCTCGTCTCACCCAAGCTGAACGAAGCAGAGCTCGGGCGGCTCGTCTCTCAGCGTCTCGGCAGCGGCATCGAAGTCAGAGAGCTGTGCAACGACCTTCTTTCGGCCTTTGGCGAGACAGGCCGCGAGGCGGAGATCGAAGTGGGGGTCGGCGGTCTGCGCGAGCTCTATTGGCAGATGCTCGGCCTGCTTTCGGAAGTGCCGGTGCGCAAGGGGCAGGTGATTTACAACGCCGCCACCAGAGGGGATTTGCTGTTTCCCGACGCGGAAGTCCATGCCCTGGGCAACCCCCAAGGTCGCGAGCTCCTCTGCCTCGAGGTCCGGCTGCCAGGCACCACCTACCGAGCGTGGGACAATTGCCGTTTCCCCATGCGGCCGGTCCATGTCGCGCAGGCGCTGTCTTCCATGCCGCTCGTGGCGCGAAAGCCCGAGTCCTTCCTCGTCGAGCCACAGCCTCTTCCCGGTTATCCCGGCGTATCCCGCTGCGTGGAGAATGGGCTGTTCGTCGTCGATCGCATCGAAGTCGAAGGCGTGCCGCGTCTCGTGCCCAACGGTTTTCGCCTGCGCACCTTGCATGGCGTGGCGGGGCATGTTTTGGTCCGCGGCCAAGACGGCAAGCTCATGGGCGAGCTGCGAGCCGGGCAGTGCGCCCTTTCTCCCGCAAGCCTGGGCGAGCTCGTCTTCGAAGGCGCGCGGGCCTCGGTCATTCAGATTTCCTTGCCTGCTTAAGGGCCCCTTCATGCACCAGGAGAACCCATGAACTCAGCATCGACAGAGCGCGGCCAGCGAGTGGAGCTCAAGTTCGGCACCAGTGGCTTGCGCGGACTCGCGGCCCAAATGACCGACCGCGAGGTCTACGTCAATACTCTCGGATTCGCCCTCTACTTGCTCGAAACCGGACAGGCCACGGCTGGCGACGTCGTGGCCGTGGGCCGAGATCTGCGCCACGTGGATCCCTCGACCGGACAATCGAGCTCGCCCCGCATCGCCTCGGCCGTGTGCCGAGCCCTACAGGATTCGCGACTGCTGCCCCGCAACTGCGGCGCCTTGCCCACGCCCGCGCTCGCCGCGTATGCGCTCCACGGTTCAGCGCGCCCCCTGCCCTGCATCATGGTGACCGGCTCCCACATCCCGGCGGATCGCAATGGCATCAAGTTCTACAAACCCGAAGGCGAGCTCATGAAGCGCGACGAAAGCGCGGTGCTCGCGGCCGTGGCAAAGGCGCGTCGAGAGCTCGAAGGCAGCACCTTGTTCGGGCCGCAAGACCAGTTCGTCGACCCCACGCCGTTGCCCATCGAGACCTCGAACGCAGCGTCGTTCTACCTTTCGCGCTACCTCGAGGCGTTTGCGGGCTCCCGTCCCCTCGAAGGAAAAAAGATCGCGCTGTTCGAGCACTCGGCCGTGGGAAGAGATCTGCTGGCGACACTGCTCGAGCGACTCGGAGCGCAGGTCGAGCGACTCGGCCGCACCGAGGACTTCGTGTCAGTGGACACAGAGGACGTCTCGCCCGCGGACGAACAGCGCTATCGCGACATGGTGCTCGGCGCTTCTGCCTTTGCGCTGGTCTCCACCGACGGGGATAGCGACCGGCCGCTCATCGTCGATGAACGCGGTCGGTTTCACCGGGGAGACGCGGTGGGGCTCGTAACAGCCGAGGCGCTCAAAGCGCGGTTCGCAGCCGTGCCCGTGAGCGCCACCGATGCGATTGATCGACGTGCGCATCTCCTGAAACAACGCGGACAAACTCTTGAGATCAGCCGCACCCGCATCGGCTCTCCCTACGTCATCGAGGCCATGGAAGAGGCGCTCGCAAGAGGCCTCGCACCTGTCGTGGGTTGGGAGGCGAACGGCGGCTTCTTGCTCGGTTCGAGCGTGACGCTCGGGCGAGCATCCCTGCTGCCGCTTCCCACGCGCGATGCGGTGCTGCCCATCGTGGCGGTGCTGGTCGGAGCCGCAAGCCAAGGACGCGCGGTGTCGGAGGTGTTTGACGAGCTGCCACAGCGCGCAACCGCAGCGGGCCTGCTCGACGACTTCCCGGTGGAGGCGAGCCGACGAATCGTTTCTCTCTTGCACCCAGGGGATCAAACCGCTTTTCACGTGAGCCTAGAGGGCCTCGAACCGCGGCCCGAGACCGTGTCGTCCTGCTGCCGCGCAATCGAGCAGGTGTTCGCGCCGCACCTCGGCTTTGGGCCTGTTTCTTGGCTGAACTGGCTAGACGGAGTGCGCATCGGCTTCGAAAATGGCGACATCGCGCATATCCGGCCCTCGGGGAATGCACCCCAGCTTCGTCTGTACGCGATCGCCGACGCAAAGGAGCGGGCGCAGCGCATCGTGGCGCTAGGCATAGGTCGGTGCGGAATGCTGCGACAGCTTCAGGCGATGACACAAGCCCCCATCGAGGGCCACTCTCTGCCAGCTGCCTGCCAAGACCCTCGGCTCACGGCTCTCGAGGAGCTGCGCCAGGTCGTTGCGAGGAGCGCAGGACCGAGACAGGTGCTCGCCATCGTCAACGGCGGTGACGCACGGCTCGTGGAGCAGGAGCTGCGGCACGCAGCACGGGAGGTGTTCCGGGCAGTGGGACAGGTGGCGATTGTCGCGCACGAAGAAAAAGTGCGCCGCGGCCAGTTCTTGGGTCTGCTCGACGCTGTAGCGGCCTTTGAGCAGCGCGAGGCCTTTGGTCCTGGCGTGGCTCTGGGCATCATGTTGCCTGGCAAGGGGACCCGGCTATCGCCCATCACCCAGCGGCTCCATGGCATCAAGCCCTTTTTCCCCACGCCTTTGCGGGCCAGCCGACAGGGGCGATTGCTGAGCGGCGCAGCAGCCTCCCTCTACACATGGACGCTCGTGGCGCATCACTTGGAGAGGCTCGGATTCCATGGCATCGCCTGGAAGTGGGGCGACGAACCACAGCTCCCGACCTCGTGCTTAGCGGATCTTGATTGGGATCTATCGAGCGTGGACGCGGTGCGCTTTGGCTCCAAGGTGCGCATGACAGAAGACCTCGCCCGCAACAAGGAGTGGCTGCGGGCCGACGCGCAGGGCAACCTCATGGCGCAGCTGCGCCGCAGATCGAGACAGGAGCTGTGCCTGGCCATGGGTCTCGATCCAGAGGATGCAAACGCCGCAGCCCACGTGCACATCGGCAGCCCAGCCCTTTCGTACCTTTTTCTCGAGGAAGCCCGCGCGATCTTTGGGCAGTGGGACGGCTGGCTCGATGTCGACGGTTATTTGTTCGAAGCGCTGACGAGTGACGCGGCGTCTTGGCAGCGGGAGATCGAGAGGGACGCGGGGCTCGCGGCCCTGCTCCGCGAGCGCCCCTCTTTCTATGCCGCGGTGCAGAAGCTGCGCGAGCGGATCGAGCAGCGACGCGGGCACGCTCTGCGCATCAAGGTCATCGATTTCGGACAGGGGCTCTTCTGGGCCGATCTCGGCCAGCTCAGCCGGGCCAGGGACGCGTTTTGCAGCTTGCTCGACCCGGGCCTGGACGGAGAGCTCTCGCGGGAGCTCATGGGGTTGCGCGACGCAGCGCGAGATCGCCATGGCAACCTCGTCGTCGGTGTGAGCGAAGTGCCAAAGGACGGCCGCGTGCGGGATTGCGTCGTGGTCGATAGCGTCCTGGGCCAGGGCGTTGTGGGCAGCGGCGCGGTCATCGTGGAGAGCTTCATCGGCGAGGGTCAACTCGGCAAAGGCAGCCTTGCCCTGCGCAGCCACGTCAAGCGCCTCAGCCTTGCTCAAGGTGCGTTTTGTTTCGAGAGCGCGTGCGAGACCCTCGCGGTCGAACCGAACACAGTGCACACCAGCATCCCGGTAGATCCCTCGGCGCAGACTCTGTGCCTCGAGAGCTTCCGGGCAGACATGGGCGTAGACCCTGGCAGCGGAGCGACCTACAACGAGCCAGCCTTCGGAAATCCCGCGTCGTTTGCCGCTTTGTTCGACCGCATGCGGCAAAGGGACACGCGCACAGAAGCCCTGGAGCGGCGGATCGCGGTGCTCAAGGCGCAGCTCGCTCGTTAGGGCTTTAGGGCTCACGCAAGAACAACTTCCCCGTTTTGGGGCCGCCGGGGGTATCTGTGCCGAACCCACTCGAGGTTGCAGTTTTTTCCTGCCGCCGGAAAGCAAATGCCATTTCGAGGTGGCAAACCGATCCTCGTAGAATAGCCGGGCAAGGAAACCCTCCCCCTTTGCCCAGAGGAGCACCGCAGTGTCAAGACATTGACAACATTGTCTATTTTGAAAGAGAGACCTCCCCGCAGCCGCAAAGATCAAGGAGCCTGGACAGGGAGGCGAACACACTGGCACACTGAATGCTTGCTCTCCACGTAGTTGGTTTACCGTCAAAGTGTTGAGTCAAGGAGGTCGCCCATGAAAACCATCCGTTCCTTTGCCATCCTCGGCATGCTCGCCCTGCTCGTCGCATCGCAGAGCGCATGCGACAACAACGACCCGCAAGCCCAGGATATCCCCACGAGTCCAGACGACCCCATCCCCGGCCAGGACAGCTTCATTTCCGCAGACGGCGCTGGTGACGATGGAAGATTTGGCGAGGAGGGCGCCGAGGACGAGGATGCGGGCGGCGAGGGCGAAGGGGAGGACAAAACCGTGGAAGAGGGCGACATCTACCGCCTTTACGGGGAAGGGCTGCTGCTCAACCTCAACTACTACCGCGGTCTACAGGTCATCGACATCGCCGATCCAGACCACCCGACCATCCTGGGTCGGTATGCGGTCAGCGGCGATCCGGTGGAGATGTACGTGATCGGCAACAAGGCCGTGCTGCTGCTCAACAACTGGCAAGCCTACTACGGTGCCGGAAACGATTTGGATGTCGGTTACTACAGCGGAGGCCTGGTGGTGACCGTGGATTTATCGAATACGAGCGCTCCCAAGCTCGTGGCCCAAGCAGAGGTTCCGGGCTGGATCATGACCAGCAGGCTCACCCGCGGCAGCGGTCATCAGGCCCTGTACGTGGCGGCGAGCAACTGGAGCGGCGCCTCGGATCAAACCGTGGTGCAGAGCTTCGAAATTGGGACCAATGGCAGCATCGTGGAGCAGTCGCTGCTGGAGCTCGGCGGCTGGGTGCAGGATATCGCAGCCACCACCGACTACCTGATGGTCGCCCGTTACAGCTACGACTATGAGAACTACGATTACGACACCAGCACGGTGTCTATCATCGATATCAGCGATGTGACCGGAAAGATGATCGAGGGCGCGCAGATTCAGGCCGCGGGCTACGTCTCCAAAAAGACCAACATGGACGTGTACAAAGGCATCTTGCGCGTCGCCTCTGGCGCGTGGTGGAGCGGGGTCAACGAGAATCACCTCCAGACCTTCAACATCGCCGATATCGACAACCCGGTGCCGGTGAGCCATCTCACGTTTGGCGAGAACGAGCAGCTCTTTGCAACGCTGTTCCTCGAAAACAAGGCGTTCTGCGTCACCTACATGCAGACCGATCCCTTCCACGCGTTCGAAATCGACGACGCAGGCAACGCCACTGAGCGCGCCGAGTTCGTGATCTCTGGCTGGAACGACTGGTTCAGACCCGTGATGGACGACTCGCGGCTCATCGGCATCGGCCGCAATGACACCAATGGCTGGACCGTGGCCGTGTCCCTCTATGACATCACCGACATCAGCAATCCGAATCCCTTCCTGGCCCGGGCCGAGGTGGACGCGCAGCACGCTTGGAGCGAGGCTTCATGGGATGACAAGGCCTTCAGCGTGATCGAGGACGCGGCGAGCGTGGCAGCTCCGGGCGGAGAGCTCGAGACCGGCCTCGTGCTGCTGCCATTCAGCGGTTGGGACGATGAGAACAACACCTACTCGGCGGGGGTGCAGATCTTCACGTTCTCGGCAAGCACGCTGACGCGGCGCGGCCTAATGACTCAGGGCTCGTTCGTGCGGCGCAGCTTCCTCGCCAATCCGTCCACAACAGCGAACCTATCGGACAGTGAGCTCAAGCTCTTCAACACCGAGAATCCGGATGCACCGGCGACGCTTGGGAGCGTGGCTCTTGCGCCGTCCTACAACGACTTCTTTGTTTTCGGCAAATACGGCGCTCGGCTCGTGGATGAGACCGCCGACTACTGGTACTGGGGCGTGGACAAGGTGCTCCCGCCCAACCGGGTCGAAATCGTGCCGCTCTCTGGGGATCTCGAGACGAATTCGCCCGTGGCGTCCATCTTGGTGCCGGCCCTGGCGAGACTGCACAAGGTGGGAGACCTTCTGGTGAGCGTGAACGGCCGATGGGTGGGTAACGACAACAGTAAGTTCGAGACGACCGTGATTGCGTACGACCTATCCAACCCCTTGGCTCCTGCGAAGAAGGGGCAACTCGTGACTGAAGATCTGCCCAATGGCTATTTTGGCGGCTACTCGGAAGACTGCTGGGGCTGGTGGGGCTGCGGCGGCGGTTACTCCTTCACCTTCAGCAACGTGCATGTCGTGGGCGAGGCGCTGGCCTTTGTCGGAGGGTCATCCCATGAGAAGACCCTCGGCACCTATCGAACCTGCTGGACCTATCCGAAAGAGTCCAACGGCAACTGTACCCAGGGTGAAGAGCCTGGCAGCAGCGGCGGCGGAGACGTGGCCACTGCCGAAGCGGACCCGGGCGCGCCGCCTCCTGACGAGGACCAATGCACGTACTACTCTGGCTCGGTGACCTGCACGAGCTACAACGGTGGACCCCAGGCCTGCAGTGGCGAGATCTATGTCTGTGAATTCGACAAGCTCACCGGTTCGTACTCCAACTGCACCGAGGTGGATCCGAAAAGCATTCCCACCGAGACCCATTGCTACGATGGAACAGATGTTCGCTATTGGACCTCCTACTACGTGTCTGTGGTGGACCTGAGCGATCCGGCCTCGCCGACCCTCGAGCCGACCATCTCCATGCCGAGCGACCAGGAGAGCACCGGTGTGCTCGCCCGCGGCAACAGTCTGTACCTCGGCCATCGCAAGCCCGTGACCCTCGACGGCGACGCCCACAAGTATGCGCGCTATTACTTCAACGAGATCGACCTCTCCCGTCCAGACAAGCCCGTCGTTGGGCCGGCCATCAACGTGCCAGGCACGCTGCTCGAGGTCGAAGCCGACACGATCTACACCCGTGACTTTTCCTATGGCGAACACGTGGTGGAAACCGCTCTCAACAAGCTCCGCGTCGACGGCGACAGGGCCGTGCTCGAGGCGCGCCGCAGGTTCGAGGATCGCGAGGTCCAGAACGCGCAGTTCGACGGCGCAGGCCATTTCGTCGTGATCCACCGTCAGTCTTGGTACGCCTACGCGCCCGACTACGATTGGGAAGAGGGCAACATCCTCTCCATCATTGACGTCGACGACGAAAAGATGGCGAGCCTGTCCGATTTCCAGCTCGCCGCGTGGTCTGACCTGCGGGGTATCGAGGCAGGACGGGCGATGTTCAGCGTCTCTGGCGGCGTGCTCGTGGTGAACCTCGAAAAACCAGCCGCACCCTTTGTACAGGCGTTCTATCCCCTGCGCGGCTGGCCGAGCCGCATGCTCCTCGAAGGCAACGACATCATCGTGCCCGCAGGTCGGTTTGGCCTGTACCGCTTCGACCTCGACGAGACCAACCTGACCGAAACGATTGAGTTCTCCAAGTAGCAGGCCGCCCCTCCTCGGTGTCATACTCTTCTACTCCAGCAAGCGTTTGACTGTCTTTGCGGCACTCGCGTGCCCTTTGCCCACGACCATGCAGGGACTCTTCGGCCCAAAGACGATGAGGTTCGTTGGGTCCTCGCAGAAGGAGGTCGGCGGTTGTGGACAAAAAAGGCGCGTTGGGGTCGCGGGCCTGTCGCGGCTTTCTATGATATTTTGATGCGGTGGAGAGAGATATGAAGGGTACACACGTTCCAAGGCGATTCTTCGGTCGAGAGAGCGAGACGACGCAGCGCTTCCACGTCGGCGATTTCAAAGAAGGCATGCTGAAGATCTGGAAGGAAGGCCCGCTCTGGGTCACCCAGATCAAGGGTTATGCCAGCGTGGAGATGGCGATAGAGGGGGTCAGGGACGGGACCGAGTTCGGTGACGCGCATGGGATGATCGTCGTCGTCCACGACTGGTTCGAGGCGACCAGCGCCGACATGGCCTCGCGAGTCATCATGCAACGATTCGCCGAGGATCTTCGAGAAAAGGGGCAATTGCGGGAGATCGTCATCGCCATCGATTCCGTGATCCTGAGGATGTCCATCGCCGCGGCCAACATCGTCCTTGGCAACAGTCTCGAAGGGATTCTCGACTACAAAAAATTCCTCCAACGATTCGAGGAGCTCCACAAAAAGTACGTTCTATGACCGCCCTGGGACTCTCCCGTAGCGACCCGGGCCTGCTCTGCCGAAAAATGCGTGAGCCCTTGAGCAGGGTCAATCGTTCGTTAGCGTCTTGGGCCAGATGCGAGGGGCGTTGCGGATCATCTCATAGATCACCGGGCCATTGCCGTGCACGTAGAGGAACTGGTCGATGTGCTCCAGGGCCCCGTCGATGCGGCTGAAGAAATCTTTCCAGTCGAGGCTGGGCGGGTGGTAGCCGATGACGAGGGATTGGGTCTCGTCCAGGGGACCTCCGGGCCAGTTCTTTTGGAAAATCTCGACCATCTCGTCGGTGGTCACGTAGTCGGCGAGGCTCCCATTGTCAGGAACCTCGAGGATATCGAGGGCGGGCGCGGTGTCTGTCAGGATGTTGTCCAGCGACGGGTAGTAGGGCTGGCTGGTGTCCCCGATCGTGGACCAGGCTTCCTTGTTCCAAGGATACAGGTCAGCCTCGTATTTCTGCCATTCCTCGAGCCTTGGCCAGTTGTTGGCGCTCGAGTCGACCACGAAGCCCTTGTTGGCCAGGGCCAAAAGGGTGTGGATCTTTGCTGTCCACCCGCCAGCGCGGAAAGACATCGGGGTGCCCAAGTCGTTTTGCTCAAAGAGCTCGATGGCCTCATCGAGGAGGACCTCGACCTCATCTTTGGTGTAGCTCCAGAGCATCACCCCATAGCCAGTCCTGTCTATTTTGGCTGTTCCGAAGGTGGGCTGCGTGCGACAGGTCACAGAGGTGGTGTTGACGAAATGGCAATAGGGATGGATGTGAAGGCCGATCTCGTCCCCGTGATCGTCTCGCATACCGTGGAGCCATTCGACATTGTACGTGCGCCGAGCTTGAGAAACCGCTGGATCGGTGAAGGTGTATGGCCCCACGAAGTGGGTCATGACGAGCTCGGGGTGATTCGCATGGAGCGTTTCTTGGAGCCGGTATTGACGGGCGGTGTTGTCCGAGTTGTCCCAATCGTTCGTGACAAAAACGTAAAAGGGGTGGGAGCGGAAGAATTCGAAGCCGGCAAAGGCGGTGTCGCTTCCATCCGCGCTGACGAGGACCGCGTGGGAGCCAGGAGGCACGGCGTTGACGGGCGTTCGAATAACAGCCACGCTGTCGCTCACTGGAAACCTGCCCGCGTAGACGCCATCGATCCAGGCCTCCACATAGCCCGATCCCTCGGGCGGCCGCACCGTGGCTTGGAAGTGGGGATCTCCAGGGGTCACCTCGTCGCCGATGAGGCTCCATTGCCGATAGGACAGGACCTCCCCGTCCTCGGCGCTGCCAGGCCAAAAAGGAGGCGCGGTGTCGGCGTCCTGCGTGCCGGTCGGTTTGCTCTCCGTGGTCTCCTCGCTGGTCGGATTGTCATCCGTTGATGGACCATTTGCGTTCGGAGTCTCCGTGGTCCGCTCCTCGACCTCCAGGTCATCCGTGGACGGGTCTGGCTGTGTCGACCCCTCGGATGACTCGGTATCGCAGCCAGAGCCCTGCAGGGCGGCCCCTGTCAATATAGCGAACAAAAACAATAGGTTGCAGGTTTGCGTAGGCATTTTCATGGCGCCTCCAAAACTATCATATGGGCTGCGCCTCGATCCAGCGGTATTTGGCTGGTCGCTTGGACTCGAGCGGCTGCCGAGATTCGGTTTCCTCCTTGAAAAAGGAGGAGCCCTTTACCCGACAGGAGCCGCAAGACTGAGCACCAGTTGTCGTTTGACTTGAATACAAAGCAGCCCATACGTTTCATCTGTTTGAAAAATGGCTCAAAAGGAAGGAGGCAGGAGTGTCTCTCAATGCGATTATCGTGCTCGTCGTGGTCGGTTGTATCGTGGGATGGCTTGCTGGTCTCATCTGGAAGGGGAGCGGATTCGGTTTTGTGGGCAATGTCGTCGTGGGTATTGTCGGTTCTTTTATTGGCCGCTTCCTCTTTAAAGCGCTTGGGATTTCCTTTCACGGCATCGTCGGTACGATCGTCCCCGCTCTCGCAGGAGCCCTGGTTCTATTGCTCATCGTAAACGCGGCCGCGAAACGCTGATCGCTTCATTCGAAGATCATAATCTTTCCCAAGAGTTTTCACGCTGGATTCCTTCCCCAGTCACAGCTATGAATGCCAATCACAGCTTTTATAAAAGGAGTAACTAGGGATGGAAAGAGAGCACAGACTTCTGGAAACCAACGTCCTTGCCTTTCTCGCTTGCCTTTTGGTTCTCAGCGCTCCGGCGTGCGATTCGAGCGCGGCCGACGATACGAGCACAGAAAATGTACAAATAGGAGACACGAGCCCAGGGGATTCGACGAGCGACACAGGGACACAGAGCGATCCGCCTGCCAAGGAGGGCATCGGCGCCGCGGTGTTCGACGACTCGGTCGTGCATCAGGTTAGCCTCACGATGACGCAGGCCGATCTGGACGACCTGAACGACTACTCGAAGCTCGTGAGCAACGCGTCCATTATTCCGCAGGTTGTGAACCGCTACTTCCCTGCCACCCTCGAATTCGATGGCGTAGTGCTGGAGGAGGTGGCTGTGCGCTACAAAGGAGATCAATCGATCACCGCGTGCATCGACGCCAAGGGGAAAAAACAGGTCAAGGTGATGCAGGAGT
>JALOQD010000453.1 GCA_025453525.1 Myxococcota bacterium
ACAATTCTTGGAGCAGGGGAGCCTCTCCCAGGCGCCCAGGTCGAGCTCGTCTCGGACTCCGGGCGGTTCAGCGCCACCGCAGATGACAGTGGCAATTATTCGGTGCGGGTTCCGGCAGGTGCCTATCGCATCGCGGCGCGCGCCGATGGTTATGTCTCAACCGCCAGGGCAGTCGTCGATCGCCGCAACGGCTTTCCCAGTCTCGCGATCGACGATGCCCTCGGTGCGATACAAAGCGCCATGCTCGTGGCAGTGGCGGACCGCACGCACGTCGACCTGGAGCTTTCGCCAGCCGCGTCGATCTCCGGTGTGGTGCGCAATGCCGCTGGGCAACCGCAGCAGGACGTGCTCGTCTCCGCGTTCACTTTGGACACCACGACGTTCGAGCCCACTTTGCTGCGAGCCGCCCTGCGCAGCAGTTTAGCCCGCACAGATGCGCAAGGAGCCTTTGCGCTCGACGTGCCAGCCGGCGAAGTCGTGCTGCGAGCGTCCCGCGAGATCGCCGCTCACCAGCCCCAGGCCGTTCGCCCGCTCTTTCTCGAGCCTGGAGCGGCGCAGCGCGTGGAGCTGACTCTCGACGAGGTCTGCAGAGTGTCCGGTCGCGTCGTCGACGAGCGCGGCCAGGCGATCGAGCAAGGCACCATCGAGATCGCGAGCCAGCGCAACGGCACTCGGGCCTTCAAACCTCGCGGGTATTTCGAGAATGGCCGCTTCACCTATCTCCATGACCATACCGGAGCGTTTTACCTGCGCGTCTGGCCGTGGCGCTCCTCGCCCAGCCCAGCCATCGAGCTCGATTGTCAGCCTGGCAGCGATTGGAGCGACATGCGCTTGGAGGTTCCAAGGGGCGAGCCCGATCTGTCCGGCGTCGTTCTCGATGAAGAAAATAGCCCTGTGGCAAACGCCTTTGTCGACGTTATCGCCCTCGACCCAACCCTTCAATCCCAGCAGGAACGCACCGACAGTCAAGGCCGATTCGAGGTCTATCAACTCGAACCGGGATCGTATCGAGTCAGCGCGATCGTCCCGGATCTGGGCGTGGCGACGGCCGAGACGATGAGCCCGAGCAGCGGCGTACGGCTGCGCCTCAGTGGCACCGGCACCCTCGAAGGCGAAGTGGAAGGCATGACCGACGGTAACCTCGAAATTGTCATCAACGAACTGCTGAACACCCACGGCGACGACACAGTCTCCCTTGCCGGGCAGATGCACTACGCACCCATTCAAAGGACCGTACCCGTGGTCGACGGGAGGTTTCGACTGGACGGACTCCCTGCCTGCGTGGTGGTTGGCGAGGCCAAAAGTCCCTTGGGAGCCAAGTTCTTTCAGGCGCAAGTCGAAGCGGGAAAGGCGACAAAGGTCGTGTTCGCGCTGGATGCCGGGTGATTCGATCTTTTCCCCTCTTCCGACCGCCCTACCGAAGCGGTCGAATCCTCACTCCTCCCTAATCCACAGACCGATGACCACCTCGAGGGCGGACAGGGCTCGCGCGCGAAGGGTGAGATGACAGCGACAATCCACCGGGTTGTCGGAGTTCATGCCAAAAGGATGCGGAGTTTCTTCCTCTGTCTCGGTTCCGATCGCGACAGGCGGCAAGCCGTGACCGACCATGGCGTTCAACGTGCTGTCTATCCAGCCCCAATAATGGACGACATTGACATCCCAGGCATCCCGGTTAGCCAAGCACCGTTTGGCCATGCCAAAGGACGTGACGCCAGCGAGCACCCACACTCCAGCGCGCTTTGTAAAAAACGGTCCTCCAGAGTCTCCACTGCAAGTCCCCGCAGGATCGCCGAGCTCCACCAAGCCGCGCCCGAGACTGAGTACAGACGTGTCTCCCACGCGATGGACACCGCCTGTGTCGTCCTGATCTTTCCCAATCAACCCGTATCCGACGATTTTGCCTGTTTCTCCCACCTCGATGATATCGGCGGGGTTCCTCACGCCGTAAGGCGAAAGGGAGGTGATGGGCGTGGCCAAATGGATCATCGCCAGATCCGTAGGCCCCTCCTCCATAATCCCGTGCCAGCTGGGATGGGTCACGATGCTCGAGGCCCTCGAGTACACGATGCGATCGCTGACGTCGATTCTGGCGCCGCCGACAACGTCAATGTTTGAAGGGTAATGAATCGCGTCGATGCCCTCGGAAGGCAGATACACACAGTGGGCAGCGGTGATCACCACTTCAGGGTCGATCAGAGTCCCAGTGCACAAGGGAATTTGATTGTACAAAAGCCCTACTGCCGCTTGCCACGACTTGTAATTCGTTTCAGTGCCTCCCACGATGGCATTGGGATCGACCTCTGAGCCTTGCCATGGGAGCGGCTCGTATGCCTGGTCCTCCATCTCGCAGGAGAAGCTTGAAACGGCCACAAGCATCGAAAACAATGCCAGGGACCAAGGAGAAAAAGGCGGGAACATGGGCTTTGGTGTCCTTTTCGAAAAACGCGCTCGAGCGCCATGAGCTCCAATCCCTTACTCCAAAAGACTAGCGTTGAAAAACCGGATGTCGAAAGAGGACGCCGGTGGCGCCGGTGATCGATACCGAGAGACCGTCGGTAAAAGGGGAGACTACTTCACGACAAAGGAAACCTTGGCCGTGAGCGTATAGGAATCATTCAAGAACAGACGAGCTTCGTAGCTCCCGGCAGCGCGGCCCTGGAAGCTCATGGTGCCGCTGACCTTTCCCTCTGAATAGAGGTAATCCAAGTAATTCGTGTGGGCCGCTCCCGCTGCGTACAGTCCCACCCAATCCGTGGCGTTGCCGGGTAAGCCAGAGTAGCTCACGACAATGGCCTCGTTCACGGCGTAGGTGGATTTCGACATTCTTATGGTCGGAGTCGGCGCGCACGTCCCTTCTGGCACGCCGCAGCCGCAGATGCCTGGATCTGTTTTGTTGGGGTCCGAAGGGCAGGCATCGGTGCTGCTGCACGTCTTGGGACCATTCGTGCCGTCTGTTTCGACGAGAACCTGCGCACCGCTGTCGTTGCGATGCATGGCGCTGCCGGGCATCTCGATGGAGACTTGGGCGTAGCTCCCACCCATGGAAAGAACCTTGACAGCGACATTGCTCCCAAGCGCGTGCGCCTATCCAGCCCATGTAGCGCTGCGGCGCTGAAGTAGACGCCCTCGCCATTGCCCATCACGTGGTTGTAGTTGCCATATTCATCAAAGGTGCAGCCACCTCCGTTGGCTTTGTAGAGCGCACTACCACAATTCATGCTTCTGGCGTGATTCATACCGAGGTTGTGGCCGAGCTCGTGAGACAAGAACCACGGATCCACGCGTAACCGTTCACCCCACCCCTGTCAGGCCGTCTCTGCCTAGTTGAGATTGGGCACGATGGACGGGATGATGTGTCCGGCGAGGTGTGCTTGATAG
>JALOQD010000161.1 GCA_025453525.1 Myxococcota bacterium
GATGTCACGCTGCTCATAGCGAAGCGACTGTGGTAAACAACCATCGAATCCTGGCTGCAAGGCCAGGCAGACAGTAACTTCTCAAAAAAGACGTGGCGTGAGCCGCAGCGACGAGGACTCTTCGAGTGGTCATACCACGGAAGATCGAATGACCATGTTCGAGTTTCCGCGAGGAGCGGAAGGTATATGCCACGACTTTTTGAGAACCTACAGCAGACAACTGTAACCTACTCAGATCCAAGCATCTTTAACATCTGTCACCGTGACGTTTTCTTGCGAAGCGAAGATTCTTGAAAAAGCACGACGACAGAGCTCTTGCCAGCCAATATTGGTGTCGAACATAATTTCAACTTTCGCACCGTCATTGGAAAGCGAGGTGACATAATTTGTGACCATTCCAATGAAGGAAGAGTTCATGAACTCAAGAAGCGTAAGGTTCATAACAATTTTGGCGCCTTGGGCTGCCGCCTGCTCCTTCGCCTGATACAGAAACAGCCTGACGGCATCGCTTGTATGGCCTTCAGCCATTCCACGCCACACGAGTTGATATTCCTGCGACGTCTCCACGAGCTGAATTTTGACATTTTTGTCTGCTACTGTTTTCGTCATGATCCATCTCCAACGGCTACGGACCGCTCGGCGGTTACGACTGTTACGTTCTCAGAGGCTTCGGCTTTGACGGTAAACCCCCCCTCTGCGGCGATTCGATAGATCCCCAATCCTCCAGAAGCATGTCCACTCCTTTTCAACTCTTGGAGTCGCTCTATATACACTTCCATGGGGCTAGAGGCTTTTGATAAGTGTGAAATGCGTTCCGTCAGTCTAATAAAGTGCATTTGTTCGATAAAACCGTTGGAAACAGCTATCGTGAGCACCTGCTCTGATGCTCGGATCCTGACTTCGATGTTGGGCATCGCGGGCGTCCTGACGCCATATTTTACAGCGTTCTCACACAGTTCAGAAATGGCCATGAGAGCCGCTTCTATTGTGGCTTTGTCGAAGGGTCGCAGAAGACTTCGGACCGATCTGCGCATTCTCTTGATATGGTGCAAAGCGCCCGGCATCGAATAGGTTTGTTCCAAGCGATTATCCTTGTTTCTTTTTCACCTTAAGCGGCGCGAGCGGGGTGGAACCTCTGTCGGTTTCGGTTTTCGCTGGAACACAGGCAGCCGGGAAAGTATGCACCTTCGTGCAAAAAGCTAAATAAATTGTCCGCATTCGAACCAACCTATTCTCTCCGTTAGAAATGGGGCCAGGTGATCTTAGGTGTCGAGACAGCAGTGTCAAAGGAAATTTAGTAAGGACGAGCAGGCGTCGCAGATAACCTCCAGGGTCTCATCGCGTTTTTTTTAAGGAGATTTCCTGGTGACACCCCCCACAAGAGGCGTATGAAGGGCTTGTAGATGGCCGTCGCCCGATTGAGCGACGCGAAACGATAAACAGTCCATGGAGGAGGGTTTCATGACGCTTCAAGAGAAGATAGGATCGCTCCTATCCCAGCATCAGAAAGTCCAGCTCAACCGTCCGCGAGCAGAGCTCATCCGCTCTGCCATTGACAGAAAAGAAGCGCTCGCCACGGCGTGCGGCGCCCTGGCCACTTGGACGCCGCCGGAGAGCACAGGACGCAGCCCAAAGGACACGGTGACCGTGCGGCGTGCCAAGAGCGAGGCGGACATCGATTGGGACTCCCCCAACAACGTCGGCATCGACGAGGGCACCTTCGATATGTTGGTAGAGGACGCGGTCGAGGCTCTCGGTCACAAGGATGAGATCTTCGTGACTGATCGAGTGGTGGGCGCTGACCCCAAGTGGGCTTTGCCTGTGCGCACCGTCGCCTCACGCGCGCTCACAGCGGTGTTCACCGACAACATGTTCAGAACCCCACCGCGGGACCTCGACAACAGCCTATTTGCAAAGCGGCCCTTTACCCTTCTCGCCGTGCCGTACGACAAATTGAATCCCAAGCGGTATGCCGGCAGGCTGCGCGTCGATCCCGCGACCAAGGACACGACCAATTTGGCAGTGGCCATGGATCTCGATCGCCGCCTCGGCGTGGTCATGGGCTCGGCATACTGCGGCAGCGTCAAGAAAATGATCTTCTCTGTGATGAACTACTACCTGCCGGCCGAGGGCATTCTGCCCATCCACTGCTCAGCCAACGAAGGACGCAGCGGCGACACGGCCCTGCTTCTAGGGTTGTCCGGCACGGGCAAGACCACCTTGTCAGCCGACCCACGGCGCGCTCTGCTCGGCGACGACGAGCACGGCTGGAGCGACGACGGCGTGGCCAACTTCGAGGGCGGCTGCTACGCCAAGCTCATCGATCTGAACCCGCGCAAAGAACCGGAGATCTTCGAGGCCGTCTTCCACAAGGCCAGGCCCGAGGAGCATGGCGCCATCATCGAAAACGCGATGATGTATCCGGACAGCACGTTCGACCTGTGCGACGACAGGCTCACGCCCAACTCCCGCGCGTCGTATCCGTTGTCGTTTCTCAAAAACATCAAAGAGCCGCCCGTGGGTGGTCATCCGACGACCATTTTGTTCCTCACCGCCGACGCCAACGGCGTGCTCCCACCCATCTCTCGCCTCAGTCGGGAGCAGGCCATGCTCTGGTTCCTCATGGGCTACACGAGCAAGCTGGCCGGCACCGAAACCGGCGTCGTGGAGCCGCGCACCGTGTTCTCCCGCTTTTTCGGCGAGCCGTTCATGCCGCGCAATCCGAGCGTCTATGCCAAGATGCTCGGCGACAAGATGACAAAACACGATGTCGATGTTTACCTCGTCAACACTGGGTGGAGCGGCGGCGCATACGGCACGGGCAAGCGCATGGACATCTCCTTGACGCGCGAGATGGTCCACGCTGCGCTATCCGGCAGCCTGCGGCAGGTCGAGTATGATCCCGACCCGGTGTTCCACGTGCTCGTGCCCCGCAGCTGTCCAGGTGTGGACCATTCAGCCCTGTTGACTCCCATCAACACCTGGCAAGACAAAGAGGCCTATGCCCAGCGCGCCCGAAAGCTGGCAGGGGAGTTCGCCGCCCACTTCAATAAGGCCTATGGCAACAAGGGGATTGAGAAGTCCGTGGCCGACGCCTGTCCTGGAAGGTAAGGATCGCAGCCCGCTACTGTGCGAGCACACCGAGCCTGGCCGCGATCATTCGTTCCACCTGTTGCATGGAGACCTTCCAGGTGCGATCGCAGATGGAGGCCATGTAGCCATTTTGGCCAAAGTCCTGCGCGACTTGCACGAACCGCCGGCCTGGCCGCGCCTCGGTCTCGATCCGGTCGTCGCCCGGATCATCGTCACGCACGCACGAGGGCCGGAAGTGCCGATAGGACGTGCCAACGAGCTCGTCGCTGAACACCATGGGCTCGAGCTGCATGGCCGGCTGATCGAGGCATCCGTCGAGCCAGGTGCCCAAGCCCTTGCACGAGGCTTCGAACGGCGTGGGCACACCGGCAAATGCGGCAAAGACGACGGCGTCGGGGTTGCCCTTCAGAGCGACGAGCTCCTCGCGGAAGCGGCTCGTGGGATATAGGAACTCCTCGTTTCGCGCAGGGTAGTTGCAGGCCATGTTGACACTCAGAGGGTCACTGAACTCGTTGGTCTCAAACAGACCGTTGTCCGCCACAGAGCAGTCTTCCTCGTCGCTCACAACGATGACAGCAAGAAGGGCATTGTCTCGCACCAGCTCCGGATGATGCGCAAGGGTCACGAGCGAAGCCTCGAGCTGTTGCTCGAAACCGCAGCCAGTAGTGCCGACTTGGGCCAGACAAGCGGCGCGCAGCGCAAGATCGAACCCAATGCCAACCTCGTCGCTGCTGGCAAACAGCCCACTTACGGCCGGACACGTGAAAGCAACAGTCCCGCCAGGTTCCGGTGAGCACCTTCCGGCGTCGCAGGACCACCCTGTCGGGCATTGGGATCCCTCGGGCGCGCATTCGATGACGCCGGCTTGCAGCTCCACAATGAGATCTGGGCCATATTGTGACAGCGAGCCGTTGTCTCCTTGTTCGCGACAACCGCCGAGAGCAAGGCCGGACGGGCCAGGATGTCCCCCGTATTGCAGGCCGAGGTCCGTCGTGGCCACCGCCACCCTCACGTCGCTCACGGGCCGGCCGATGCCGCTGCCTGGTGCGGGGTTCGCGACAGACATCACCAGGTTGTAAATGGAAGTCGCCAAGGTCTGTTGTTCCTCGGCCATGGAGGCTGAGTTGTCCACCACCAGAAGGACGTCGAGGGCATCCAAGCCAGGCACCACTTCGCCGAGTTGGCTCCGCGGAATGCTCTCTTGCGCAGGCACCTGGTCTTGAATTCCCTCTCCCTCGCAGAGCTCGTCTGCACAGGTCCCTGAATCCATGGCCACCTGGTCGTAGCAACCTGGGCTCAGCCAGAGGGCGAGCAGCGCTGTCCCCATCGTTTGCACGACCCGTTTCGAGCTCCCCTGACTCATTTGTAAAAAACTCAAACGCATGATTCCTCCTTTGTTCAACAAATTCATGGACATGTCCATTCTGACGGCCTAGCCGCGTTGCACCTTCGACTGTGGTGGCAATGCCCCGCTTCTGCCCTTTTAGATGCGCGACCGCAAAGAAGCGGGAAAAAGCGCGGGGCCGGGAATCAGACCATCGCCTGCCGCCAAGCCTGACGACACCCACAGCGCTTCGAGCTCGGACAGTCAGGAGAGCAGTGACTCCTTGTCGGACACCCGGGACAGCGAATCCCACCAAGGCACGCATTCCTCCTCGGAGAGCCAGGACACCGAGGACACGCTGAGCGACGACGAGATAGACGTTCTCTGTTCCTCTTTCCCACTCCTTTGACGTCGACCTGGCGCTGACCCTGCGCTGCACAAGTGCCTCCACTGCTTCTCCACAAATAAAGCGCTCGCGGTCGCCATCTGCTGTTTATTTGCTAGCCTTTCCACAAGGCTTTTTTTTAGAGGCTCGCTCCCCAAGGAGGTGAACATGCGCGCGCTCATTTGGCTCTTGTCCTTCGCTCTCGCAATGGCCGCCGTCGGGTGTGATGTCGCTACGAGCTCAAAGGACAGCGGCGGCGAGTCGGTCGATCTAAACTTCACCGGTAGTGCCCTCGAATCCCTGCCGCTCGTCAAGGCAGCAAGCTCACAGATGGAGGGTTTGTTTCCGCCACCTGCGCCGAATGGGGAGACCGCAGCCGATTACATGGAGCTGGCCAAGTTCTTCCGGTACGAGTGCCATATGCACCCGCAGGCCAACTTCTGTCCCCCTGACGTGGATGTGGCGCAGAACGACGGCATGAATGAGTGGAAGTTCTCGGCCACGACGCTGATGGGGCTCATCTACCACGCGCAGATGTACAGTGGCGGCCTGCGGGGCGCCTGCTCGCATACCGAGGCGAGCATCGACGGCGACTCGTTTACCGCCGCAGCCGAGCGCGGAGACCCGGATCGGTTCATCCTCGACCAGTACTCACTGTACACATGCAAGGGAGAGGATACCTACGAGGGAAACTCGGCGTACATCGCGTACTCGGTGGCGCCAGACTATCAAGCCACCCTCACCACCCGCTATCGTCATCCGTTTGGGAATTCCGATTTCGACCAGACAGATATCTTTCAAGTCTACGTAGCGCTCCGCGATGAAGTGCCCACCCACCTCGGGTTCAACTGGGCCGGCATCTCGAGCATGTTCGGCAGGGCCATCGTGCTCGTCGACTTCGAAAATCATCGCTTCGCCGCTGAGTATTTGAGTGGAGGACAACAGACCAAGCATGTGATAGCCGTCGGTTCTGGAGGCATCGATCGCGCGACGGGTGTGCCGTATCCCGGTCACTACTGGGCACGCTTCTTCGACGAGATGAGCAAAGAGCTCCTCGACAAGTGCGTGGACAACGAAACCCAAGCCATCGAGGCCGATGAGGCACCGTGCACGGCCGAGGGCATCCCCATAGGATGGGGCGCCTCGGAAGAGCTCGCGACCTTCCTGGGGCTCGACGACACGCAAGCCGCGAGGCTGGCGCCGTTCCTGGCCAAGCTCGCTACGGCCGATCCCTTGCCCGAGACCGAGGTCGGCCAGGCAGAGGGCGACGCGGATCTCTATTTCCCCCAATCGATGCGCTGACTCGCGCCAGTCTCTATCGCGAGGCAAAGCCTGAGCGCGCTCCTGCGGCCCGCCGCCAGGTCAGGTTCGAAGGTCCCGGGACTCGGTGACCAACGAATGTTTTCTTCTTGACAGCCGCGACCGAACTGCTTCTAAAAGCAGGATATCGGGAAATGACGCCGCGCCACATCTGGCGGCCTCACAGCATAAGGAGAAAAAATGAAACGTGGACTTCTTTTGATTATCTGTTCCTTGTTCGTCGTCGCTGCTTTCCCCATGAAAGCGCAGGCATGCAAATGCATGGCCCCGGACATCGCTCGCAGCTACGCCTCCGCCGATCATGTCGCCAAGATCCGCGTCATCGGACAAACCTTTGCCCCGTCCGGTTTCAAACGGTACCTGGGAATCGTAAACGAGACCTATAAAGGCTGCCTGGGCAAGAACCAACGAGTTGTCCTCGAGACTCGGTCAGACGGTGCTGCTTGCGGCATGCGCCTGGAAAAACGCACCTATCTCTTCAACGGTGCGAGCGAGGGCTTCGTGCGAGGGCTGCCGAAGATCCTCGTCCACACCTGCGACTACAATCGGCTCTACAGCGACCTGACCGAGGACGACCTCGACTACTTGTTCACTCGGTACAACTGCTGCAATGGCAAGTGCGCCTGTACAGACGGAAGCCAACCGGTCCTTTGCTTCGCGGATCCGTGCTCGGTTTCCACCTGTAGCGATCCCGAGGCGACCTGTGAATCCAACACCTGCGGCGGCTGCAATGCCGAATGGCTCGACGCCACCGGCGCGTTCGCGTGGTGCTCGGAACCTCAAGGGGATTGCGATCCCTCGAAGGAGAAGTCCTGCGCGGACCCGAAGATGATTTGCATGGCCAGCACCATCGATGAGACCGGCGCCTGTGAGCCGTTCGAGCACGGAGCCACTGTGGGCGCCGGCTATGCTTGCGGTGGCTCCATTGGGGTCGGCTGCGCCGAAGGCCTCTTCTGCAAGGGGCTGCCCTACGATACCCTCGGAGGCTCGGGCGTATGCACTTTGATGGATTGCGATGACTGGTCCGCCGAGGACTCTCGCTTTATCGACGCCAACAATCGTTGCGTCACCGCCAGAGACTGCCAGGCCATCAGCGGAACGAGCTGTGGCTGCACGAACAACTTGGTGCTCTCCAAAGAAGCCGACCTGGAGGCGTTCTGGGACCTTCGCAACTCGATGTCCGCAGATGGTTGCGGTTTTTTTGTCACCGCGTGCGATTGTCCCAGGGCAAATGGCTATAAATGCGACAGAGGTCACTGCCGCTGGAATTATCTGTGAAGGTGGGTCATTGATAGAGGGGCTATGCTAACATTGGTTGCAGCTCTTTTTGCAGCTCGAGAGGAACGTGCTTTCTTGGGCCGCCGTGTAGCCGTAGTCCTCTACAGCCCTTGTGCAATCGTAGCCAACCCAATCTGAACAAGTCTTCCCGGACTTGCTCGAAGGACAACAGGTTATTGTGCCCTGCCTGCTCTACCTCGAGATCTCCGTGAGGGCGAGGCAATGCTCGCAAGACAGCGCGGGGCCCCGTGAACGACGAGGGTGGGGGCTGTGGTGCTCTGTGCTGCTTTCAACGTATCGAACTCGTCCCGTAAGAACAGCGTGACGAGGTGATTGCGCAAGGCCTGCTCAAAAAAGACGTCTGGTCCGACTAAGAGGCTATCCCGGTGGGCTCTAACGGGTACATGCAGGCAGCCAATTGTTCCCTGCATCGAAAACCGTTGAAAAATAGTCATACTCCCAGCTGGGCATATCGTCTCTGTCCGTTCCATCTTTCCTGCTTGCAAACCAACGCTCTGTGCCCCAGGCGAACAACTCTCGCGGCAACACGTCCCAATTGTCGATATGGGCTGAATAGAGCGCGTCCGATTCATCTGTAAGCCCGAGATTATATTCGATGGAGTGCCCAAGTTCATGAGCCGGTATAGTCCACGGGCGATATTGCCCATCATCGCCGATAGCGCAAACCGGGTCTTCACAGAATAACGAAATCAGCTTTCCCCCACCGTTGCGTTGGCCTGAGTCATTGATAGGCGGGTCGGCCATGGTGGTGAGATAGGCTTTGTGCCCTGACATCTTCGCTTGGTCCTCGGAGTTTTTGAACGTCGATACAACGCTTTCAATAAATCGGCAGGACTCTCGCATCATCCAGTCACTCACAGACGCGGTGCCCAGGACGTGAATATTGTATCCCTCGATCTTGAGATACCTGGTGAAAGTGTAAATCTTCGACCAGTCTGTGCTCAAGCTTGCAGGCTTCGGAGCGATAGGATCAAAACAGGTCGAATGACCATCTGTATCCGAATCTGAACCTGTATCCGAAGACGTATCGCTCGCTGCGTTCGTGTCAGTATCACCATCTGTGGTGTTGGTATCCATTCCCGAATCGGAGTTGTCGGGATCGTTCGGGTCATCTGTATGATCATCGACGTTGCCCGCCGGTTCACCCTCACAAGCGGTCACAAGAAACAGGAGACACAGCGACTTGGCAAAGGCGGCTTTAGGCATGTCTGGTCCCTTTTCAAAGCTACAAGTCCACATTCTTGCCTTGGTTGTGAACGAGCACCAACCGTCGTTACTCCTTATTTTTATTAGCCACGATTGTCCTGGAGGCAATGCCCGGCCGCATCCAGGCAAACATCCTCCGTTTCGAACCCTGCGCTGTTGGGCAGGCTCCTAGAACGAGTCGGGGTCACCTGTGGGTGCCGGCGGTGGAGGAGGCGCCTTGGAGGCCGACGGCGAAGGCGGCACCCTGGTTGCAGGAGGCGAAGGAGCTGCCTTGGGCGCTGGGGTCGGCGCGGGCACTGGTGCGGCTTGCGGCGCAGTGGGCACCTGCTCACCCCACGCATCGGCGTCCTGCGGTTCGGTGGGTCTGCCCGAGGGCACAAAGACCGATGCAGCGCCGGCTTGATTGCTAATCGCGATGGTGTAATTGGCGCGCTGGTTGTGAGACCGAAAGCGCGGGAAATCCACATGGGAGAGGCCGTTCATCACACAGTCGGAAAGGCCTGAGATCGTGCTGGGCAGCACCCGGACGTCCGAGGCCTGGCCGGTCTGGCCGTTGAGAATGAAAGACAAACGCAGGGACTGAAGCGAGGGCATGGTGCCCAGGGCCGCCTGCACGCACGGGACGAGCACGGAACGGTTCGTGGCGATGGTGCGATTGATGGTTTCAGGAGACAGATTGAACGGTAGAGCATCGACGATGGGCGCAGGCGCTTTCTCCACAAGTGCCTTGGCGACCTGCGCCGGCGCCTGCTCCTTGGCTTCTGGTACGAGCAGCGCGTTGATGCCAGTGGCCAACTCGGGCAGAGTCTGGGGATCGTGCAGCACACCGAGCACATACCTTTGCCCCGATTCTCCGCCAAACTTGAGCATGGCCTCGCACACGGCGACGAGCGATGCCTCGCGACCGACGAACGTCGAGTCCGCGTGGTACAGCGTGAGGAACATGAGCAAGGGGCCGACAGTCGATTCGTCGCCCAGGGCGACGATGGCCTTGGCGATGGGCTCGAGGTACTCGATAGGGGTTTCGTGGTCCAATAGGTGCTCCACGAGCCCGGGCACGCTGGACTTTTCCTGCATGTTGACGAGAGCGGGCGCGACCACGGTCATGGGCGGCGGCTGGGTCTGCTCGAGGAAGTCGTAGCGCATGTGGAGCGCGGAGACGAGATGCTCTGAACCGCTCGTGCGTCGCTTGAGCGCTTCTACCACGGCATTGCGCAAACCCTTGGGCGTGGCTGCATCGGAGTAAATCTCGAGCAGATCCCGGGTGACCTCCGGTGCTTGGATGGCAGCGAGCAGCAGGGCGGAGTAAGTGCGGATGGGCAGCATCCGGTTGTCTTTGTCCCACAAGATGGACTTGAGGCCGGCTATGGGCGAAACGGGCGTGCCACCGCTGGCTGGCGCGAAGCTCGCGGCATCGAACGATGCGGTGAGCACCTTGGCGCCAAGCAGGGCAGACCACACCTCGGCACCGGTTCCAGCGTCGAGGAAACCGATCTTGCCGTCCGAATCGACGAACAGAGCGCCCTGGGCTACGGCGTTCATGCTCTCGATATCGCGCTCACTCGCATAGGTCCATCGCACTTGGCTGGTGGCCGCGTCGAACGCGATGATGAATCTCCAGTAGTGGAGATAGTACACGCCGCTGGCAAAGGTCACGGGTGTGGCTCCGGTATCCGTACATCCGTGGAACATGATCTTTTCCGTGGCGGATCGTCCTGCCACAGGCCGTGCGAACGCATCGCGGCTAAAGGTGGGATCGCCGGGCACTGGGCTGAGCGAGGGCAAAAAGACCGAGGAGCCTTCGCGCTTGCCCGTTGCAACGGCCTTGTCGATGCGAGTCAGGCTGGAAACGACTCCCTTGGTGGGGCTCGTGCCGATGTAGGCCCCGGTTTCGTCGGCTTGGACCGAGTTGACTGTATAGTCCAAAGCGCGCACCCGGGCGAGCTCCTCGCCGGACTCGGCATCGATGATCGCCACTTTTTGGCGATCCCACGGCGCGAAAACGAGGCCTGCATGCACAGCCGGACGGCCGATGAGACCGCCGCCCGAGCCGTTGCGCCACTTGACGCTGCCGCTTCGGGCGTCGAGCACGACGAGCTCTCCATTGGCGTAGCTGCCGGCCTCATCGCCGCCCACCCCGATGGCCAAGGCCGCGACTCCGTCTCCAACGCCGGCGCCGAAGAAGTCCCAGCCCTCTTCAATTTCGTAGTCCCAAACCCGGTGGCCGTCGGAAAGCGCGTGCGCCACGACTTCGTTGCCTGCCTGGAACACGACCAGGTCTTGCCCCAGGGTCAGCTCAGAGCGCACAGGCGCCTCCACCTGCCACAGCTTCTGACCGCTCTTGAGATCAAAGGCCGCCACAGCGCGCGGATCGCCGTCGAGGACCGCCGCGATCACCGGGGTGTTCAAGGAATTGGAGATAGCTGCATGGGCCTTGCCCGCTTTGGACAGGCGCTTGGAAATGACCCCAATATCGCGGGCCTTGTTGTCGGCGAAACTCGGACCGAAGGCCGCCGCCGTGGTATCGAGGAAATTGCCGCAGATCTCGCCCGCTGCACCGAAGCAGAAAACGACGACGATACTGAGAAACGCACAGTAGAGCACATGGAGCGCGCGCGGTTGCTTGGTCATTGGCTCACTTCTCCTGAATCTGACGCACCATGCGAGAGACCATTTTGAACAGCGGGTTCGCATCTTCGTCGGTGGCCGGTGGGAACGAGGCCTTGTAGGCCACGGCGAACCGCTTCACCTCTGGGCCAGCGAGCTCGAAGAGCTGATCGAGGATGGCCATTTTTGCCTTGACCGAGAAGTCAGGGCGCCGCAGG
>JALOQD010000454.1 GCA_025453525.1 Myxococcota bacterium
ACCAAGTTGCCGCGAGGACTGCTAGGACAAGCGATTTCGATATTCGCATTCTCTCCACCTCGCCATTGAGCCGTTGGCCAAGAGCGGCCTTTGGCATTCGATGTTGTTTCTTGTTGGAAAAGGTACTCTGAGCCGAGGCCGCAGTCAAAGACCAGGATTATCCTGCTCGGCGCAGCTCGACCCAGAAGAGGCATCCGCCGCTGAGCGCGGGCTCCATTCCCACCCGGCCACCCATGGCTGTCGAGAGGTGCTTGACGATGGCTAGTCCGAGACCTGTGCCGCCCATGGCCCGGGACCGGCCTGTGTCCACTCGGTAGAAACGTTCGAACAAACGATCGCGGTGGGCAGGCGGGACGCCAGGACCGTCGTCTTCGATCTCGAGTCGCACGAGGGCGTTTTCGAAGAGGCGAACTCGCGCCACCACACGGCCGCCTTCGTGGTTGTACTTGATGGCGTTGTCGAGCAGATTGACCACAACTTGTTCAAAGGCGCGTGGGTCGGCGAGCAGCTCGAGGTCTTCGGGTACTTCTACGGTCAAAGAGATGGAGCGCTGTGCTGCCTTGGGTTCGATGGCCGCGATGGCGCGGCGTATGGCCAAGGCCGCGGGCAGCGACTGTAATTCTATCTCGTAGTTTCCCGATTCGATGCGGGAGATGTCCAGCAGATCGGCGATGAGTCGAGTGATCCGCTCGGAGTGGGAGAGCGAGGATTCGAGAAACCTTCGGGCTGCCAAGGGATCGTCCATGGCGCCGCTGAGGAGCGTCTCGGTGTTGGCGCGGATGACGCTTATCGGCGTGCGCAGCTCGTGAGAGACATTGGCGACGAAGTCCCTGCGAATCGTTTCGAGGCGGCGCAGATAGGTGACGTCGAGGAGCACGATGACCTGGCCACCGCTGCGCTGTCTGCGGGCTCGGGCCAAAAAGCGCGACGAGGTGCCTGGAAGCTCGAGCTCCGCGGTGTTGTCGCCGTGCTGCGCAGAGGCGCGCGCCAGCTCGAACAACGCCGGGACGCGAATCACCTCGAGCAGGGTCTTGCCCATGGGCTCAGCGGACAGGCCGAGAAGCTGCACCGCGGCTTGGTTGACGAGGACGACCCGCAGGTCTTCGTCGATGGCCACCACGGCTTCGCTCATTCCCTCGAGCACTGCCTCGAAGCGATCGCGCTCGCTCGCCAAGGTGGCGAAATGCCGTTCGATCTGGTCCGAGAGCTGGTTCAGAGAGCTCGCCAGGCCGCCGAGCTCGTCTGCCGAGGAGATGTGAAGCCGCTCTCCGGTTTTTCCGAGCAGGGCGAGTCGCCGCGCGTGCTCGACGAGCGCCGACAACGGTCGAGCGGCGAGATGGGAGACGACGGCGGCCGTGATGATCGCCAGGAGCAGGGCGAGCAAACCGGCCTCGATGACCGAAGCGCGCAGCTCGTAGATGGCTTCCTTTACCTTGGGGATGGTCAAGGAGGACCGTACGATTCCGTGTGGAGGAGCGCCGAACGGCAAGGCGACGTAGAGGCGATTGCTTTGGGTTGTGGTGCTGTACCGATAGGCGATCCCTTGACCGGCCTTCATGGCCGCACGCACTTCCGGGCGATGGGCGTGGTTGTCGAGACCTTTGAGCTGCGCATACGCGACCGTGGAGTCGGCGAGCACCACACCGCTGGAGTCGACGATGGTAATTCGTGAGTTCGTGGCCGCGCCCAGCGATTTGACGAGCCCATGGAGTTTTTCGGCGTCGGCTGTTCCTTCTCGCTCCACCAGAAGCGTCGCCACTTTTGCGTGACCGAAGAGCTCGGCCTCGAGCCTGCTCGCGGTGGCCTTGCCCAGGAGCCGAGTGAGCAAGGCGCCGGCCGAGAGTCCGGCGATGATGAACAGACACACAACCGCCGCGAACAGCTTACCGCGGACGCCGAGCCTCATTCTTTCGCCTCATCGGGATGGGTGCGGAAGCGGTATCCCACGCCCCTGACGGTTTCGATGAAGTGGCCGGCAGCGCGGAGTTTTTCGCGAAGCCTTTTAATGTGGGTGTCCACGGTGCGCGTCGTGACATCCGCGTGGATAGACCAGACATCACTGAGGAGGGTCTCCCGAGTTTGGACCCGGCCGCGGCGCGCATGGAGCGTGAGCAAGAGCTGGAACTCCAGGGCTGTCAGAGGGATCTCTTCGTCTTCCACCCAGACGCGATGCCCGTCGACATCGATTCGCAGAGCGCCGAAGCGAACGTCCTTTCCCCGAGGAACAGGAGCTGCTGCGGTCTGTCGCCGTCGCAACATGACCTTGATGCGCAGCATGAGCTCCCGGACGCTGAAGGGCTTGACCACGTAATCGTCGGCGCCGACCTCGAAGCCCACGACTCGATCAATCTCTTCGCCTTTTGCCGTCAGCATCAAGACAGGGATGTCGGCTGTGCGGGGCTCGGCGCGAATGCTGCGACAGATAGCCGTGCCAGGGCTGTCGGGCAACATGAGGTCGAGCACGACGAGATCCGGGACCGGATCCCGGGCGAGTTGCGCGGATGCCGCAGCGGCGGATATGGCCGTGAGCACCTGATATCCCTCTTTTTCGAGGTTGTATTGCAGGATGTCCAAGAGGTCTGCTTCGTCGTCGACAACCAAAATTATCGGTTTCATGTCAGGGACAATTAACACGAAATTGTGACGGTGAAGCAACAGGCACGTCACAAATGGGTAAAGGTCATCGCCGAGGAATGATTCGCGAGGGTGATCCTTGAGGTCAGGGCAGCACCGCGCCGATCCGCCGCTCGACGTGGCGCTCGCTGCGAGCCAAATCCGAGAGAGTGATGCGCTCCATGACCTCTGCGATCTGCGTCTCGATGCGGCGCCATACCGGACGCAACCCGCAGTCTTTACCATGGGGGCAGCACGTTCCCGATGAGGTCGCCGCCAGGTCTTTGTTGAAGCAGCCCTGGAGCAGCGGTTGGTCGAGGGCGCGCAGGATGTCGGCCACGGTCAAGCTCTCGGGTGGGCACGCGAGCTCGTAACCGCCATTGCGGCCTCGCGCGGCGCTCACCACACCGCCCTGACGCAGCTTGCTGAGCACCTTGGCGACGAGCGCCTCGGACAGGTCTTCCTTCTCCGAGAGCTCGGGCAGAGTCATTTGCGTGCCGGATTGGGCAAGGGTGACGGCGAGGCGCAGTCCTTCTTCTTCTACTTTCGTGAGTTTCATTTCATCTCCAGTCGCTGGATAGGTAGTTAGGCATAGTCGATATTTTTGTCAATTATGAGAGAGCCCGTATCGGCATTTAAAAGCAACGATCCGCAAAAGCGCCAAAATCAGGTGTTCCCGTGAGAACCGAGGACTGTTTGAGTCGGTCCGTTCGATGCCCGAGTTCCGCAGGTTCGAAGGGGAATGCCCGATTTGAAGCCGATGGCGATGGCGAGCACCGACATGGCGACCAGGGCCGCCCATCCGGCGAGCTGGCAGCGCAGCGAAGAGACAAGGTCGACCTCTACAGTCGTGGCTTGCCCGAAAACGGCCCCGATCAGGGAGCGGTGATCGGTGAGAAGGTCGATGGCGTTGCTCAGGCACATAAAGGCGATGAGCCCCCATAGGAGCATCCGGCCAGCAGATAGACCGACGTGGCCCGCATAGCGCCAAGCGATGAATACGCTGGCAAAGTAGAAGGCCGACAGTCCGAGAACCCACCCGTGCACCCCTGCGATCGGCTGTGCGAGTTGTTCGGGCAAGCTCGCCGCGGTGATGCGGCCGAACAGCAGGGCGGCGCCGGCGAGAAGGGGCGGAAGGCTCAAGATCATGAGCTTGGTTGAGAACGTCAGGTTCATGGCACTCCCTCGAAGAAGGCTTGGCTCGCAGCGTGGCATAGCCCCAAGCGTTGAGATTGTCCATTCTTGGACACTACTGTGGGTCGGGAGGTGCCACAGAAAAGCAGCAGCTTGCAGGACCGTATCATTCGCCTGGGCGGCGACGCGGGCAAGAGTTGTCCGCTCGACCGGTAGGTCGTGACTGTGTGGGACCAGGAGAACGACCGCTACCTCCACCTGCTCACCGACCACCTGAAGTTCGGCGCCACGAGCAGAACGCCGCGGTCCAATGGAGGTCGTCTTCCATTTCAGAAAGCCAGATGGGAATAGCATCCAGCCGCCGATGTTGTTCCGGAGATATTCTTCCCTGTTGGTATTCCCTTCGCAGTGCAGCGACCCAGCTACGCAGGAGATACCCCCAACCGCGTGCCGTCTATGATACGGCCGATCGTCCCGTGCTGTTCAGCGGCTCGCCATTCGATTCCTCTACCCTGCCCGAAGGCATCGATGCGTTCGTGCGAAAGGGCGTGGGCGTGCGGGGGATGCTCAAGGCTCTGATGGAGTAGCCATGGCACTCGAAGACGCCACCCCCTTCACGAAAGGCACAGACCATCCTTCATCGGAGGCCGTCGCATGAGTCGATCTTTACCTTTGATAAATGGTGTGGAGTCCCCCGCCGCGTGCCGTCGGGCACGTCAAGCCTCCGCCGAGGAAGGTGAAACTCGTTTTAATCCAGTTTTTCGTTGCAATACACAGAACCTTCGATTAGGGTTCGCAGTACTTAGGTACCCCTGGGAGGGCTTAAAAGATGCGGCATAATCGGAGACTTCGAGGTGGCGATTGGATTCGCTGGTCATGCGGACTGACCGAAGGACGTGCTGAGCAGCCGGGTGGTACTGGGGTTCAAGACCGATATGGTTTTTCAGTTCGTCCATCAACCTTAGGACTTGAA
Source organism: Myxococcota bacterium (assembly GCA_025453525.1). GTDB lineage: Bacteria > Myxococcota_A > Polyangia > JAAYKL01 > JAAYKL01 > JALOQD01. The sequence continues at coordinate 4,721 of JALOQD010000454.1, forward strand.
AAAACAGTGACATGCTCTCTAACGCTTCCTGTGTGGGGAACGTTTTCAATTTCTGTTTGCATACGACCGTCAGTGTGGCGAGTGTATAAGGCCGTCCTTAATGGATGGAATCGAGGGAGGAATATCAAATGGTTAGGAGATGGAAGCGACTGGAACCG
>JALOQD010000162.1 GCA_025453525.1 Myxococcota bacterium
AGGAGGTCGAGGACCGCGTGGAAGCCGCCAAGGTCCTCGGATCATTGGACCGGTCTGCGTATCGCCTGCTCGCACGGCTCCTCGACGATGAACGCCTGGAGGTGCGTAAGGCAGCGCTGCGTGCGGCCACGAGCGTGCGGGACCCAAGACTTGTCCCACGGCTCTTCGAGGAGTTGCTCGATCCTCGGCTCAGCGGTGAGGCCGGCGCTGCCCTCGTCGCCGTAGGCCCTTCGGCTATCGAGCCCCTGGCCCAGGCCATCGCTCGGGAGGACACACCCAGAGAGGTGGCCCTGGTCCTCCCTAGGCTGCTGCGTCAGATCGGCAGTCCGCAAGGCTACCGCGCTCTGCGACGCCATCTCGAATTGCCCGACAGCCGGGTGAGGTTGCGCTCCTATGCGGCACTGGACGCTCTGCGGCGCGAGCTGAACTTGCCCGCCGAGCCCATGAGCTTCGTGATCGAGCTGCTGCGGCAGGAGATCGGCGAGACCAGCTACAACCTCGCGTCGTGGCGCGCGGCGCGGGAGGTCTATCCCCACGAGTTGTTCGACCGGAACATCGGATTTCGATATCGCGGGGCCGTTCGTAGAGTGCTGCGCATCCTCGCCCTGCGCTATCCATCGCCGACGCTGCGCCTCGTGCGCCACCACCTCGAAGACAGGGAACGGCGCGCCAGCGCCCTCGAAGTGCTCGATGCAACACTGGAGCCACGGCTGCGACCGCTGGTGATGCCCTTCGTCGACCGCGCAGAGGCCGACGCTCGCGCGGCCTCGACCACCTTTGGCAGAATCATCCCTCGCCCCAAGGATTATCTGCTCGGGGAATGCCGCCACCATAACCCCTACGTGGCCATGCTCGCCCTGACGACCCTGTCCACCAAGTCAGACGAAGATCTTCTCGGCGAGGGGCTCCACGCCGCACGAAGCGGTGAGCCGCTCGTTCGCGAAGGCGCAGTGACCGCGCTCGCAGCAGTGCACAACGCCGAAGCGGTGCAGGCCCTCGTTCGCCTGGCACAGGACTACGACCCCATTGTCGCCGGCATCGCCAAGAATCGCCTCGTTTTCATCGAGGGCAAAAGTCTGACAGAGGTAGTCATGTACTCGACACTGGAAAAGCTCCTCTTCCTCAAGCGCATCCCGATGTTCGCCGGCATTCAAGGCGACGACCTCGCACCCCTGGCCCGCGCAGCGCGGCCCTTGCGCTTCGACGACGGGCAAATGATTTTCCGCGAGGGCGATCACGGGGACGAGCTCTACGTCATCGTCAGTGGCACGGTGGAAGTCACGCGCGGCAACGAGCGGCTCACGCGAATGGAGGCGCCGGAGGTGTTCGGTGAGCTCTCGGTCCTCGACGCCGGCCCTCGCAGCGCCACGGTCACAGCAAGTGGACCCACGGAGCTGCTCGCCATCGACAGTGAAGACATGTACGAGACCATGCACGAGCGAACCGAGCTGGCCGAGGGGCTCATCCGCATGCTCGCCTCACGGCTGCGAGCCGCGGACGAACGCATCCCTGGCACAAGCCTGGACGCCCCCTCCCCCCTGCGCTAAAAGCCTCGTCGCGACAGGCAACCAAAGCAAGGGAAATCGCGCGCGGCTATTTTTCCGTGCGGCAAGCGACCCGTCTTTGATACTCTCGCGACTCCACACGGGTCGTCGGTCAAGATGGCTCATGCCGAAAGGAGGCCAAAACGATGAAGCACCTAGCAGCCCCGCTGCTCCTATCGGGACTCGCCCTTTTCGCAGGTGCGGCCTGTGACGAGGACTCGCGCGACACCGCAAGCGCCTCGAGGGAGATGCGGCAAGCAGCGTGCGACGCCCTGTCCTCCAGTTCCACCACAGTCAAGCTCGTGCAGGCCGGCGAATCCCTCGACGACCGGAGCGCCATCGACGCCACGGGCGCCCCACGTCTGGTGATGCTCAAGGGAGCAGCCGGAAGCCTGCGCGGTTTTGTAGAAGTCAATATCGACGGCGCATCGTTATTGTTGCTCGTCGGAGCCTCGGTACCCGTGGACGTGGTGAATGCCTCTGGCGCCAGCCTGCCCATGACCGAGGAAGAGACGGACCCCTCCTGGTGCCGGAGCGCCAGCGAGTCCAGGCTGTGGCGAACGAGCACCGGACAGCCTTCAATTCTCTCTTTCGGACCGACCGATGAATCGGAAGTCGGAGTCGTGCTGCTACGAACGGACAAAACCGAGGACTGACCTCGCGAGCAAGGCCTGCTTCACCGTGCGCTACAGTGCCCCCAAGCCCAAGGAGCGTATGATCCCGCGGGATCGCCGCGTGGGTGTTCCGCGAGTGCTCGCCTACGACGAGCTGCGGGAGTTTTTCGACGCGCTCCTCGAGGCAGCAGGGATGATAATCGCGGTCTCGCCTCGCTCGTCCAAAACCCTTCTCGACGCCGGAGCGGCCCGCAGCGTGGACGATGTGTGCATGCCGCTCAAGCTCAGCTTTGGTCACATCCACGCCCTTGTCCAAGATGGCATCGAGGTGGTGCTCGTGCCGCGCCTCGTGTCCGTGGCCAAGGGCCGCAATTTCTGCCCTAAGCTCCATGTGCTGCCAGACCTCGTTCGCTCGGCTTTTCCAGGCCTGCAAGTGCTCGCTCCCTACATCGACTTCCACCACAGCCGACGCGAGGAGCTCGCGCAACACCTCGAGGACGCCTGCGCACCCATGTTGTGGCAGCTCGGCGTACCGCGGCGGCACTTTCGAACATTGGTGGCCAGGGCCCTTTCAGCAAAGACCGGGGAAAACGAGCGCCCCGAGCCAACGCAGGCCAAAACGGACGCGCCGGTCATCGCCGTGCTCGGCCATCCCTATGCCGAGCTCGATCCCCTGTGCGGGCTGGACATTCCCCGGTCCCTGCGGCGCCTCGGTGCTCGCGTCGTGCTCTCGCCCTCCCAACCCCCGTTGGACCATCGCGGCTTGGGCACCGACATCTATTACGAACCGACCCACCGAACGGCGCGAGCCGCGGCCTACCACATCGCCAGCGGCGTGGACGGCATCGTGCTCATGACGTTCTTCGCCTGCGGCCCCGACTCCTACGGCGCCGAGCTCTTGATGTATCGCCTGACTCGCCTGGCTCCCCACCTACCCGTTTTGCGGATCATCGCCGACGAGCAGAGCGCCGCCGAGGGTCTGGCCACGAGGCTCGAAACCTTCGTGGACATCGTACGGGACGGCAAGAAACGGAGGCAGCAGTGCTAAAGATCGCCACCTCCCAGATCGGTTATCTCGGAGTCGGCATGCGCAGCCTGGCCAAGGAACTGGGACACGAGTGGGTCGATCCGCAGCGCCCAGGCCTCGAAGGCTTGGTGCGCACGCGCCCCTTGTCTCCGGAATACTGCTGCTACCCGTTTCGCCTGGCGCTCGCCGACTGTCTGTCCGCGCTGGACCGAGGCGCTGACACGCTGGTGTTCTTTGGTGGCAAGGGCATCTGCCGGCTGGCAATGTACCAGAGCGTGCAGCAGGAAATTCTCGCTCGAGGCGGCCACGCCTTCGAAGCGCACGTCGTGAGCGGAGACATCCGCTCGAGCTTGTACGGCCTGCTGCGAGACCGCTCCCCGTATCGCGACTCATGGACCTATACCCCGCGCACGTACCTCGGCTTTTTCAAGTTCATGTACAAGCTAAAAATCATCGAGCGCTGGCGCATGCGCCTCCTGGCCCATCGACCCTACGCCATGGCTCAGGACCGGGCCACCGCTGTCTTCGGGCAGCTCGTGGAAAAGCTCGACCACACCCACGAAATCGGCGCTCTTTCGCGGCTCGGCCGAGCTGGCCTGCGGCAGCTTTCCGCCTTGCCCGCGAACCGCAGCACGGTGTTGCCCAGGGTCGGCATCATCGGTGAGTCCTACGCGTGCATCGACGACTTCACCAACCGCCGGGTCTTCGAGCGGCTCAACCGCCTGGGCATCGAAGTCCAAAGCCCCATTTCGGAATACAAGTTCATGTCCGTGGTCACGCGCCTTTACTACAAAACCGAAGCGCGGCGCATCCGGCGCGCCATGCGCTTCTTCGAGGCCCCTGGCGGCGGCGACTCCCTGTTGTCGGTGGCCTACGCAGAGGAGTTCTCCCGCACCTGCGATGGGGTGCTTCACCTCTACCCTTTCACCTGCCTGCCCGAGACCTCGGTGCGCCAAGTCATCGAGCCGTTCCTGCAGAGACGCGGCGTGCCCTATCTCAGCCTCGGTCTCGACGAACAGACAGCCGAGGAGGGCTTTTCCACCAGGCTCGAAACCTTTGTCGAGGTGGTCAAGGGGCGTTTTGCGAAAAGCTAGGAGCCAGTCACAAAGGGATGGAAACAGGCCCCTCGCCCGCGTAGACTGCCGCCCAATGAAACTCTCTACGACACTTCTCATCGCATGGGTTGTCGTTGGCCTCGGCGCTTGCCGCGAAGGGGCGCCCAGCTCGGCCTCCAAACAAGGGCGCGACTTCTTGCGCTGCGCGCAGCCGCGAGACAAGGGGGGAGAGCGGACGTGGAAGCTGCCGCCGCTCGAGCTCATTCGCAAAGGTCATACTCTCGACGTTCGCGGTCTCCCCGGTGCGCGAGTCGTGCTCGGCGCCCTTGCCGGCATCGCCGAGCCGACGACGGAAAACCTCTCGAACCTCGACACCGCTCTCGGCGCATTCCGCGAGGCAGGAGCTTCGGCCATCATCGTGGCCGGTGGCGTTGGCACGGCCGAACCGGACATGCAGCCGATTTTGGAGCGCCTGAGCCAAGCGCCTGTGCCCGTGCTCATCGTGCCAGGGGCTCAGGAGAGCTTTGACGAGCTGCGCAGAGCCATGGACAAGGCCTCTGCCCGCCACCCGCAACTCATCGACATGACTCGAGTGCGCAGGGTGCGCATCGGCGGCGTCACGCTGCTGAGCCTGCCTCCAACCCGTTCTACCTCGAAGCCAAGGAGCGGGGTTGCGCCTATACCGAGGACGACATCCAGCAGACCCTGGCGCTCGCCGAAGAAAAACGAACCAACGTGCTCGTCGCTCCTGGACCGCCGCGGGGCAAAGGACCAGCGGCTGTGGATCGGGGCAGGGGCGAGGTCAACATCGGCGATCCAGCCCTCACCGCAGCGCTCTCCAAGGCCGGCGTGATCTTTGGCCTCTTCGGCTATGTCTACGAATCCGCCGGCCACGCGACCCAGGCAGATGGAATGACGCCCGTCGCGGAGGGGGTCACCTCCAATTCACTCCTGCTGCAACTGGGCGCAGTGGAGGCCGTGCCCCTCTCTCTGTCCGATGGAGGGAGGGTCGCCGGAGTGGCGCATCTCGTGGAAATCGCCGGACACAGCGCCAAGTTTCGCACCATCAACCTAGCGCGCAGCCCTCAAGTTGACCCAACGACCGTTTCAGCGCATTAAAAGAATATCGTATTGAAGAAAGACACTGCCCTTGTCTCGAGGCGGGAGGTCAACGAAGTGGCACGAACTTGCCAAATGTGTGGAACTTCCAATGCCGACACTCTGCAGTTCTGCTCTGCATGCGGCACTTCCCTAGCAGCGGTGGCCGCGCCAGCCGCGGCGGTCCAGGACGCGCCTCAAGCAAACGGCAAAGCGCGAACCATGATGCTCGGCCACGCGCCGGTGATTCCCCCTTCCCAGCCCATGCCGGTCGCGGCATCTCCCGCGGCTCAGTCCACGAGCCCGCCTGCCGCAGCTCCGATCGGAGGTGGGGCCAGCCGCACCATGCTCGGCATCGCGCCCGTGGCCGAGAACCGCACGCCCTCGAACCCACCCATGGCCAAGGTGGAGGTCGCGCGGCCAGTCGCAGCCAAGGCGCCGGCAGCGGAGAAACGGACCATGCTCGGCATCCCTGGCATGGGCGGAGCTGGCGAGCCCGTGGCACCGGTACAACCAGCCGCCGTGCCCGGGAACCTCCCGGCAAAAGCTCCGAATGCCCCTGCGCAAGCCTCCCCTGCGCAGCCCTCTCCCCTGCCAGCGGCAGTGCCAAAGCAGGCGGCGCAGGAGCAGGCTCCGGCCCCAGCACCAGCTCCGAAATCCCAAACTGCGCATCGCGCACCCTCGGCCCCAGCGACCTCGGCCTATGGCGATGATTTCGACCGACCCACCGGTCCCAGCGTCCCAATCGCGGCGATCGTCGCTGCTGGCGCGGGCGTCATCCTGCTCGTTGCAGCGGCGGTGCTCGTCTATTTTTTCGTACTCCGCAGTCCGAGCGGCCTATTACCCCAGCTCTATCCGAGTCCAGATGGAACGGCGATCACTGCGGTGTTCTCTTTCCCGAGCGCCCCGGCAGGCGCGACCATCCAAGTCGCCCAGATGACCGCCCCGGTTCAGGCAGGACAAGCCCGAGTCGACATTCCGAGCTCTGTGATGAGCCTCGGATCCAATGAGCTCGAATTGCTGTACACAGAGCCGGGTAAGCCGCCAGAGCGCCACACTTTCCAGGTGCTGCTGCGCCATTTGGTGAAAACCGATCTCTCGGGCTTGCAGGCCGAGCCTCCGAGTGTGACCATCCAATTCCGCGTGGCCGAAGGGCTCAAGCTCTCTGTCGAGGGCAATCAAGTTCAGACCACGGCAGGCACCTACGCGCATGTCCTCCCCCTGGCCACGCTTCTGGAGAGCGGACAGAACACCGCAGACACGGCCATCGGCAAGCTCCTGTTCCAAATCACCGACGACAGCGGCGCCACTGAGCAGGGACAACACGTCATCGCCGTGCCCCTCTCCAAGCTGCAGATCGACCGGCCAGCCCCAGACGCGGTCGTGGACGTCGCCCAAATTACGTGCGCCGGGATCGTCGATCGGGATGCAGCGGTGCAGGTCAATGGCCAGCCCGTGGGCGCGACCGCCGTAGGTTTCAGCACGATCGTTCCCCTGCCCAACCTTGGCAAATACGATATCAAGATCATCGCGCGCTCGCCGGGAAAGGCGCCTTCTTCCCAAACCCTGTCGGTCACTCGCATCGAAAGCCTGGCCACGGCCATCAAGCAGTGGAGTGAGGACTTGCCCAAGCCCGAGCTCGATTACCCCACCTTGGGTAGAGATACGAACGCGCAAGTAGGCAAGAAAATACGACTGTCTGGCCGCATCGTGAACATCAACACAGAAAAAGGCGTGACGGTCTTCCTGCTCTACGTGGCCGACGGCTGCCCGGCTGGTGCACGCTGCGCAGCATACACCGTTTTCCGCGGCGAGACCGACGCAGGACTCCAGTCGTGGGTGGACGTATACGGCACTGTCCGCGGCACGAGCGCCGTGGATTTGCCCAGCGGCGGCAAGCTTGACGTACCGGCTCTCGACGCGTCATTCGTCGCCAAGTCGATCCGCAAGGCCGGTAAGCGGGGCTAGCACTGCCCCTCGTGAACGAAACGCTTGGGAGCCATCGTGCTCGAATGCACAAAATGCCACGCCCGTTACGATGATCCTCCGCCGTTTTGCGGAGTGTGCGGAGCGAGTATCGCGGCGATGATCGGGCAAGACCCCCTCCTCGGCCGGGTCATCGACAAGCGTTATCGCGTCCTCGAGATCATCGGCCGTGGTGGCATGGGCGCGGTCTACAAAGTCGAGCACGTCAAGATGGGCAAGATCATGGCCATGAAGGTCTTGCACTCGGACTCGGCGAGCCAGAAGGACATGGTGCGGCGGTTCAACCGCGAGGCCTCGGCGGTCAGCCGCCTGAGCCACATGCATTCGGTGTCGGTGTTCGATTTCGGCTCAGATGGCGATCTGATGTTCCTGGCAATGGAGTTCATCGACGGCGCGGATCTCGCCAGCTATCTGCACATGGAAGGACAGCTTCCCTTGAGCCGCACGACGCGGCTGCTCATCCAAGTGTGCTCTGCCCTGGTCGAGGCCCACGAAAAAGGGGTCGTCCATCGAGACTTGAAGCCCGAAAACATGGTGCTGGTGCGCACCCCAGACAAAACCGACTTCGTCAAAGTGCTGGACTTCGGTCTGGCGTCTCTGCGAGACCTCAACGAACGCACGCGCATCACGGCTCAAGGGGCGCTCGTCGGCACGCCTTACTACATGTCGCCCGAGTACTGCCGCGGAGAACCGGTGGATGCACGCTCGGATATCTACGCCCTGGGCGCGGTCATGCACAAGCTGCTCACCGGCGAAGCGCCTTTTTCTGCCCCTTCGCCCATGGGCATCATCACCAAGCACCTCACCGCGCCCATGGTGCCGCCATCGACCAGGTATCCCAACTTATCGATCCCAGAGATAGCGGACGAGGTGGTCCTACGGGCCATGTCCAAAGACCCTGCGGCCCGCTACCAGAGCGCGGCGCAGATGCGCACGGCGCTCGCAGACATTCTCGAAATAGAGGAGCCGGGCAACGAGTACCGGCGCTACACCTCCCGCTACGATGCCTCACCCTCGGACCTTCCGGCCATAAGTCGCCCGCCGCTCGCTTTGCTCCAAGACCCGGTCGCGGTTCGCAAGCGCGGTCAAACGCCCACAGCCCCTGACCCGCCAGAGCCACCTCGCACCATCTCGCAGCCGCCTGCTCCTGCCTTTGCGCCACCGAAAAAGGAGCGCAACAAGACCGCCATCGCCCTCGTCGTCGTGGCCGCAGCGGTGCTCATCGCCCTCGCCGTGGCCGGTCTTGCGATGATCAACCAACTGCAAGGCAAGAGCGACATGGCCCGGGAACGAGAGCCCAACGACGACATCCGCCAGGCCACTCCCGTCATCCTGGGCCAGCGACTCATCTCTGTCCTCTCGACGCCTTCGGACCGGGACTGGTACTGCCTCGGCCCAGCGCCCGGGACGCACACGGTCCAGGTTTCTGGCACTATTGACATTGACACAGTGCTCGTTTTGTCGAACGGTCGCACCGGCGAGCAGGTGCTCGTCGACGTTCTGGGCCAAGGTCAGGGCGAAGCAGCCTACCTGCCCTGGAGCCTGGACACCGTATGCGTGGAGGTCCACGCCAAACCCGGAGCTGGCCAAGCAACCATGGCCATCTATCAGATACTGTTCCAGTGAAGACCGACTTACTCGACTACCATTTGCCCGAAGAGCTCATCGCCCTGTACCCGCCCGAGGAGCGGGACGGCGGCCGACTGCTGACGCTCTGCCCCGACAACTCGGCGCCGCACCACGGCCTGGTGCGCGATCTGCCGTTCAAGCTCGCGCCTGGCACGCTCCTTTTGCTCAACGATACCCGCGTCATCCCGGCTCGCCTGCGAGGTCGAAGGCCCACGGGTGGAGCGGTCGAGATCCTCCTGGTGCGCGCGCTCGAAGAGGGCGAAACCCAGACGCGTTGGTCGGCGCTGCTCCGAGCCAATAGGCCCATTAGACCCGGCGATACCGTCGAGGTCGACGGAGCTGCGGCCGTGGTCGAGTCTCGAGGGGAACGCGGAGAGGCGACCTTGTGCTTCGAAATGGGTGGGGCGCAGCTGCGGCAGTTCGTGAACGAGGTAGGTGAGGTGCCCCTTCCTCCCTATATTCGCCGCCACACCGAGCCCTGCGATACGCAGCGCTACCAGAGCATCTTCGCTCGCTTCGACGGCTCAGTGGCCGCGCCCACGGCCAGCTTGCACTTCACTGCGTCCATGCTCGAAAAAGCGGCCCGCCGCGGCGTGGAGATTTCCTTCGTGACGCTCCACGTCGGCCCAGGGACGTTTCGGCCCATCAGCGCGGAGGACACCAGCTTGCATGTGATGGACGCCGAGCAATACGTCATTGGCGAAAAGACCGCGACCGCTCTTCGGCGCGCCAAGGGCGAAGGACGACCGGTCGTCGCGGTAGGCACCACGACCACCCGGGCGATCGAGGGAGCCATGGCCCGCCACGGCGAGATCGTCCCCTGCATCGGCGACACCGAGCTCTTCATCGAACCGGGCTACGAGCTGAAGGTCATCGACGGACTACTGACCAACTTCCACTTGCCGCGCTCCACCCTGCTGTGCCTGGTCAGCGCCCTGGTCGGCCGGGAAAGGCTGCTGCGGGCCTATGAGGAGGCCGTGGCCCTGCGCTATCGGTTCTACAGCTACGGCGATGCCATGCTCATCGCGCCGCAAAGCGCCCTTGTCGAACCGGAGGAAGGATGACGCAGGGCTTCTCCTTCGAGGTGCTCCATCGCGACGGCGAAGCGAGGGTAGGACGCATCACAACACCGCGAGGCGAGGTGCCGACGCCGGCGTTCATGCCCGTGGGCACGAGGGCTTCCGTCAAGGCGCTACATCCAGACGAAGTGCGCGACAGCGGAGCCTCCATCCTCCTGGGCAACACCTACCACTTGATGCTTCGCCCAGGAGAAGAGGTCGTGCGCCGGGCAGGAGGCCTCGCGCGATTCATGGCCTGGCAGGGCCCGACCCTCACCGACTCGGGCGGTTTCCAGGTGTTCAGTCTGGGCGCGCTGCGCAAGCTGTCCGACGAAGGAGTGCTCTTCGCCTCCCATGTCGATGGCAAGCGAGAGCTGCTCACGCCAGAGCGAGCCGTGGCCATCCAGGCTGCCTTGGGCTCGGACATCGCCATGATTCTCGATGTTTGTCCGCCGGGAGACGCGGATCGCGAGGCGGTGCTCGCAGCCATGGAACGCACCAGCCTGTGGGCGAGGATTCAGACAGGCTGCTCTCGGGCTTTGGGCCAAGCCCAGTTCGGCATCGTGCAAGGCGGTATTCACGAGGACCTGCGGCTTGCCCATCTCGAGGAGATCGCCTCACTGGGGTTCGACGGCATCGCCCTGGGTGGCCTGAGCGTGGGCGAGCCCATGGAGGACATGTACCGCATCCTCGCCGCCATCGGACCCAAGATGCCTCAAAACAAGCCGCGCTACGTCATGGGCATCGGCACTCCCCTCGATCTCCTCGAGGCCATCGAGCACGGCATCGACATGTTCGACTGCGTGATGCCCACTCGCAATGCCCGCAATGGCCAGGCCTTTGTCCGCGGCGGCAAGCTCAACATCAAACAGGCGAAATACGCCGAGGATCCGAGGCCCCTCGACCCCACCTGCGACTGCCCGTGCTGTCGAAGGTTCGAGCGCCGATACCTGCGGCACCTCTTCAACGTCGGTGAGATGCTTGTGCTGCGCCTGCTCACCGTGCACAACTTACACCACTACGGCGAGCTCACTCGAATGGCCCGGCAGGCCATTATTCAAGGGACCTTTGGGCAGCTCAAGGAAAAGTGGGCGCTTCCGGTGGAAGATGTTTGACGGAATAGATATGGGCCATGAGGCGTTGGCCAATGAACGCGGCCCAGCCGCACCAAACGGAGAACGTAACTTCTTGCTCAAGCGCACGCTCGCCTCGACGTCCATGTTCCTGTTCCTAGTGGCGCTGCCGCACCACGCCTTGGCTGCCAAGGAGCGCAGCTACGTGGTGCAATCCGGAGACTCGGTCGCGAAGGTCGCCAATCACTTCGGCGTTTCCCAGAGCGATTTGATGGAAGCCAACAACATCCGCGACGCTCAATCGCTCCAGCCTGGACAAGAGATCGTCATCCCAGATGAGCTGCGCGGGGGCAGTCGCGGCCATGTCGTAAAACTGGGCGACACTCTCGTGCGCATTGCCAAGCGCTACAAAGTGTCGGTCAAGGGAATCCAGGAGGTCAACAAGCTGGGGGATGCCGAATCCCTTACGATCGGCCGCACCTTGCTCATCCCCGGCAGCGAGATGTTCTGCACGATTGGCACGGTCCAAGGGAAGCTTCACGCACCGGTTCACATCGTTCGCTGGCGGACCGGACAATCGGCCAGGCTCTATCTGACGAGCAAAGGCGGCGGAGTGAACCAAAAGGCGCGCAAGGTGCTCTCCGAGCTCGCAGCGCCCCGACTCAGGCCCGGGGCCAAGGGCAAGAAGGCCAGAAAGCCCCAGCTGAAGCTCCTTCACCCGCGCCTCGTGCAGCTGCTTTCTCGAGTCGCCGAGCGCTACCCCGGCCGAGCGATCCAAATCATCTCGGGCCATCGTCCCAATAGGACCAAGCAACACCGCAGCAAGCACGCCCAAGGGCGAGCGCTCGACTTTCGAGTGGACGGGGTCAACAACCACGAGCTCTACGCGTTTATCCGGAGCTTGCCCAAGACAGGCACTGGCTACTACCCCAATTCGATGTTCGTCCACCTCGACGTCCGGGATCAGAGCGTCACTTGGACCGACTACTCAGGGCCAGGCCAAACGGCTCAGTACCGCAAGCCCACTTCAGACGGCGACCTAGAGGCCATGGCCGATGTCGAATCCGCTGCCGAGAGTCCGCCCGAAGAGTCGACCGACGAGACACCGACCCAAGGCGCGCCGGCAGGCGACACGGCGACCGAATCGCCCATGGATCCTTCGTGCGGACAAGCGCCGCAGGACGCCCCCAGCGAAGGGCCCAGATCGAAGTTCTTCGAACCGGTCCTCTAGGAGCCCACCAGCCAGGTCGCACGATATCCACTGGGTTGATAAGACGTAGGCAGCGTGAGCTGAAAAACGCTATTATCGATCCCATGAAATCATCCATCATTCAGGTAGCGCCCATCGCATGCACGGTCGTCGCTCTTTTGGCCGGATGCAAAGGCGAAGGCTTCGATTCCCTGGACACAGGGGATACGGACACATGCACGAGCGAGACGTGCGAGGCGCTCACAGACACCGACGATCCGGTCTTTCCCCTCGGGCCATGGGACGTGGGGCACAGGCGGTTGGAGGCCACGGACTCGGCCAGGGACAATCGCACGCTGCCGCTCGACGTGTGGTATCCCATCGACCCAGAGGACAAGCAAGGCACGCTGACCGTTTACCCGCTGGGCACGGGCATCGGTCTGCCCGCCATGGTCGCCATTGAAGACGCTCCGGTCTCTGCGACGGGAAACCGGAAACTGATTCTCTTCTCCCACGGCTCAGAAGGGGTGAGCACCCAGTCCACGCCGTTGATGGAGACGCTCGCGAGTTACGGATATGTTGTGGTGGCGCCGGAGCACATCGGCAATTCCCAGGGAGCCCCCGGGGATTCGTTCGACGTGGCTGCACAGAACCGTTTCGACGATGTGTCCTTCGTGGTCGACACCATGTTTGCCCGCAACAATGATGGGGCCGACGACTTTTTCGGGGCCATCGACGAAAGCGGGGTCGGAGTCGCAGGGCACTCTTTCGGAGGCTGGACCGCCATTGCCGCAGCCGCGGGATGGGAAGGCGCCCAAGGAGACGATCGGGTCGCGGCCATTGCCCCCATCTCCGCAGTCATCGAGGATCGCTTTTCCACCGAGGTCCTTTCCTCCTTGTCCCGTCCCGTCCTCTTGCTCGGAGGTACCAAGGACACGGACGTGCCCATTTCCAACAACGCGTATGCCTTTGAAAACCTTTCGTCGCCGGCCTACCAGGTGGACATCGAGGGCGCGACCCACACCCACTTTGCCAACGTCTGCGCCATCGGCGACAAGCTCATCGAACTGGGCCTCGGCAAGGATCAGTGGTCGGCCATCGGGGCAGAGGCGCTCCTTGCGCCCTACGAACAGACCTGCACCGAAGGCGCCTTCCCGCTGGAGCAGGCCGTTCGCCTGCAGAACCTCTACGTGGTGACTTTTTTCAACCATCACCTGCAGGGAATGCCGGACAAAGACGGCGTTCTCACGCAAAAGTTCGCCCTCGACAACGAACCCGACGTCGCGTTTTCAGGAAAATGATACAAGCACAGGACAATTCCTAGTCATTCACCAAAGGGCCCATGCCGATGAAGCGCACCCTAAAACACCCATGCACGCAGGCGCCGACGACGGGTTTCTTGCTCGGTTTTGCCCTGCTGCTCGCCTCGTGCGGGGGCGAGATCATCCCGCGCCCCACAGACACCGAAAGCGACACCTGGACCGAGGACTCGAGCTCGAGCTCTCTCGACGATGAAACCGACGTTGAAGAGGACACCGCGGCAGGATCTGTTGTGACCACGCTGCTTCGTACGGTCCATCCCGTTCTCGAGGCCAAGGCCCAAAAAGCGTCGACCCGCGGCGAGTGGGGCCTTTCTGAAGAAGGGGCGGGCGAACCGTTTATCTTGAGAGAAGACCTCGGCCTTCCCGAGGGGGCTCCCGCGCCCAGCGCGCAGAGGTCGAGCCTGGCGTTCATTTGGCACGCGACCGATTTCCAGATCATCGACGAGGAGTCTCCTGCGCGGCTCATTCAAAGCGATGATGTGGTCCAGGCTGCCTTTCGATTGCAAGAGTCCTGGTCCACACAACTACTGGACGCAGCCGTGCACACGGCCCGCTCCATTCACGACGTTGCGCCCTTTGACTTCGCACTCCTCACCGGCGATCTGCTCGACAACATCCAGTCCAACGAGCTCGACTGGCTCATGACCGTTTTGGACGGCGGGACTTTGCATCCCGACTCTGGGGAGGACAACGACCCTCTGTCTGGCCAAACCAACGACCCGCATGATCCGTTCGAGGCCGCCGGGATGGGCGACATCCCCTGGTATTTCACCCTCGGCAATCACGACGACCTCATCCTCGGCAACTTCTCGAGCCTCGATTGGCTCGTGGCCAGCCCCACGGGCGCCAGCGTGTCGACCCTCTCGTTCTCAGTTGTCCCCACCTGCCTCGATGCGCCGTTTTTCACGAGCGAGTCCATGCTCCCGCAGCGCTGCTTTGTGCCGGACAAGGGCTATTACACGGGCAAGAACGTCGTGGCCGATGAGAACAGAGCGTTCATCGACCGGCAGGATTGGGTCGACGCCCTGTGGGGGTCTTCGACCTTGCCGCAAGGACACGGGCTGGCAGATGAGGCGCCGGTCTTCGACTATGCTGTCGACGTGCCGAAAAAAGGCGGACCCATTCGCCTGGTGGTGCTCGACACGGTAGCGCCGGAGATCGCCAACGGCGCCCTGACCGCAGGGCAGATGACTTGGCTCGAGCAGGAGCTCCGAGCAGCGGAGGACCGCGCACAGCTCATTCTCGTCGCGAGCCACCATCCCTCGTGGTGGATCATCGGCAAGGGCAATGAGCTGGTGGCATCACTGCACAGTTCTCCCAACGTGATCGCCCATATCAGCGGTCATGTGCACAAGAACATGGTCGTGCCGCAGGTCGCCCCCAAGGGCAAGGCCCCAGAAAACGGGTACTACGAAATCGTCACCTCCTCCACCCTAGTCTGGCCTCAGCAGACCCGGCTCGTGGAGATCGTCGACAACCGAGACAGCACGGTCTCCATCTTCTGCACCATGCTCGACTACGAGATCCCGAAGGACAAGCCCGTGCTCCACGGCGGACGCTTCTATGGCCTGTACGACGTGCAGGCCGGCAGCGGCGAGGAAGGTCAAGGACGGCCCACAGACCGCAACGTGGAGCTGCGCATCCCGATCCCGCAAGACGTGGCCGACAAGCTCGGTGAATTGCCAGGGCGCCAGGTTCAGAGCTTCCGATTTCCCCTCGACGAGGAAGCGCGGCTCTCGCAGATCCAACCCGCGCCATAGCGCACCGAGACGAGCGCCAGGCCATGCGCCGGGGCCGTGATGCCCGCAAGGTCTCGATCGCCTGTGTCCAGAGCCCCTCGCACATCGTCCACGGTGCGGCGGCCTCGACCGACATCGACCAAGGTCCCGGCGATGATCCGCACCATGTTCTTGAGAAACCCATCGCCCTCGACCTCGATGGACAGCACCGGATCGCGTTCGACGAGCTCCACCCGCGACAAGGTGCGCGTCGTGGTCCCCCGCTCGCAGTCTGCAGCGCGAAACGCTCCAAAATCGTGCGTGCCGACGAGCAAGGCCGCAGCCTCGAGCATGGCCTGCCGATCGAGGGACGCGGTCACATGGCAGGTCGTGGCGCACAGCAGCGGAGAGGGCGCGGCGCGGCACAGGAGCTGATATCGGTAGTGCTTGCCCAGGGCGTCGAAACGCGCATGGAACCCGCTCGGTGCGATGGCAGCTTCCACAGCGGTGATGAAGGGCCTACACAGTCCGCTCACCGCGGCTCGCAATCGGTAGGGCGCCATCTCCACCTGGCTGTCGAAGCTCGCGCATTGTCCCAGAGCATGGACGCCGGCGTCAGTGCGACCCGCTCCGTGGACCTTGACTTCATGACGCATGGCCACGGCCAAGGCCCGTGTCAATTCGCCCTGCACGGTGAGCTGGCCTGGCTGGATCTGCCAACCGGCAAACGGCGCGCCATCGTACTCCAAGACTAGGCGATAGGTGGGCACGGCAATGACGCCTTTTTTTCAACGATCCGCCGAAACGCCGGAATTTGGCGTTCCCTTGAGGACCGAGGACTGTTTGAGTCGTTTCATTCCATGTCTGAGTTCCGCAGGTTCGAAAGGGAATGCCAGATTCTGGCGCTTGCGGCCGAAGCCCGTAATGTAGGCCCACATGATTTCGACGAAAAGATAGGAGTGATTGACACCGAGCTCGTTGTCGAACGTCCGGGCCGTGCGCTCGTCGAGCTGGTCCAAGCGGAACATGAGGCCCGGTCCAGCGTGCCAGCCGAGGGTGCCGCCCTTGGCCTTCTTGTTGGCGCAGCCCGATTCGTCGCAGATCGAGGCGCTCTCGAGCTGCCCGCCGTTGAGGCCCCACCAGTAGTACCAGTCGAGGCCAACCTTGCCATAGGGCACGAGGGGAATGCCGAGGTAGTCGGCCAGCACATCGACGCGCAGCACGAGCACGCCGTAAAACGGAATGACGTTGAGCACCGTGTAGTCGGCCGAGTCGTTACCGCTTTCGGTTTTGCTCTTGGCATAGGCCTGCATGAAGCCCACCCCACCGCCGACGCCCAGACTGAAGCCCGGCGGGTGCCAGAACTGCCAGCTGAGCTCGAGCTGCGTGAGGAACATGCTCTTGTCGCCAAACGTAGAGGCATAGGGGTTGCCCACGCCTGGCGCTCGATCGACCGCTGGCTTGTAGGGCCCGAACTTGAGCTCGAACGCGCCGTACTGAGGCGACGGGACATAGGCCTTGGCGCTCGAGGCGAGGCCCAGCAAGATCATCGAGAATACCAGCAGCGCGGCCCACGGCCTGCGGATCATGAGGGCCTCCTTCTCAGCGCGCGGCGGCGACAGGCAAAGACCGCGCCGCCGAGCCCCAACCCCAACACAGAAGAAGCGCCCACAGGTCCGAGGAAGACCAGCGCGCCGCCGATCAGCGCGAGCACCGAAAGCAATCCGCGCACGAGACCCAGCCAGGAGGGGTGATCGGCTAGGCCAACGGCCATGATCGGACCCAGGGTGTAATAGGCATCGACGAACGCGCGGCCACCGGGCACCTCGAGCAAAAAGCGATCGCGCAGGGTCCGCAGGCTCTCTACCGTGGGATGGTCCTGGGAGCCAAAGGCCACGGTGGCGACGAAGCACAGTTTGCCGTTGGTCGAACCACCGTCATTGCCGAACTCGTCGAAGAAGCCAGCCGTCTCCTCTGGAATGGCGCAGGCCACTTCGGAAATCTCCGAAAAGTTCATGAAGTCATCCGCAGCCACGACCGCCACTTTGTACTTCGCGCCGTTGTCGAGACCTTTCACGGAATCGCCGCTGCTCATCTTCGATTTTATTTCGTAGGCCCCGCTCCTGGGGTTGAACGCCTCACCACTGGCAAAAAAGCCAGCCGGACATTCGATCTCCGCAGCCAGTGGTACGAACTGCTGGCTCGAGCCCTTTGAACTATCTGAAGTCGTGTCAGTTGCGGACAACGTCTCGCTGACAGAGGTCGTATCGCTCGCAGACGTCCCGTCGCTCGCAGACGTCCCGTCGCTCGCAGACGTCTCATCACTCGCAGACGTCTCATCACTCGCAGACGTCTCATCACTCGTGGTGACGGCGCCCTGCGTCGTTGTGGAAGTCGAATTCGAGGTCGTGTCCACGGCCTGGGCGACTTCCGAATAAATCACATAAAAGTGAGAGACTGAGCCATCGGCCTCGTCGCCCGAGTCAGATCCATCTGCGCTGTCCGATGTCTCGTCGTCGCCCTCGGAGCTCTTCCAGTTCACCCGAACCTTTTTGTCACCGCCCAAGGCCTTGACGCTCGTAGGCGCCAATGGCGCGGTCATGTCCCATTGGACAATAATCGGGTCACTGGCCCAGGTAGCGCCAGTGGCGTTCTTGTTTTCTATTTTGTCAAACAATCCGAGCCAGATCTTGGTGCTGTCATCGCCGCTACAATTGCCGGCCAATTTTTTAATGGAATACTTGTACGTCCCGTTCACCTGCTCAAACGTTTCGTAGCTTCCTGCGCCTTCGCAATTGCCAGCTTTTTGACACTCGTCCCCATGAAAAAGAAAGAGTTTTTTGCCTCCGAGCTCCGTAGCGGTGAACTTCACAGTGAACTGGACGTTGTCGTCGCAGTCCTGTTTGTTGAACTTCCATGGATCCGTGCCCGACGAGTCGGGCAGCTGGTAACCGGATGGCAGGGTATTCGGACTGGCGGACTGGCCCGACAGGGTAATTCCGGCTTTTGCGACAGCAGGCAGACACACCAACGCGACCACGATAGCTATTTGAATTTGTTTTGAGCTCCACATGACGGCTAGTTTTAGCAAGAACCTGGCCACATGGCGAGATCCTTGTTTCCATTGGTGTTCGTCTCGACGCTCGGCCCTAAAAATTGCCAGAATGTCACGCCGTCACCTGCCTGGCCTGCCTTTTCGTCTGGGCAACGGACAACCGCGGGTCTGAACTGCCAGGCTACCCCATTTCCCCAGGGCGTTACTCCTTGAGCACGTTGGCCGCGATGACGATGCGTTGGATCTCGGAGGTGCCTTCGTAGATCTCGGTGATGCGGGCGTCGCGGTAGTGGCGCTCCACCGGGTACTCGGTGGTGTAGCCGTAGCCGCCGTGGATCTGGATGGCCTGGTGGGTGATGAACGTGGCGGCCTCAGCGGCAAACACCTTGGCCATGGCCGATTGCTTGCTGTACTTCTGCTTGCTGTCCTTCAGGTACGCCGCGTGCAG
>JALOQD010000008.1 GCA_025453525.1 Myxococcota bacterium
TGTGGGCTTGAGCAGGTACTGCTCCTGTTCGCAGCGATTGGTCACGAAGTGAACCTGGTCCTCGAAGTGCATGCGTACGAGCCCCATGGTCGTTGCTCCTGGTTCGCTGGCGCCTCCGCAGAACCGGCCACTGCAGCCTGTCTTAGTGCCCAGCTGTCCCGAATAACTCGGCCGCTTCTCCCCCAATGTTGACAACTTTCTGCGACAAAATTTAAGGCGTCCGATATTCGCGAACAGTTACGAACTCTTCCGCTTGGGTGGGACACGGAGGTGGGACACGGAGGTCGCTGCGCCACCTCGGCGGCGCCTCGCGAATGAGTGTCGCCGCCATCGATGTTTTGCGTTCATCCCAGTGGGTTCGTTTTTGGAGGAGAGCTTTTTTGGGGCAGGCTCTAGCCTAGGACGATGTCCAGGCAATCGGCGGCGTGCTGTTTGGCGCGAACGTCGCCAACCTTGATGGCCTGCTCGAGGTCGTGCATCCGCCTGTGAAGGTAGCGCAGGGAGAGCGAATCGCTGCTCCGGGAGCGAGCGGGGATGGCAAAGGACATCATCAGCGCGGCGATGGTGGCGTGCACGCCGGACTGGACAAAGGCAAACCACACCAACACGCCGAGGAGGAAATACACGAGCCAGTTGCGGACGCCGAGTCGGTTGGCGAGCAGAGCTAGAGCAAACACGAGTAGGCCTGCGAGGAGGCTCGCGAGGGACAGCCCGTCCTGCACCAAACCTCGATCGACGCGTTCATGCGACTTCGCGGTGGTCGTTATCATCCCGGAGGGTGAGCAGCTTCAGGCTTCAGTGACAAAGCGTGAATCCGAGTGGAAATTGGACTGTCAGGCAAGAGCCAAACGCATTTTCATTCACTTCGACACCCAGCGAACGCCGTCTGATCCGCTTGGGCTCCACTGCCCCCACACCCTGCATTGAAACGCCGCCGCAATTCACACGACCAGCCTGGAATGTTTTCCACTTTTGCCTAGAAACGCCTCTTGACCCGGGCCTGCGCCGCGGTTAACTGTGCCCCAGTTCGAGATTCCTGTGAATATTATTGCGAAATTCAGGCTGTTTTTATACAAGGAGACCCAAAATGCCGAAACGTAAGCTTTGGGGGATGATGGCCACGGCGCTGCTGACACTGGCCGTCGGCTGTGATGACGTTCAAGACACCAGGCGGGCGGATTCCAACCCGGCAAAAATCCAGCTCGCGCTCGACAACATGTACGAGCCACCAAAGGACATGACCCTCGTGCTCGTGGCCGACGACGGAGACTGGAAGTCCGTGGCCGAGGCGTTGGACGAGGTGGGAGGCAAGGCCCTGCATGTGTTGCCGCCACGTCTCATCGTGGCGCAGGTGCCTGCAGGCGCAGACCCGGTTCTTTCTCAAAGTGGCATGGCGAACCGGTTCGATCGGGCCCTGCTGGAAGGCGAGATCCCCAAAGCGACCGACGCCGAGACACGTTTCGCGCGGGTCTTCAACAACCGCTATTACCCGGTGAGCGTGCCCGAGGGCGAAAAGCTCATGATGCGCCATGTGGCCGTGCCGCCGGGCGAGCAGTGGGAGTCCGACGCGAAAGAGGAGTCTGCGCAGCGGGCGAAAAGCGCCATGGAGAAGGCCGCGACCACGCAGTCCGTTAATGACGATATCGCTTCGGAGTCTTGGCTGTACGTGCCGTACGCATCGGGCACGGTGGTCGTGTCGGTGTGGCTGCCCGAGTCCAACGGCGTGTCCGAGCCCTCCACCGAGGACTGGACCGAGGATCAGATCGCCGAGGTCTACCAGAAGATCCAGACCGCCCTCGAGGCGTTTGCTCGTCACGAGCCCAATAGCAAGCTGCGCTTTGTGCTGCACTACGAGTCAGCGCCGGACAGCGGCGGACTGCCTGGCACCATCGACCACGATTGGGAGTTCGGCAAGCAAGCCCAGTGGGGCGAGGGCAACGAGCCTCGCTCCGTGGCCGCGCTGCTCGGCAAGGTCCTTCAACGCGACGTGGACACCGGCAACAGCTGGGAGGCTTACCACGACTACCTGAACGGTCTGCGCGCTAGCTACAACGCGGACGCCGCCTTTGTCGTCATGGTGGCCTGCAATGGCAACTGGACCGCTGGCCTGCGGGCGCACGCCTCCCTCTTTGGACCGAGCACCACGCTCCACAGCCTCAACGACTGGAACGTGTTCATGCACGAGTTTGGCCACATCTTCGGCGCTGGCGACGAGTACTGCCCAGACGCCTGCTGGTCACCGACCTCCATGCAAGGTTACCTCGGCTCCATCAACGCCAATGCCACGTATCAAGACGGCGGCCCAGGCATCAACAACGGCCGCGGCGAAGCCCAGCCCTCGCTCATGACCTACAATGTGGTCGACGCCCTCAACGGCTACACGCGATCGGCCCTCGGCTGGCTGGACTCGGACGGCGACGGTCTCGTCGAAGTGCGCGACACCCATCCGCGCTCTGACCTCGAGGCCGTGGTGTACCGAGGCGGCAGCGTCCACCTGCAGGGCTGGATCGTCGACGTGCCCCAGTCTTCCCTTTGGCTGACGCACTTTTCGGCCAACCGCATCACAAAGCTTCAGTACCGCTTTGCCGACATCGAGAACTCGCCCTGGTTCGAGGCGCCTCTCGCCGGACAGCAGCGCGGTCGCGAGCAGGTGAATGTCAATATCGGCACCCTGCCCTTTGGGGCTCACACCATCGAAGCGCGGGCCATCAACTCCGTGGGGAATGCGGAGCTCAAGCCCAAGCGGTTTGTCGTCGAGGGTTCTTCCTCTGCCACGGCTCCAAGGCTGAGACTCAAGAGCCCGCTCACCGTGGGAGGGCTCTCCACTCGCTTCTCTCTCGACGTGGCCTACCTAGATCTCGACGGCGACGCCGTGACCGTGGCCCTCGATCTCGACGCCGACGGCGTGCTCGAGACCGTGATTCAAGATCCGTCCCAGCTCGCGGCCCTGCGCACCCTGCCGCTGCACGCTGGCCGCAACGTCATTCGCGCCATGGCCACCGACAGCACCGGCCTATCCAGCTCTGCCGAGCTCACGCTTCTCGTGCTCGACGGCAATGCCCCCCCATCCGTCAACGTCGAAGGTCCCTCGAATCAAGTGAATGGCAGCTCTGAGGCAGCGGTACAACTGCGCGCCGCGGACGTGCTCGACCCCGAAGGCGAGCAGGTGCTCTACAACTGGATCGTGGAGGTCGCGGGCGACCCCTACAACCCGGAGCGCCGCGAGACCGGCTTTGGCGAGAACGCCACCTTCGACACCACGCTGCGCACTCCGTCGCGCGTCGTGACCCATCCGTTCGACCTTTCGAACGGCCCTGACGGCGAGATCCACCCCAGCCGCATCCGCGCCTTCGCGCTGTTACAGCGAAACGCGGTGGCCCTGGCTCTGGGCAAGGCTGGCGTCGCGGTGTTCGACATCTCCGATCGCAAGGCGCCTGTGCTGCTGAGCCACCTCGAGCTCGAGACCAGCGCCTATCATCTGTTCGCCCATGGCAATCGGCTCTTTGTGCTCGGCGGCCAACTCGCGATAGTCGACATTTCCAATCTGTCCGCGCCGCGAGAGCTCAAGCAGTGGAGGAGCACGATCTCGAGCGCCGTAACCAAATTCGATGAGGCTCGAAAGATTATGAGCGATGGCTCGCCCACCTATCACGACCACTTTCAGCCACGCGACGAAAAGATCGCCGATGTCTCTGTCAAGGTCGTGGTAGACCACCCCGATCCCTCGAAGCTCACCATCGCTCTGGAGTCGGACAAGGAAGTGGGCCTCGGCTCCATCGTGCTGATGGACCAGAATCCCAAGGCCAAGAATCGCCGCACCTTCAACTTCAATCCCTCCAACACGCCCAACCTGGCCATTGCCATCGGCGCCTTCACTGGCGGCAACTGGAACGTCGTCGTGTACGACCAGAGTGAATACGAGCCCTCCGGAGATCCCACAACGACGGGGTCGCTCCTTTTCAGCCGCGTGCGCTTCGATACCGAGCATCGGGCCATTCCAGTTCTGCCGGGCGCCGGGCGGATCGTCGGCACGGTTCCCGGCAACGGCGTGGTCGTCGCGGGCCAGGGCATCCAAGTGATGGACGCCTCGCTTCCCAACTGGGCCACGCAGGCCTCTCTCGTCAGCGGTCACCCGGTCGTGGGCGCCGACCTCGTGAACAACATCGTGGTTGGTGCCGCCCTTTCCGAGAAGAAGCCCATGGACGAAGAGCTCGAAGACAACGCCAAACAGACCTGGCCTGCTACCGGGAAGCTCTCCGGGCTGTTTGCCCTCGATCTGTCCTCTCCCTACTTCCCGCGGGTCAAGCGCACTGTGCCCACGAAGGTCGAGGAGCTCGTGCTGGTGGGCAGCCGGATGTACGCCACGCTCATCCTGCCCGACGCTCCCAAGGGCACGCCGCTCACCCTCGTTGGCAGCGTGTCGTCTTTCATTCGCGGTAAGTCCTACGAGCTCGGACGCACGGACCACAGAGTTCGCCGTGGCGCGTTTGGCGATGACTCGGAGCTATGGACCCTGAACGAAAATAGCCGGCTGTCGCGGCTCGACGTGAGCGACCCCAGGAGCGTCCTCCATCTAGAAACTATCGACGAGCCATACATGGAAGAGGTTCTGCGCCTCTCCGACCAGGAGATCCTCGGCCGAAACTGGGAGTCCACCTTCATCGCCAACCTCCAAGATCGCGTGAGCACGGTTTCCCGCGTGTATCAGGTGACTCTAGAGGCCAAGGATGACTCTGGCAGCGTGACCAAGAAGGTGAGAAACCTCCATGTGGTGCCCTATGCCCATGCTCCGTCCATCGTCAGTGTGGAAGTGGTCTCTGGCAAAGACGAGAACGACACCTACACTCTCGAGATGCGCGTCGAGGATCCAGACCTCGGCCACACCTGGGATCCGTATACTCTCGCCCGCGTTGATTTCGACGGCGACGGCGTGCTCGAGTCCCACTGGTTCTGGGGCGGGCAAGACGGGTTGGTGAACGTCTACCAGAAGTTCCCCTCTGCCGGCACCTACAACCTTCTGCTCGAGGCCCGCGATGGCTTTCTCGGTCGCTCCGAGCCCGTGAGCTTTACCGTGGTGGTTCCGCCCCACGTGGTCTTGCCCTGCGGCGGCAGCTACGGCGACCCCTGCGAAGCGGACGAGTTCTGTCAGCGTCTGGGCGAGCAGGCCTGCGACAAGGCCACGGTCGGCACGTGTCAACCGCTGTGGCAAAACTGCCCCAAGACCGAGATGGAGCAGCCAGCATGCGGGTGCAATGGCGTCACCTACCACCGGTCCTGCGACGCCTACTACGAAGGCGTGAACGTGGCCTCTCTGGGCGAGTGCCCGGTCGTTTCGTGCACGACCAACAAAGACTGCACCTACGACAGGCAGTTCTGCTTCTTCGAGACCAACACCGAAGATTTCACCCTGTCCTGCGGCAAGAGCGGCCCTGGCATCTGCCAGAAAATGCCCGAGCGTTGCTACATCATCTACCGCGGCGAGCAAGACGCTCGCATTCTCCCCCGCTGGGAAGTCTGCGGCTGCGACGGCCAGGTTTACAACAGCACCTGCGCGGCCAACATCAATGGCGTCTCTGTGCTCCACGACGGAGTGTGCCAAGAGCAGCCGTGAACCCGCTCCTTGTGCTCTCCCTCCTGGCTTCTTTTTAGAAATTCACAGAATCCAAATCTTTCCTCTCTTGCGGTCGACGCTTATTGCCATGTAACATTCCTTTGCCTGTCATTGCATGTTTAGTCATCTCTGCAGGCAGGTCATGCAACAAAGGAGCCTCTCGTTATGAATACCAAGAGAACTCTCGGCATACTGGCCGCTCTGCTCAGCGCCTGGGCCCTTTCGGGCTGCAATGGCGACACCCAGGCAGAGAATCCTGAGGATTCCGCCACTGCGGCAGACAACACAGACCTCGAGACGAACTCAGACCACATTGGGGTCGAAACGGAAGAGGAGAGCGCGAGCGGCACTGCGGACACGAGCAGCGACGAGCCGAGCGCGACGAGCACCGACACGCAGACCCAGGAAGAAGAGACCGACTCGTGCGACGCCCTCCTCGCGTCCCAGACTCCGCCAGTCTCGGATGACAACCCCATAAGCGCGCTCCTGCGCGCGCAGCTACCGCCGCCGGGCGACGACACGACAGACTCCGACATTATCGACACGAGCGGCTCGGACACGGGCGGCAGCATGGACACGGCAACCGCATCCGAAACCGAAGAGCCTTTGGAGGGCGGCCTCGCAGGCTGGAACATCCTCGCCCCGGGCTATCCCAAGAACAACAATCTGGACCTGCTCAGCTTCGAGTGGGACTACTTCATGATTCACGACAAGGACGGCAAATTCACCGGCTCCATTGGCTACCTCATCGCCAACCCGCGCCACTCGACCATCTTCATTCCCGGTCTGTCGGAGCTCGTGCCCGCAGGCGGAAACACCGCGGTGGCCGGAAAATTCGAGGGCGGCGCCTTGCTGGCCAACTACCACAACTTCAAAGACAACTACCAAGCCTCGGGCCTGCGTCGCTCCTTTGAAGCAAAGGAACCGGACAGCGAGATCTTCTCGGCCCTCATTCCCGACCCAATGCAGAATGCGCTCTTGCTCCAGGGGCAGACCGAGAACTTCGCCTGGGACCTGGTGATCTCGCAGGAGTGGCCAGAGCTCACCGCGATCGAGGGCGACGGTGCGTTCGAGCCGATGACCGGCAGGGACGTGGGCGCCAACAGTGCGCTCTCCGTTCTCGGCGGCGAGGTGTGGACCGTTAACATGCTCTGGCCAAGGACCAAGGTCGTCGGCACGATCACGGATCTCAGCGATCCCCTAAGCCCCGTCACCGTGGACATCGACGGCCATGGCTATCGCGAGAACTCCCATGGGCGCTGGGCGTTCAATGCAGGTGGCTGGGACTTTGGCATCGTCTCCGACGAAGAAAAGCGGGTCATGTGGACCTGGCAGAGCTACCACCATGCCTCCACCAAGCTCGACTACGCCGACGTGGCTTTCTATGACAACGAGCAACTGGTCATCGCCCACTTCGACGCCAAAAAGGGCGAGGTCGGCTGGTTCCACGACGACTGGAAGTTCGATGCAGCGGCGCGTCAGTGCATGCCCCAGAACACCGAAGTCCGCGCAGTGAATGGCGACTACATTATAGAAGCGAGCCTCACCATCGATGAGAATCAGGTGGCCATGCTGTCTGACGCCACACCCGCGACGCGCGCCTATGTCATCGAAATTCAATTCCCCAAGGTGACTGGCACCATCAAGCGGCGCTCCACGGGCGAGACGATCACCGCCTTCGCAGGACAGGGTGGCGGCGAGTTTTCCGTGTCGCGTCAACCCGCGAGCGTCACGCAGCGCAGCGACGAATGGTGCTATTGCTGGGGCTACAACAAATTCTCCTCTTCGATGCCCAGCCCGTAGCTTTTTCCAAGATATCCGAGTGAGTGCCTTGACCTTTGGCCCCTTCGGCCAAAAGCTTTTTGCGTCAATCAATATTTCGAGGCCAGTGGCCTGACCCCTGCGACCAGGAGAGCCTAGAAGATGTCAGCGCCTGGAACACCGGAAAAAAAAGAGACGTCACAGCGCCGCTCCGAGCAGGAAGCAAGCCGCCAGTTCGAAATCGCCGAGTACTTGCTCGGCACCATGGTGCAGGGCGTCATCGCCACCGTCGACGGGCTCGTCGTCGCCCTCAGTGCCAAGCTCGCTGGGCTCCTCGGGTATCAGTCCGACGAGCTCATCGGCAAGCCAGCGGCCACCATCATCGACTGCGACTGGATCGATGGCCCCAATGAGCAAAGCCATTGGGAGCTCCCCTGCGATGCACTAACGCGAGCTGGATGCCGCATCCCTGTTCATGTTCGGACCTCTCGAATCGAGCCTCACGATTCGGCGTTCGTGGCCATCGTGGCAAGCGCCGAACAGATCCCAAGCGCCCCTCCGGAGCCCAACGAGAGCATCGTCCGACTGCAAAAGCTCCAAAACCTCGGCACCCTGTCGCGAGGCATCGCGCACGACTTCAACAATCTCTTGCTCGGCATTCTCGGCAATGCGGATCTGGCCTTGCTCGAATCCAACGTGTCGTCACCGTCGATGGGCTATCTCATCGACATCAAGACCACGGCCGAAAGAGCCACGGCCCTGTCCCATCAGCTCTTCGAGTTCTCTGACGACGACCCTCCTTCGCTGCAACCGGTTTGCCTCAACGACCTCATCACCAGCATGCAGCAGCTCATCGATGTCGCGACCGGCCAGAGGGGGTTGCTCCGGCTGGATCTCGCGCCAGTTCTGCCCAAGGTGATGGCTGTTCCGAGCCAGTTGCAGCAGGTCATCTTGAGCCTTTCCACCAACGCCGCTGAGGCCATGGACCTCTCCCGTGGCTCCATTCGACTGACCACCAAAATGGTGGAGCCAGGCCACGAGGCTCTCGCCGCCATGCACCTACCGCTCGCGTCTAGCTATGTCTTGTTCGAAATCGAGGACAACGGTGAAGGGATTGCGAGCGATGCGGCACCCCATCTGTTCGAGCCCTTCTTTTCCACCAAGGGCGCTGGTCGCGGGCTCGGGCTCTTCGCTTCGCGCTCCATCGTGCAGTACCATCGCGGCGATCTCGCGGTCAAGCGCGCCCAAACCAAAGGCACGGTGGTCAGCATCGCCCTGCCCTCAGTGGCTTCGTCGCGAGCTCCTGCCATGCATCCGTCCCGAGTCGCGCCCAGCTGGAAAGGAAGCGGTACGGTGCTCGTGGTGGATGACGAGCACTTCATCCGCACCATCGTCCGCCAGATGCTCGAAAACATCGGGTTCAAGGTGGAGACCGCCTACGACGGCCAGGAAGCGGTCAATATGGTCCGCCGGGATCCCAAGGCCATCCGTCTCGTGCTCCTCGATCTGACCATGCCTCACATGGATGGAGAAAGCGCGTTTCGCGAAATCCGCAACATCACCCGCGATGTCAAGGTCGTCGTGATGAGCGGCTACCGCGCCAGAGACATCGCCGCACGCTTCGAAACCACGCCGCCAGATGGCTTCATCCAGAAGCCGTTCGACACGCAGGACATCATGGAGACCATCAAGCGCGTGCTCGAGCCTTGACGCAGAATAGGTCTTTACAAGCGCGATCCAGGCCACATACATGAAGAAGGCTCGGCATCGAGCAGCGGCCCGGACTTTGGGCCCGGGCGGAATCGTGGCAGCTTGCTGGAGAACGGACACACAGTGGAATGAACAAGAAGTGGGCACTACGAGCTTGGTACAATACAGCAATCTCGAGAGCGCGCCATGCCCGAGGCACTTCCACTACGAAGACGCACAGACACCTACGAGCTCGACCTGGGCTCGAGCCCGATCCCTTGATCGCAGAGGTCGCAGCCAAGCTGCGTTCGGCCATGAAATCGCATGTCCAGGAATCGATCGAAGCGCGCGTGGATCCCGTTTTCATCACGAGCGAAACAGAGGGCCGACTTTGGGACGCCGCGAGCGATGACCTCAAACAGAAGATGGGCGATTCCTATGTCGAGGCCTTGATAAAGGGCTCCCCGGTCGGAGCTCGATTGAAAGAGGACTGGACCGAGAACGCCCTGCTCTGTCATGAGCTGGAGAGTTTGCACGATTCCCATTCCCCTCATGCAAAACTGAGGAGAACCGGCCACCATACTGGAGACCAAGCGCGCTTTGGGCATTTTCACCTGACCAAAGACAATGCCAAACCGGCGGTGCATTGGGATTTCTATGATGTGACAGAGCCCGCAGGGCTTGCGGGGCATGCTCTCTACGATTGGGGGATTCCGCTCGTAAAAAGAAGGACAAGGGGTCGCTTCTCTTGGCTAGCCGCCGGATTCGGCCAGGCTCGCGCGAAGACTCTGGAGGAAATGGTGGTGCTGTGCGGGCAAATGCAGACTGCGCATTCCTTTGCACGTTCCCATCCCCAAAGTCCCGTTTCGTAGAAGTCCCAAAGAGCTCGGGGTGTAGCCAAAGACGGCGCGGTTTTTTTTGGGGGATTTTGTGAACCGGTTTCGCATGGTGTAGATTTTCTCCTCGGCCCTAAAAAGGAGTTCCCGATGTCAGCACATGGCAACACCAAAAAAACAGGGTTCAGAGGAACCATTGTGCGATTTTTCCTACTGAGCGCGCTCGGGGTGGGCGGCTATTTTGGGTTTCAGTTTTATCAAAACATGCGCGAAATGGAAGTGCTCAAGTCCATGATCTCCAGGCTGACAGCCGAGGATCGCGTGGCTGAGGTCTGGGTCAAGGACTACGAGAAGGATGCGGCAGGACGCCCATCGAAGTTGACTCTCAAAATTCTCGAAAAGGACGGAAAGGGGAATTCCCTTCCACCGGTCTTTTGCACCTTCTCCCTGAACGACATCATTCACTTCGAGGCACTCGTTATTCGCCTCAACGACGAAATGGTCATGAATGGCGAAGGAAAGAGCATCTATCTCTTTCGGCGCGCCTACGCGCTCAAAGAAGGCGGAAACATTTACGAGAGCTGCGATATCAACAAGCCCATGGAAGTCCCACAGGGATACGCGCTGGGAGACACCGACAGATACGTTTCAGACGTTGAACAAAAGTACTGGAAGTCGTTTTGGAGCTACGCGCTCGACCCCACCAAGCGCCAAGAAGCGGGCGTCAAGAACGCTCAAATCGAAGCCCCGGCCACGAAATTTGTCGAGAATATCATCTACAGGATCATTCTGGAGCACGACGGCGGTCTGCGCATCGAGGCGAGTCCCATTCCGGAGATCCTAAAGGGCGAACAGGTGGACTGAAGGGATCATGCAAAAACAGCACCCCATTGGGGGACTTTAGGGTCGCGATTCGTAACATCTCAAAAGTAACTGTCGCTGCCGACGGGGATTGTGAATGAAAAAGAAACGAAGCGACAGAATCGGATTGAGCGGGAATGGCATCGCTCCGGTGGGTAGGATGCAATATATGACCCAGTGGCTGTACGGTGTCGTGGAGCCATGGATCTTGCGCTACACCGATTACATGCTGCGAACGGAAAAACGACGAGCTAAGCTCATCAAGATGAAGAAGCCGCGGCCTCTCCCTCGTGGTGTCATCCTATCCACGGAAGCGGTCTGCCGGTTCATCGATTTTATCTACGCCGTCGAGAGTGGGAGCAATGCTGCTAGGATGGCGGTAACGGACTGCGTCTGCCAGACTTCTTTGAACAAGACCCGAGAGCCGCGAAAAAAAGACATGGCGCTACTGTACGCAGCCGAGCTGTACACGACCTGTCGCCATACCGGCATCAAGAGCGTTTTTACGCCCATCGATACGGCCGCAGAAGCAAAGTCCATGGTAAGGGAGTTTCACCGAGCGGGGTTGTTGCACAACGTTCTCTATTGCAGCGGGTCAGGAAAATCGACCTTCGTGCTGTGCAATTGCGACGATCAGATCTGCGTGCCCTACCGGGCCTACATGGCTGGCAGAAAAAACGAATTCGGCGCAGGGCCAGAGATCGTTCACTACGAAGCCCCTGCCTGCGTGGGGATCGAGGGCTGCGGAAAATGCCTCGCGCGCTGCGTCCTTGGGGCCTGCGGAACAGAAAGCGACGGCAAGAGCGCGGTCCGACTCGAGGACTGTCTCGGATGCGGCTTGTGTGTTTCCACATGCACCGGCGGAGCCAGAACGTTGAAACTGCGTAAGAACTACCTGCACGAAGACGTGATAACGACCCAAATCCTAACCGCGACCTGAAGCAAATAGCTGGCCTTCCGATCCTTTCCGAAGATCTCTGGGACGATACTTTGGAGATCCCCCAAGGGTCAGACCCCGACCCCAACCCCGATGTCTTCCGACACGCTGGCAAACCTCTTGCTAGGATTTCGGATTTGGGGACGTTTCACCCCAATGAACGAAAGGACGAACCTTGAGTCACTGCATCACCCATGTCACTTGGTTCTGTCTGCTCTGCAGTCTGCTCGCTGGCGCTTGCGAAAACGACACCCGCGAGGACGAGGAGACGAACGGCTCCGACGACCAAACGACCGACACCCCAGAGGTGCCGGCCGGCTCAGACGCAGACACCGACTCAGACTCGACCAGCGAGCCGGTCGACAGCGACAGCGAATTGCCTGCTGGCATTTACCCTGTATCCGGTCTCAGCGCTGACCTTCCCGACGACGATCTCGCGCCCCTCGACGGTATCGTCGCCCAGGCCCAGGTCGTGGCGCTCGGTGAAAGCCTCCACACTTCGGGCGGCTACTACATGGCCAAGCATAGGCTGTTCCGCTACCTGGTGGAGCACCACGGGTTTCGGGCCTTCGGCATCGAGAGCTCGTGGGAATATGCGGATCTGGTCGGCGACTATGTCCGAACCTGCTCTGGCGACGTGAACAAGGTCGTGGCCTCGGGCTTGTTCGGCGTTTGGGCCAGCACCGAAGTCGCGGACATGGTCCGGTGGATGTGCGAGCACAATCAAGAACACCCTGACGACCCGCTGTCCTTCTTCGGGTTCGACGTGCAGCAGCCGGAGAAGGACGGGCCGGCTCTGCTCTCCTTCCTCGAGCAGGCAGCGCCGGGCGT
Source organism: Myxococcota bacterium (assembly GCA_025453525.1). Classification (GTDB taxonomy): domain Bacteria; phylum Myxococcota_A; class Polyangia; order JAAYKL01; family JAAYKL01; genus JALOQD01. Next base: position 12,527 of record JALOQD010000008.1, read on the forward strand.
ACTGGCCGAAGCCCGCGCCGGGATCGAGCGCTGCGACGGTGTAGTCGAGTTCGCCGCCGAGATGATCATCGCCGAAGAGGACTACACGGCCTGCATGGACGCGCTCGACGCGGTGGAGGCTGCCTTTTCCGAGCAGCAGAACGAAATCGTCTCTGCCAGCTCGGCTGAGGAGCTGGAGTGGGCCCGCATCCGTGCCATCGGGTTGCGCTCCTGGGAGGACGAGATCTGGTATTTCTACACCGACGTCTCCAAGTCCTACGAGGCCCGCGACGAGCAGATGGCCCATCTGCTGCGCAAGATGCTCGAGCTGCGTTACCCGGGGAAGAAGGTGGTGATCTGGGCCCACAACTGGCACATCGCCCGCAACGCCACCAGCATCGAGAACAACACGTTGGGCAACCAGGACGCCCGCAGCATGGGCACGTTCCTCGCCGAGGCGCTCGGCGACGACTACCTGCCGATCGCCCTGGCCAGCTGGGAGGTGTCGCTGAACTGGCCGCCCAACCCCTCGCCATGGCCCGTGCCCGAAGGAGACGAAGTGGTGGAAGTCTTGCTCCACGAGCTCGGCCGAGACTACCTCCTGGTCGACCTCTCGTTCCCCGGCGCGACCGAACCGTTCCTCGTGCCGGGCAAGGAATACGTTTTCAACCACGAATACCGAACCTCGATGATCCCCGCCGACCAGTACCGGGCGATCTTCTACATCGATAAATCGCCGGCCATGCACCCTCTCGCCTGGTGAACCCTTCTCGAAAGCCCATGGCGCGGCGAGAAATGTCGGTGGCACGAATTTGGGAATTTGGTGTCAGACCCCGCGACTTACACCTTGGCTATTTGCTCTGAAGAAGAGCCTCGGAAAATGACCCTCGGCTGCAACGCCGGATGCCTCGCTCCAAGCTTTCGCGAGGGCATTCCCACTGTGCGCGCCGGGGTCTTTTTAAGCTCATGGGTGGAAAGCGACAGCGGCCATGAGCGTTTGCTATGTCATAATGTGCTCCCCCTTTGAAAAAGGGGAAACCGGAATCTGAACCCGTCACAGTAGGCTTGATGGAGCACTTAGGAAATCAAGGAAGAAGATGAGCTTGGGTGTCAGTCTCCATGACCTGGGGTCTGACACCCGCTACCCATTACCTTACGGGCGAATGATAACTGGAGGAGGCAGAATCACCTTCACAGGGGTAGGAATTTCGCCGTGCTTGGGCTCGACTTCTCCAGCTTTGACGTTCGTTTTGGCTTTCATGGTTCTTTCCTTATGAACTTGTATTCCAAGTTGATTTTTTGTGGGTCCCATCCCACGAGGCAGGATTCTTACTAACGAAAGCTCGTCAGGGCAATCGAAATTTCAAGGGCGAAAAACAAAAAGCGCCGGCGCCGTGTAAGATTTTCGCAGTGCTGAAACGCGACGCCGGAATACGGACACGCCGAAAAACACGGACAGTCCGTGTCCCTCCGTGAGTCCGTGAGTCCGTGTTCGTCCGTGAGTGTCTGTGTTCGTCCGTGTGTCCGTGCGTCCGTGTTCTTTCGGGGCGATTCGGGTCAAGGCGAGACGCGATAGGCCGCGGCGATGCGCTCGAAGGCCTCGACCTGCGCTCTTTGCCACGCATCGTCCCTGCCGAGCTCCTTGGCCAGAAGAGCGGCGACCTTGGGCGCGGCCTCGAGAGCCGCTTGGGCATCGAGCAGCAGGTCGCGGGTGCGGCGAGCGAGCACGTCGTCCAGGGTTCGCGCCATCTCCCGCCTCGCGGCAAAGGCCACCTGGCCACATGTGGTGGGTAGTCTTTCGTGTAGCTTGTCGGCTAGCTCTGGTACGGCGCGCTCGAGGTCGAGAATCGCCTGGGCATCCGAGCCATAGGCGCGCAGTCGCCCGTACTTGTGCGCATGGCGGTGGTACCCATGAATGCGCAAGCTCCTGGTGATGCACGGCTCAGGGTCGAGGTCTCCTATCACCTCCAGATGATCGACGAGGTCTTCGGCCATGTGGCGATAGGTGGTCCACTTGCCGCCGGCGATGGTGACAAGCCCCTTTTTGGAAACCGCGATGGTGTGATCCCGGGAGAGCGCCGAGGTGCTCTCGTCTTGGCCAGCCCTGACGAGCGGCCGCACACCGGAAAAGACGCTGAGAATGTCCGCGCGCGTGGGAGGCCGATCGAGATAGTCGTGGGCGTTCTCGAGAATGAAATCGATCTCCCCGTCCGTGGGCAGCGGCTCCAACTCGGCGCGGGTGACAGGCACGTCTGTGGTGCCGATGAGCGCTCGGTCGCGCCAGGGAATGGCGAACAGCACCCGGCCATCGGCCGTATGCGGCACCATGATGGCGCTGTCTCCAGACAAGAAGGACCTATCGAGCACGAGGTGCACGCCCGTGGAGCCAGCGATGATCGGCTGGGCCTGCGGATCGTCCATGCGCCTGACCTCGTCGGCAAACGGACCGGTGCAATTGGCCACCACCTTGGCCTGTAGCTCGAGCTCGTCGCCACGTTCGAGGTCTTGCACGACCACACCGTTCACATACCCGGCGGCGCTCAAGCGCAGACCGCTCACCCTGGTGTAGTTGAGCGCAATCGCGCCTTGCTCAATGGCTGTCGCCACGAGGCCGATGAGCATGCGCGCGTCGTCGAACTGGCCATCGTAATAGATGACCCCGCCGCGCAGCCCTTCGATGGAGATGGTCGGAATGCGCTCGAGGGTCTGCGCAATATCGAGCAGTCGGCTCGCCCCGAACCCGTAACGACCGGCGAGCATGTCGTAGATCTTCATGCCCATGCCGTAGAACGGCGCTTCCCACCATGTGTAGTTCGGCACCACAAACGGCAGGTTCGAAACGAGATGCGGCGCATTGCGACGCATGATGCCTCGCTCCTTGAGCGCCTCCATCACGAGCGGGATGTTGCCCTGCTGCAGGTAGCGCACGCCTCCGTGCACCAGCTTGGTGCTGCGGCTGCTCGTACCCTTGCCGAAGTCGGACTGCTCGAGCAAGAGGACGTCGTGTCCCCTGGCAGCGGCGTCCAGGGCGCTGCCAGCGCCGCTGCAGCCTCCGCCGATGAAGATGATGTCGAACGGTTTATGGCGATGATCGTCGAGCCGATTACGCATCTCATCGCGGTTCATCGATCGCCTCCTTTGGCCTGCTCAATCACAAAAAAGCGTCGGAGAAATGACCATTGCGGCGGTGCCCAGCCTAGCCCTCTACGTTGAAAGTCTCTGAAAAGATGGGAATTTGACCGCAGTCCTTGTGAACTCGGTCTGCGACCTTGCCGAACACCTCCTCGCTCAATCCAAGCCGTTGCAGCGCATCTGCCTCGAGGGTCGGCACCGCGGCGCCAGACGCACGGCCCATGTCGAACTGGGTGCAAAGGTAGTCGGCCACATGGACGAGGGTCGTCGTGGTCAAAACGCTGTCTGTCCCAAGTCGATTGGGCGTGTGGTGGTAGCGCAGCGCCAGCTGAACATCGTGAGGCAGGGTCCAACGTTTGGCCAACAGCTCAGCGACCTCGCTGTGGCTAATGCCCATTTGACTCAATTCGGTCTCGTAGAGGGGTTGGTGGGCGCTCAAAGCGTCGTCCCAGATCTTTCCATAGGGCTTGGGGAACATGTGGAAGAGGCCAATGATACCCAGATCGTGGAGCAGACCCACCGCGTAGGCGGTCTCCAGAGCATCTCGATCGAGGGAGAGCGGCGACGCCTCGCCCAAGGCAACCGCCGCGTGAGCCACCGCGATACTGTGCCCCCACAGGCGCAACGGATCGGCTGTTCCGAAGTGCGCCGTGGAGCTCATGGTTTTAATGCCCGCGCTGAGCCTCTTGGCCTCGGTGATCCCCAGGCGAATGACCGTCTGGTGCACGGACGAAGTGCTTTTACCCCGAGAGAAGAAAGCCGAGTTCACCGCTTGGAGGAACCGGGCCGCGACAATGGGATCCTGCGAAACAATCTCCGTCGTCCTGGTGATGGAAGGCTCTTGCTTCCCGGCCTCGGCTTGAAGCTCCGCCACGGTCCTGGGCAAAGCAGGGAGGTCGGACGTGTATTTGATCGCATCTAGGATTTGCTGTCTGCTGAGCGCCATGTTTCCTTTACCCTCTTGAAGACAGCTTAATTTGCTTCAGCTTCGGTGTCACCATTTTCGGCCAAATAGGCAGGCCGAGCTCCACTCGACACCCATTGAAACCCACGAATAAAAGAGGCCAACCGCCTCGACCTCGCGTAAGCTCACGCTGGTGAAAATAGACTGCCATACCCATCTCGTCGTGCCGACCCGAGGCCCGCGCGGCTATCTCTCGGGCTGGCTCGCCCGGTCTCCGTCGTTCGTGGTCATGAAGGTCGCCCTGGGCCTTTCGGGCATCAAGGATCCAGAAGCAGCCTACCAACTCTACCTCGAGCAGTTGGCAAATCTCGTGCGAACGAGCGAGCTCGACCGGGCCGTGCTCCTCGCCTTTGATGAAGTCTACAAGCCAAGCGGTGAGAGAGACGAGAAACACACTCGTTTTTATGTGAGCAACGACGCGGTCATCGACGCGGCAACCGCTTTCCCAGAGGCCTTCCTGATCGGCGCATCGGTGCACCCCAGCCGCGAGGACGCCTGTGACGAGCTCGACCGAGTGGCGGACAGCGGCGCGGTGCTGGTGAAGCTCTTACCCAACTCGCACGGGTTCGATCCCATGGATGCGCGGTACACGGCCTACTACCGCAAGCTGCGCCAGCGACGCCTTGCCCTCTTGGTGCACGCGGGTTACGAGCACACGATTCCGGCGATGGACCAGAGGTTGGGCATGCCCGAACGACTCCGGCGGCCGCTCGACGAAGGCGCGACGGTCATCGTAGCCCACTGCGGCAGCTCTGGTCGGCTCCATACCATTGAAACCTTTCCCCAGACCATGGCCCTCTTGCGCGACTACCCAAACTGCTGGGCCGACTCCTCGGCGCTCGGGAACTTCTGGCGCAGCCAATACCTCGAGGCCCTGCTCGATCCAGAGCTCATGGAGCGGCGCCATGGATTGCGCTTGGACGATCCGTTTGCAAAAATCGTCCACGGCTCGGACTACCCCATTCCACTGACGCCGTGGAGTCTGCGGCGAGCCCTAGGGCGAGCGGATCGCAAGGCCATCGCCGCGGTTGAGAACCCTCTCCAAAAGGATATCGAAATCAAACGCCGCGCCGGGGTGCCTGAGGACTGCCTGGGTCGCTTTGCCCGACTCGCGGGAATTGAGCGAGAGGAAGACGTTGCGTCAGCGTAGATCAAACCCTTCCCGAGACGCCGGCAGAGGAAAATGTGGCCATCTCGAGATACACTCGCACAGCAGCTCCGATGATGGAGATGGCGAGCGCCGCGCCGGTGCCTTCTCCGAGACGCATGCGCAGGTCGAGCAGTGGGCTCTTGCCCAGCTTCTCGAAGAACGCCGAGTGTCCGGCCTCGGCTGAACAGTGGCTGAAGAACAGGTAGTCCTCGACCGGTGGTCTCATCCGCATGGCCACCAGAGCCGCTGCCGTGGAGATGAAGCCGTCGACGACCACCGGGACCTGGCGCGCCGCAGCGCCGAGCACGAGCCCGGCAATGCCGGCGATCTCCAATCCACCCACGGCCGAAAGACACCGCAGAGGATCCGCGAGCTGTGCCTCGTGAAGGGACAGCGCGCGCATGACCGCCTCGCGCTTGCGCTCGAGCCCTTGATCGTCAATGCCCGTGCCACGGCCGATGACGCGCCTTGGCGCAATGGGCAAAAGAGCAGCCAGGAGCGCAGCCGAGGGCGTGGTGTTGCCGATGCCCATATCCCCTGTGCCCAGCAACGTAATGCCCGAGTCGATGGCCGCGCCAGCCTGCTCGATGCCGATCTCCAAGGCTTTGCAAGCGTCTGCCATGGTCATGGCCGGCTCACGAGCGATATTGCCCGTGCCAGCGCGCACCTTGAAGCGACCGAGCTGCGGATGGGCAGGGAGCTCCGCGGCCACGCCGACGTCCACGATGGAGACCTGGGCGCCCACATGGCGGGACAGAACGTTGATGGCCGCGCCGCCTTGCAGCATGTTTTGCACCATCTGTGGGGTCACCGCCGATGGGTAGGCCGAGACGCCTTCGGCTGTCACCCCATGATCCCCGGCAAAGACGCAAATGCGGCAGGCCACGGGCTTGGGGGATGCGCTCCCTACGGCCAGGCAGTAGCGCATCGCGAGCTCCTCGAGCTTGCCCAGGCTGCCCGGCGGCTTGCACAGGTCGTCGAGATGGGCGCGGATCGAGGGTTCCAGGCTCATGTCCACGGGGCGTATGGCGGCGAGGGTGTCTTCGAGCAGGGTCATCGGGGCACTCCTTTCACGTACATGGGCAGGCCGCTCACCATGAAGATCACTGAGTGGGCCAGGTTGGCAACGCGCTGGTTGGTTCGTCCAGCGAGGTCTCGATAGCGACGGCCGAGCTCGGTCATGGGCACGAGCCCCATGCCCACTTCGTTGGTGACAAGGATGAGATCGCACGGCGGTTGGCGCAGCGCCTCGAGGAACGCGTCGATCTCGGGATGGTTGTCGTCGTTCACCTCTCCGCGTAAGAGCAGGTTGCCCAGCCACACGGTGAGGCAGTCCACCACGATCACCTCCACGCCCTGCGGCGCGCCGTGAAGAGCCTCGGCAAGGGCGATCGGCTCCTCGATGGTATGGAACAGCGCACCTCGCTCCTCCCGATGCCGCTTGATGCGCTCGCTCATCTCATCGTCGCAGGCCGTGGCCGTGGCGATGAAAGCGCGGTGGGAATAGCGTTCGATGGCCCACTGCACGGCCAGGGTGCTCTTGCCGCTGCGAGCCCCTCCTGTTAGGAGCGTGATGGGTGACATGATGGTCATTGCCCCCTTTTAGCGAGCAAAGCACATCATGAATGGCGGCAAGCCCACGCCAATGGGCTCGTCGGTCAGCTCGTCGGCCAGACCAGCGTCGAAGATGCGAATGCCAGGGGCCTGCGGCGTGCGATCCGCCACCCACAGCTCCATGGCCTTGGGGTCGACCTCGAGATAGTACAGGTCCCATCCCTCGGACGCGATGAGCTCCTCGGTCAGGGTTCCTGCCGTCGGATCGAAGCTCACGAGCTTTGTGGTGCCTGCCGAGGTTCCAATGACCGCGTAGCCGATGCGCTCGGAAACGATGACAACGTCAACCACGTCGCCGCCCAGGGCCTTTTCGGTAACGATGAGGCCAGAGAGCTTCCCAGTGTCGAGGTCGTAACTCTCGACGCCGCCGTCGAGCGCGCCGTACGCGCCGGACTCGATGAGCACCAAACCGCTGCGAAGCTCACTGTAGCGCAGGCGTCCAGTGGGATTGCCCGCGGTTAGGTCGAGGGCTTTTTCGACTTCGAAAGTCGCGGGATCCACGACGAGAAGACCGCCTCTCTGCGCAGGCGAGAAGGACTCGTCGAGCCGTTGCAAGGTCACGTACACCTTGCCATCGACGTAGAGCACGCCCTCTGCTTCGGGATTGCCGTCTGCGTCGGCGTAGGAAGACAGATCGATCTCCTTTTGCTTCTTTCCTGTGAGCGGGTTGAGGGCGAGCAGCGTGGAACTGCCGAAGAGCGTGACGAACGCCAAGTCCTTGGACACCACGGCGAGGTCGTGGGGATTCGAGCCCGCGCCTACGGAGTGCTCCTCGGCGATGGTCCAGCCATTCTCTGGAGCGAGGATGGCCAAGGCATCGCCGCCGAGCCGCGTCAGTACGAACATGTTGCCCGTGATGGGATCAAAGCGGCAGACAGCATCCGAATGGATGGCTCGAATATTGGAGAGCGCGGTGCGCTGTTTCGCATCCACGACAGCGTAGGAGCCCGAGGCGTAGTCCGTGGTCACGACGAGCACAGAGCCCTCTTCGGTCTCCACGATCGAATCGTCCGTGGATGTGCCCTCGACCTCTTCCGTGTCGAGGCAGGCAGCGAGAATCGCCAGTCCCACGAGCAGGCAGAGCGTAAAGAATCTTGTCATCCGGTCTTTCATTGAGGTGCTCCTTGTCATTCGCCGCGGGAATGCCGCGTGCGCTCAAATCTTCCAGTGCGCGGTCGCGTAAAAGGTGCGGCCAGGCAATGGATAGGCCTCGTAGTCCCGCAGAGGGCGGGCTCTGTTTTGGTCGTCGGTCAGGACGATGGTGTCCAGGAGGTTGCGCGCCTCCACGGTGAACGTCAGTCCCTGTCGCAGCAACTTGAAGCGAAGACCGAGGTTGAGCAGCGCGCGTCCGAGGGTGTCTTCCTTGAGGTTGGCTTGATCGAGAAAGCTCTTGCCCGCGTAATCGAGCTCGACCCATGCGCCGCTGCCGAAGTTGATAAAGTCGCGCGCTGCTTCGAGCCGCAAGAGGGCCTCGTGCTGCGGACGGCCCGGAAGAACCTTGCCGTTGTGATAGGGCTTTGCCGAGCGGTTGATGCCATGGGTATAGGTGTAGTTGCCCGAAAGGACGAGCGTATGCCACACAGCGAGCCTTATCGCGGCCTCTGCGCCCTGGATGCGCGCATCGTCGACGTTTTCGAGGCGCAGCGTGTGCTGTGAGTTCTGCGTGTACGTGATGAGATCCTCGACCCAGGCGCCAAACCAGGCCGCTTCGAGTCGCACGGAATCGATCCCAGGCACGGTGTCGGTCTCCACGGTGAAGCCCGCGTCGGCGTTCAAACCCACTTCGGGCCGCAGCTCGGCATTGCCCACGACCGAGCCTGAGTTTCCATAGAGCTCGGGAAGGTCTGGCGGTCGCAGGTAACGGCCCACATTGGCCCGCAGCCACAGCCAGGGCATCGCCTCGGCCCGCAGCCCCAAGGAAGGAGAGACGTAAAAGCGATCTCCCTTGCGCGTTTCACTGCGCGTCAGCGCTCCGCTCTGAGGCGCTCCGGGCCAGTAGATGCGATGCCACTGCGCCCGCACAGTGGGCACGACGTCGAGCCTGCCCATGAGCTTGCTCTCGTGTTGTAGACCAGCCAAGACTCTCGAGCGGGAGCTCGGCTCGGGATGGCTGTCTTGGATGAGCTCTTTCTCGCGGTAGCGATCGTAATAAGCGGAAAGGAGCAGCTCCGTCTTCTGCGTCGATGTCCACCTCAATCCTGCGATGCCATGTCCGCCCACCGTGTCGCTGCGGGATATGGTGCGCTGATTGCCCACGCCGATCTCGCCATCGGTGTCGTCGAAGTCCTCTGACAAGAGCAAGTAGCTCGCCCCAAACGACAGTCGAAACCGACGGCCGTCCTCGGGCTGCTCGAGGGACAGGCCGAGGAGCTCGCGAAAAGTGCGCAGGGAGGTGTTTTGCGTCGGCACGCTGTCGAGGCCGGCGATGCCCTGCCTTTTGGCGAGCAGATCGTTGAGCACGGTCAATCGAAACTCACCGAGCTGCGCTCCGACTTTGACGAGCGCGCCTATATCGCGGTTGTCGTTGTTGCTCCGCGGCTGGAGGCGATCATCGTCCTCGTTGTACGCAGTGCCATTGCGGTTGAGGTACTCGAAGTCACCTTCCGTGTGGCTCGTCCCGAGCACGACGAGGCCGAAGAGCGGTCCCACCCGATCTCCGCGCAGGGCGAGCAGCCGGGTCGTGGACCAGGACCCCACGCTCGCTGCCATCTCGGTCAAAGGCTCGTCGAGCAAACGCGTGCGCAGCACGACGGCACCTCCCATGCCGCCGAGTCCGAGCTCGAGGGGAGTCACGCCGCGGTAGATCTCCATGGACGCCAGGCTGTCGAGAGAAAGATCGCCGAGGTTGACCGCAGAGAACCCGCCCGTGTTGAGCGGCACGCCATCGAGGAACACGAGCACCTGGGATGAGGTAGAGCCTCGAATGCTCGCCGTGGCCAAGGAGCCGAGCCCACCGAGGCGACGCACTTGCACGCCAGTCGACCCAGCGAGCACGTCTGTAACGCTGCTGACCTGCGAGGATTTTTGAGACAGGTCGATCGTCTCGGCAAAAGCAGTGGACCGATCCGTTGCCGCGGCATGGCTCTCCACCACCGTGGCCTCGTACAGCCCTTGGGTTTGACTCTCCGAATCCGTCTCGTCCACGGTCAACGCGGCAGCGAAACCGGATTCGGTGTCCACATCGCCGAGCGCTTCGGCGGCGCGCAGCCGCGAGGCGTCGAAACAGACACAGAGAATGATGGCCGCGCCAAGGAGAGTACGAAAGAACGCACCCTCGCTTCGCGTCGAGCCGAGGGTACGATGATCCACGTATCAGCCCGTCCTTTTCCCGCGAAGGACAAGAATCATTGCGAGCCGACGCTTGGATATCCTGGCTTCCGAGTCAAAGCGAAGAAGAGCTTTTGCTGCCGCCGCCTTCCCAGTCCGAATGAAGGACCAGTGGCATGTGGAGGACAGCCTCGGTACACAGTGGCGCGACCGCGCCGGATTCTCACCGGCTTCCCCGTCGCGTCGGCTGCTAGAACAGCTTGAAAAAGAGCAGCGTGCTCCATCGAAAGGGATACCACGCGTCCAGCGGAGGTTCGTTTAACAGAAGCCAGAGCGCGCAGTCAAGGGCAACGCTCCGCTCGCACTGGCACCGCGCCGCAAAAAAAAAAAAAAAAACGACCCGCGCCCTTGCGCCTGTGAAAACGAATGCCATGTTTTCCATCTCCCAAGAGAAGCCCTTGCGGGCACCGCTCTCACGGAGGGGAAGCCATGCCGAGGAGACTCGGGCGGGCAACAGGCGAGAGACAAACGAGAAAACGAAAAGGAGCACTGCGATGGAGTACAACAAGAAGACAGCCTACGTGTGGATCAAGACCAACCCCGGCCAAACCCGCAAAGTGTGGGAAGAGACGAAGAAGGCGGCTTACGTCATCGGCTCTTGGGTCGTCACCGGTACCTATGATGTGCTCGTGTGGGTCAACGCCAATAGCGAAGACGAGATGTACACCCACGTCATGACCATGCGCGGGTGGAACGGCGTGACCAACACCCGCACCCACGCGGCCTACAGCGGCTCGGTCACCAATTGGAACGAGATGATGAATCCGAACGGCGCCTGGATCCGCATCCAGATGACCGACTACCAGAACGCGCAGAACCAATTGCGAGAGTATAACGGCGTGTGCAACTGGGCGTCTGTCCCAGGCGACTACGACTATTTCGCGTATGTCGCTGGCAAAACCTATGCCGAGACGGCACAGGGCATCATTACCATGAGCGAGAAGTACAACTGGAACACCTCGACTCATGTGCCGGCCTACTCCTACCTGAACCCCAAGTACAACAACGCGTTCTGAGTCGACAGCTCGTCAAACTCAGCTTCGAGGCAGACCCCAAGAAGCGACTCCAGTCAAATCACCACGCACTGAACGAGGGAAACCACAAGGTCACGGTGGTCCCGCGATGAAGTTCGCTCTCGATCGAAATGTTCCCACGCAAGAGGTCGACGTATTTCCGGACCACGCTCAGGCCAAGGCCCTTGCCGCTCGTTGGATTGGTCGAGAAGAAGGGTTCGAAGATCCTGGGAAAGTCGGCCTCGCTTATTCCCACCCCGGTGTCGCTGACAACGACGCGAAAGCCCTGCCCCTCGGGCGTCGCCGAGACAGTGATCATCTTCGGACAATCCGCTCGAACAGGCTCATTTTTCAAGGCTTCTGCGGAGTTCAACACGAGGTTGTTGAAGATCGCGTAGTACTGATGCTCCGTCCCCACGAGGCGCACTTCGTCGGGAATCTGCAGGGTCAAGGATAGGTCAGCGCTGGCCCATTCGTCCTTGTACTCCGCGGCGATCTTTTCGACGACTTTCGAAAGAAGCACGGTTTCGCGGCCAGGCTCCTGCTTGCCGATGTGCGCGTAGGAAAGGATCTGGTCGGTCACCTCCAGAGCGCGCTCGATGGACTCATTCGCCTTGAACATCAGTTGAGTCATTCTCTTTTCGGATTGATTCACGTCGCTCAGCTTGGTTGCCACGCTCTTCATTTCTTCGCCGCTCAGCCGGCCTCTAAGCTCTTTGAACAACGCTATCAGGATGTTGCCCCGCTCATCGCTCATGCTCCGACCGTCGGTCGAGAAGTAGAGTATCTTCCTCATGACGAGGCTGGCAGCGGTCAAGGCGTTTCGCGTCTCGTGGGCAAAGCCGCCGGCCATCTGGCGTTCCGTGGTGTCCTTTTCGAGCCTCACGATTTTCTGGTGGGCGATTTCCAGCTTCCGGGTGCGCTCTTCCACCAGTTTCTCGAGCTCGAGATTGCGCTTTTTGATCTGGCGCACGCGCGCGACAAACACCAAAGAAATGAGGAGCGCGAGGGCTGCGAGCGCAAGGAGGCGAAACCAGATGGTCTCGTAGAAATGCTTCTGCTTGGCAAACGAAAAGCTGGCCCCTTGCTCGTTCCACAGGCCGTCGCTGTTGGCCGCGATCACGCGAAATCGATACTTCCCTGGCCCGAGGTTGGTGTAGTAGGCCACTCGGCGGTCTTGCGCTTCGATCCAGTCAGGGTCGAAGCCGTCGAGCCGATACTTGAAGCGCACCTTTTCCGAGGCGACGAAGCTCAAGGCCGTATAGCGGAACTCCACTCTGCGAGTCGAAGCTGCCAAGAGCAGGTCGCGGTCTGGATGGTGCGACTGATCATCGGCCACCACTGCCTCGATTTTGACAGGCGGCGGTTGCGTATTGAGGGCAATGGCCGAGGGATCGATGCTGACGACGCCGGCCAGGGTGGGAAACAGCACGCTGCCGTCTTTCCTGCGGCAGCTCGAGGGTTGGAAGCCGCCATTGCACTCGGAAGACTTGAGCCCATCGGAGGTTCCATAGCTCTTGCTGTGGACTTCGGAGATCTGTCCGGCAAAGAAGGCTTCCAGCTCTCGCCTCTCGACGGTGAAGATGCCGCGATTGCTCGTCATCCACAGCTTGCCCAGGTGGTCGTCAAAGATGGTGTAGACCACGTCGTCGAACAGACCGTGGCGCTTGGCGACGCTTTTGATCTTATTGTCCTTGAGCCTGGACAGACCGCCGCCATAGGTGCCGATCCACAGGCTCCCATCGGGATCGGGAAAGAGCGAGTAGATGAGGTCTGACAGCAGCCCGTTGGCCGTGGTGAAGGTCGAAAGCGGTTTGTCGCGGAAGCGGACGAGCCCGCCCTCTGTTCCAAACCAGATGTCGCCGCTCGCCTCTTGTGTAATCACTCGAACGTAGTTGCTCGGCAGTCCGTCCCCCTTGTCCACCTGGGTGACCGAGTCCCCTTGAAGGATGAACACCCCGGCGTCATTGCTTCCAACATAGAGGCGATTGTCGCGATCGAGGTGCAGGGCCGCGGTATTCATCTGGGGCAAGTGCTCGCGTCCGGGAAAGGGCACACTCTCATCGCCCCGCACCAAGTAAACGCCGCTGCCGTAGGTGCCGACCCACACTTCGCCCTTGGGGCTGCACACCAAATCGCCAATGCGCAGGGGCTCTGGGGTGTCGAGAGGCTGCCGGCTGAAGACGCCGTTTCTCCAGCGATTGAGCCCTCCGCCATAGGTGCCGATCCACACTGTGCCGCCTTTGTCCTCGCACATCGCGAACGCGTAGTCGTGAGAGAGACCAGCGCGCGTATTCAGAGGCGTAAACTTGCCATCGCGCAGCTGCGCGACGCCGCCGCCGTAGGTGCCAACCCAGAGATTGGACTCTTTGTCCTCGAAGATCCCTCTCACCGAGTCGTCGGCAAGCCCATCGACCGTGCTAAACACCGAGAACTTGCCGCCCTGGTACCGGTACAGACCTTTGCCCGCGCTGCCGATCCACACGCTTCCCCGAGAGTCCTCGAAGATGGAGAAGAACCGCTTGGCCACGAGTCCGTCGGGCTCGCCAAAGTGCTCGATGAACCCGTGGCTCAACCGATTGAGGCCACCCTCGTAGGTGCCGATCCAGTACGCGCCGCGACTGTCCTCGAAAACCACTCGGGCCTTGTCGGACGACAAGCCGCGCAGCACCTCGAAGTCCTGCGCCACCCCATGGTCGGCGGTGAAGCTGTAAACGCCATCGCCGGACGCGACCCACAGCCGTTGGGCGCTGTCCTCCAGAAGATCGTACACATCCTCAAACACTCGCTCCGGTGGTTTGGGCTGAGACACGAACAGGTCGCCCTCGCGCAAGAAGAGACCACTGCCCAAGGTTCCCACCCAAAGGCGGCCCCGCGCATCCTCCAAGATGGCGGAGACAGATGGGCTCAAAAGGCCCTGTTCCTTGCCATAGGTCTCGAAGACGCCATCGGCGTAGCGCGTCAAGCCGCCGCTTCGAGTGCCGAGCCAGAGCGCGCCGTGGGAATCCAGCTCCAACGTCGTGATCATGTTGCTCTTGAGAGCCGGCGTATTCGAAGTATCAAACACCTGAAACCGAACCCCGTCGAACCGAGCCAGGCCCTCGGCCGTGGCGAGCCAAAGATACCCGTCTGGCCCCTGCTTCACCGCGAACACAGAGCTCTGGGGCAGCCCCTGGTCGAGGCTCCAGTTCCTGTAAACGTATTGGTAGAATTCGCGTTTGGGATCGAGGCCGTAGGCATGCTCGCACAGCAAAAGAGCTGCGAGGACGGAAAGCGCCTGATAAATGCAGCGTTGCATAGAAATGGAACCTTGGAATAAAGGTGTTCCGGTTCCGCAGTGGCCGCAACCGCCGTTCCGCGAGACCCCGACGCGCTTAGGGAATTTGTCGCAAATCGACGACGAGCGGCAAGTGGTCGCAATTCACCGACGTGCCCTCTGAGACGCTCTGTCCAGGGTCCAAAGCCGAATCCATCCGCTCCAAGTCGTGGGCATCGAGGACGCTTTGGCTGAGCACGAGCGTGCCCAGAATGGTGTTCTTGGCCACCGCATAACGAGAGTTGGTGCGTGCAAACACGTAGTCGATGGGGTTTCCGCCGCTCGGCACTTTGAAGGCGCCATTGGTGTATGTCAGACTCCCATGGGTGAAGCGCGTGTCTTTGGTGCCGAGCCAGATCGGTCGGACGTCAGCAATTCCCATCGCGGAACGCACGGCGGCATAGCGCGGCCCATTCGGGTCGTTGTTGAAGTCCCCGGCGACGACCAGGGTCACGTCCTTGGGAATCGTGTGATTGCCCGCGAGAATGCTCTTCACGAGGTTCGCCGCATCTGTTCCTCCGCTGTCCGAGACAAAGTGAACGGAAATGACCGCCACATCGTTCTGTCGATTGTCGTCGTTCCCAACATCGATCAACGTCCAAACTGTGCGGTGCCCCACGGATCCGGAGGCGTCGATGGGATAGCGGCTGAACACGAACTCCTGGTAGTTGGTGTGGTGGGCCATGTACAAGGTTCGACCGGTGAGCTTCTCCATGTACTTCTTTAGACCGGCGGGCGTTCTGCCTGGTTGATCGTTGCCATCGTACATGAGCTCTTGCATGGCCCAAATGTCGGCGTTGATCGCATCCGCGATCCTTTTGAACCCCTCGATGCGCGCGGCCGTGCCGGTCTTGCCAGGATTGCCGTTGTCGAGCGGAAAGACCGAGCTGCGCATGACGTTGTAACTGGCGATCCGCAGCTCAGAGCCGCTGTTCCGGTCGAGCGTCACGGCGCCACAGGTCCCTTCGGGCACGCCGCAGCCACAGGCGCCTGGCTGGGTCTTGTTGGGATCGTTCGGACAGTTGTCGACAGTCGCCGCGCCGCAGGTGTAGACCACGGCGAGCTTCTTGGCCTTGCCGGCGCACGGGTCGCCAAACACACTGTTGCTCGCGACCACCGAGCAAGAGCCCTTGTTCAGACACGCGGCTTTGACTTTGTCCATGGAGCTGGCCGCGTGGCAGGAGCCGTTCACAAAGCCGCCCGGACAGGCCCCAGTGGGCAGACCGTAGCTGGCGAATTTCACGCTGACGATGGTTTGCCCGCTCGGGCAAGAGAGCGTGGCGGTCTTGTTCTCCGCGGCTTCGACGCACGGACCAGAGGCCACGACATTGCTCAAGACCTCCATACTGTCCAAATTGGGGCCACCGCTGCTGGTGTTGGCTTGGATTCGAATCGTGTTGTTGCCCGCTCGGAGCGAGCTCGTAATGGTCGCCGTCCCCCAGTTGGTCCATGAACCCGTGGAGGAGAAGGCGACGTTGCCGACGTTCGTACCATTGATGATCACCGCGCACTGGCGCGAGCCATCGGCCGTGGCGTATCTGAACTTGAGCGTATGACTCCCAGCCTGGGCCGCGGCCACGTTGTTGAGCTCTATCCAGGTGCCATTGCTGCCGTAGTCCACGAAAGCGCTGCCCGTGTATCCAGCCTTGTTGGTCGCTTTGGAACAACCGCTTTGAGCCGTGTAGGACTCGGCCTGATACAGGCCGACCGAGGTCGCTCGATCGGAGAAATCGTCCTCCAATCCATCTTCCAGATCTTCGCCTGTCTCGCAGCCCAGACCAAAAGCCAATCCAAGACATCCGAGCATGCCTGCTATGAGAGTCCTTTTCATGGAAGTTCCTTTCGTTCTGCCGGAAAGACCGGGTTCCTATTTGTCAAAAGTTTTTTAGAATCGGCGCCAACCGATAGCGCCACAACTAAATGCATCATCAAAAATCGTGCCAACTCACGGGAGGTCTTCCCAGACGCCGCGAAACTTCAAAATGATCGCAATGTTGGCTGTCAATGCCCAGCCATCCCCCACCAGGGGAAAGCGCGTCCGCATCAAAAACAGTCACGTTGAAGTGACGTTATCCCATTCCAGTGAGAATCTGGGATGACAGGTCAGCGGAAAAGGAATTTTGGCAAGCCCACGTCTCCGTAAGCCGACCATCGCTCGCGCCGGATAACCAGGATCCATGCTTGACCAACACAACCACACCGTGCTTAATCCGCTCCACGCGCAAGCAAAAGGGCGCAGCACTCACGGAGGATTTCATGGAGAGCCTGTTGAACAGGGGACTCGCGATGCTCGTGCTCTGCGGCGCGACGACCTTTCTCGGCTGCGAGGGCTCGCCGCCGGATCTGGCGGAGCTCAGAGCCATGAGCACGTCCAAAGTCGTACCAGACAGAACCTACCTGCGGGACGACCACGGTCGCTATGTGACCTTCAACGGGGTGAACGTGGGCGGGAGCACGAAGCTGCCCTACTCGTTCGACCCTCTGACCTACATCGGCCGGCCGTTCCCCCTGAAAGAGGCGGACGCGGAGCTCGGTCGCATCCGATCCTTGGGGTTCAATTCCATTCGGCTCCTGTGGATCTGGGAGGCCGTGGAGCCCGCGGCCCGCGGCAGCTATGACGGTGACTTCCTCGATTATTTCGAAAAGATTATCGCCAAGGCCAAGGAACACGGCCTGTACGTTCTCGTGAACCTCCACGAGAACCTGTTCTCCCGGCATCTGTTCGTCCGCTACAACGAAAACACGGATGCCCTGTACAAATCCGCCTGCCGCAATGAGGCCACCGGCGCCCCGCGCTGGAAGGCCGTGTGCACTGTCGACGGAGAGTGCGAACCGGGCGAGACGTGCACCAAGCCCAAGAGCTCCGAAAGGAACAAGCTCCTCGACTCGATACTGTCCGTGTTCCCCACATGGGAGACCATTCCGGACGAGCAGACCCCAGTGGACTCGGCCTTCTCGGATCGAGTCCAGGGCGATGGCGCTCCCCTGTGGGCTGTCAAAGCCGTGTTGCCCGAGAAGCAGCTCGACGCGAGGGCGTGGGGCGTGTCCAAGCTCCTGGGCAACCTGGTCGAGAACGGGTTGGCGCTGTCCGAGTTGATGTCGTCGTTCGGCGGTAGCGCGGATGGTCCTCAAATCGATGTCGACAAGCTCGGCGCCATCATGTTGCAGGCTGAAGCCGCCGGCGTGATGCCCAGTGGCATAGAGCAAGGCACGGACATGCTGCCCTGGTCCATCTGGGGGCTCAACGCAGCTCTCTCCACGGATGTACAGCGCGGCTACACGGCGCTCTTTGCCGGCGACAAGGTCTTTCCCTCCCTGCGCGCCACCACGCAGCACGGCAAGAAGGTCAATATCAAAGAGTACCTGCAAGGCGGCCTCGAAGGCGCCTGGCGACAGGTGGCGGCTCGCGCGGCCAAGTACGACAATGTCATCGGCTATGACCTGATGAATGAGCCCTTGGGCGCCTACATCATCAACGCTGTGTACGCCGCTCTCCTGCAGAGCGGCGACCTCAATATGGTGCGCGATCTGCTCGTGGGCTTTGGTGGCCCAGACAAGGGCCCGGCCATGGCCGACGTGGTGCTCGGTCTCGATCTGTTGCCGCCCATACCGCGCAAACCCAAAGCGCCCACGGAGCCGGTGGAGCCCATGCTCTTCGACGGCGAAAGCGCCGAAGCCTACGCCGCTCGCCTCGCCGAATACGACGCGGAAAAAGCCACCTACGACGACGTGCTCTACCCCGAGTATCTCGCTCGCCTGGCCGAGTGGGAAACGCAGCGCGACGCAGTGGCAGCCCGCTGGGGCTTTGCCGACGCCGATCTCCTCGCCATGGCCGGCATGAACATCGGCTTCGACAAACACTGTATCCAGCCCCTGTACGAACGCCTTTCGGCAGCGATCCTCGAGGAGGATCCCGAGGCTGTCATCTGGATCGAAGAGTCCCTGGGCATCAACGCCGTGCTCGGCGAGTCCGGAGGCAATGGCTGGTTGGAGAGGAACATGACGCGGCCCAAGGGTGTGGCGCGACTCGTGCTCGCCCCCCACTGGTACCCGGATATCTACCCCATGCTTGGCTTCAACATGGATCCGCGCCAGTTCACGGAAGAGGAGTGGGAGTACCGCGACTGGACAGAGGTTCTCAAATCCAAGACCCACCGCGCCGCGTACTCCCTGGGCAATCCGCCCGTGGTGTTCGGAGAGTTTGGCACCTACTTCAACTTCAACGGCATCGACTGGTCGGCGGAGAACGACTATGCCGTCTCCCAGCAGATCCTCGACAACTACTACGAGGCCTTCGATGCCCTGGGCCTGGGGCGCATGCTCTGGTGCTACACCTCCGACAATGACAGGAAATACGGGGATTGGTGGAACCATGAAGATTTCTCCATCCTCGATTTCGATCAAAAGCCGCGCGGTCAGATGGCCTACGACCGCCCCACGGCGCTCACCACGAGCGGCAAGCCCAGATCGACTCATTTCTACTCGGATCTGCACTACTACGACCCCGACAAGGGCGAGGCTCGCCCCTTACGCGAATTCGAGGTGGAGTTTGGGTCCAAGGAGACGAGCGCACCCAGTGAGATCCATGTGCCGAAGATTCAATACCCGCAGGGCTTCTACGTTTGGCTGTCCGACGGCTATGCGGTGTACGACGACGCAGACCAGCGCCTGTACTACTTCCCCACCGCCGACGAGCCAGGGACTGTGCACAAGCTGACGATCAGGCCGCCCCAGAACGAACAGGACATCGACGACAACAAAGGCTGGCGCTACTTCTTCCACGGCGACCAGGTAGTGGAGAGGTGAGAACATGAGAACCTCCATCACGTTATTCCTGTGCGTCACAGCGCTCCTGCCCGCTTCGTCGTGGTCCCAGGAGGTCCGAAACGAAGGGCCGAGCGACACCGCGGCTCCCTCGGAAGCCGTTGCCGAGATTCCCCTCGCGCCTCAGGCAAAGGTCGCAGCCGAAGAGACGGCACAACCAACCAAAGCGGCAACGGAGGCCGTTGCCCCCCAAGCCAACGAGGCCGCAGCAGCCACCACAGCTCCGGCTCCAGCGCCAGTGCCAACCCCTGTGCCGCCGCCGCCATCCCAGGGGCTGTCTCGGTTTGCGCAGGTTCACGCGGTTATGCAGTCGCTGCTCCTCTACCGCAACGACTCGGATTTCGATCGCACCAAGTCGGTGTACGAGCCAGATGGCCAGAGCGTCGCTGCCTTGGCGACGATCTTCGCTCCTAGCCTGCGCCTCAACGTGGAGAAGCTGTCGCTGTTCTACGCCATGGAGCTCGGTCTCAACCTGTGGAGCCGAAACAACCCGGACCAATTCGACCCTACCGCGAACGACACGTTTTTCCTGAAGCACCGGGAGCTCTATGCCCAGGGCGATGCGCTCGGCGGCTTCTTTTCGTTCAGGGTCGGCTACCAACGCATCGCCGATCCCACTGGGCTCATGCTCAACCACTGGGCCGGCGCGGCGCGCTTCTGGTTCCTCGATCGCCCCGATGGCCTGGTGCTCGCCGTGGGCCAAGTGCCCGACGCCACCTACGAAGGTTTTGTCGTCGACGCGAACAACTTCGTGCACGACACCTTCTTTGTCCAAGCGCATCACCGCTTTCTCCTCGCGAACGACAAGGTCGGGATCACGGCTGGCGCCTTGGTGCTCGCCGACAACCACGTCATCGGCCGCAAGCTGACCTTGGCGACTCCGGTGCTCGGCCTCGATCTCAGGTTTGGCCCCCACGAGGCCTTTGCCAGCGTCGCTCTGCAGCTCGGCCGCAGCGACTTTGCCGCAACGACAGATGCAACCCATGTCGCCTATGCCGCCGAGCTCCACGGAGCCCTTCGCTGGCAGTACCTCGAAGCAGACATCAACGCCCTCGTCCTTTCCGGAGACGATTCCTACCTCGGCAATGACAGAAGCGGCGCGTTCCTCGCCTCGGGGAAGAACCACAGTGCGACGATCCTCCTGACCGAAGACGAGCTGCGGGATCGCGGCGACAACTTCGATGAGCGCATGGGAAAAAAGGACGGCGGGTTCTACGAGCTGCGCAGTGGCCTCGTGGTCGCCGACGTCAAGCTCACGGGCATCGTCGGGCAGTATCTGCGGCCCGCGCTCATCGCCGGGC
The DNA here is from genome assembly GCA_025453525.1 of Myxococcota bacterium. Taxonomy (GTDB): domain Bacteria; phylum Myxococcota_A; class Polyangia; order JAAYKL01; family JAAYKL01; genus JALOQD01. The sequence goes on from JALOQD010000008.1 coordinate 33,147, forward strand.
TGGGGCTTGTAACCAATCCCGACAACGCCTTGGGTAAGACCTTCGCCGGGGTGGAGGTCGACGCGGATTTCGGCGTCGTTTACAAAGACATCTTAGCGTTCCACCTCGTGGGTGGCCTGCTCGTGCCTGGCGGCGCGGCCGGTGCTCTCGTCAACCGCATCGACCCATCGAAGAGCGACAACATATACCAGCTTCTCTCGACCTTGAGCGTCAGCTACTAAAAGCAAGGAGCAGTGATGGCGATCATTCACCTTTCCCTCGTCGATTGGCTCATCATCGCCCTGTACTTCGTGGCGATCGTCGGCATTGGCCTCTACCTCAAGAAGTTCGCCGACAAAGGAGATGGGTTTTTCCTCGCCGGACGCCGCAACAGCTCCTGGGTCGCAGGGCTCGCGTTCGTCTCGGCCAATCTCGGAGCTCTGGAGATCCTCGGTTGGACCGGCGGCACCATGAAGTACGGCATGCTGGTGTCCCACTTCTACTGGGTGGGAGCCGTGCCGGCCATGCTGTTCTTGGCGCTCTACATGATGCCGTTTTACTACTCGAGCAAGATTCACTCGATCCCCGGGTATCTCCGCTTACGCTTCGACGAGAAGACCCGCGTGCTCAACGCCATCTCGTTTGCAATCATGACCGTGCTCATGAGCGGCATCAATCTGTACCTCATGGCACTGGTGTTCCGAACCCTCCTCGGTTGGAACTGGAACGTCTCCATGTGGGTCTCGGCCCTTGCGGTCGCCTCCTACGTGACCCTGGGCGGATTGCTTTCGGCGATCTTCACCGAGATCGTGCAGTTCTTTCTCATCTGGTTCGGGCTGTTCCTCGTGTCGATCCTCGGCATCGTGGAGTTCGGCGGACTGTCCGCGATCTTCGAAGGTCTGCCCACGGAGATGGCCGGTCTGTGGTCCACCACGGGCAGCGCTGGCGACAATCCCATGGGCGTGACGTGGCTCGGCATCGTGCTGGGCCTGGGATGGGTGCTCTCCTTTGGTTACTGGACCACGGACTTCCTCATCGTGCAGCGCGCCTTTTCGGCCAAGGATCTGCGCTCGGCGCGCATGACGCCGATCGTCGCGGCGTTTTTCAAGATGGCCCTGCCGTTCATCGTAGTGGTGGCGGGTCTCGTGGCCTGGCGCCTGGCTGAGAGCGGCGAGCTGACCCTCATGATGAAGGACGACGGGCAGCCGGACTACAACTCAGCCCTGCCCCTGCTCATCGCCCGCTACTTCCCCCCTGGCCTCATCGGACTGGGGATCACGGCGCTGCTCGCCGGGTTCATGGCAGGCCAAGCTGGCAACATCAGCGCGTTCAACACGGTGTGGACCTATGATCTCTACCGCGTGCTCTTCAAGAAGGACGCCACGGACGAGCATCTGGTGTGGGTGGGCCGCGTCACCACCATCGTCGGCATCCTGCTCAGCGTGGCGACCGCTTACTGGGCCATGCAGTTCCCCACCATCATGGACTACATCCAGGCCATCTTCTCGTGGGTCAATGCGCCGCTGTTCGCCACCATGCTGCTGGGCATGTTCTGGAAGCGCTGCACCTCGGCCGGCGCGTTCTACGGACTCCTCGCCGGCATGGCCACGTCCTTCGGCATCTACCTCGGATTCAGGTTCGGCTTCCTTTCGCCCTACGCCACGCTCATCACCATGACGCCGAATCCGAGCGACATGACCATGAACCTTTGGCAGGCGGTCTGGGCCTGGGTCGTGTGCTTCGGCGTCACCCTCGCCATCAGCCTTGCCACAAAACCCAAAGCAGAGGCAGAGCTCGTGGGTCTCGTCAAAGGCCTCACCGAGAAGACCGTGGACAAGGACGTCCCACTTCTGCGGCGCCCGGCTTTCTGGGCTGCCGTGGCAGGCATCGCAGTCGTGGCTCTCAACGTGGCGTTCTTCTAAAAATGAGGAAGAAGACGATGACAAGCGAACCGCAAAAAGAAATGATCAGCATCTGGACCTGGGTGGGTCTGGTCCTCGGCGTCTACGGC
>JALOQD010000163.1 GCA_025453525.1 Myxococcota bacterium
AGCGAGCCCGATGCCTCGAGCTTCCCCCACGGAGGTCTGCGCTCGACCTTCGAGGCTCGCGGATACGCGGCATGGGATCCCACCTCGCCCGCGTTTCTCATCAAACGCGAGGGCGCGGTGATCCTGGCCCTGCCGTCCGTCTTCGTCTCCTACAAGGGAGAAGTGTTGGACAAGAAAACCCCCTTGCTGCGCTCCATCGCCGCCGTCAGCAGCGCGGCGCTGCGCATGCTGCGACTGCTCGGCAATGAAAAGGCGACCTCGGTCTGGCCCACCGTGGGCGCCGAACAGGAATACTTCTTGGTGACTGAAGAGCTCTTCAAGCGCCGAGCAGACCTGTGCGAAGTGGGCGTGACCTTGTTCGGAGCGCCGCCCTCCCGCGGGCAGATCCTAGAGGATCACTACTTCGGCGCCATCGCGGAACGGGTGCTCGCCTTCATGGAGGAGGCCGAGCAAGAACTGTGGCAGCTCGGCGTGCCAGTGCGCACCCGCCACAACGAGGTCGCGCCGGCCCAGTTCGAGCTCGCCGTGCTCCACGGCCCGGCTCACATCGCGGCGGATCAGAACCAGCTCGTGATGGAGGTTCTCGGCAGAGTCGCGCCGCGCCACAAGCTGAGGGTATTGCTCCATGAGAAACCCTATGCCCACATCAACGGCTCGGGCAAGCACAACAACTGGTCCCTCGTCGACTCCGAGGGCACCAACCTGTTCGATCCAGGCAAGACCCCGGCCTCGCGGTTGCGGTTCCTCGTGTTCCTCATGGCCACCGTCCAGGGCGTGCAGCGCCACGCAGGGTTGCTCCAAGCCGTCACGTCGGGCTCGGGCAACGACCGGCGCCTGGGCGGTCACGAAGCTCCGCCACGGGTCATGTCCGTCTACCTGGGCGCGAGCCTCAACCATTTGCTCGACAACCTCGCCCACCTGGAGCTCGGCCCAGACACGAGCCTCGACACCTTGGATCTCGGCATCGGAGGAGTGCCGGTGCTCCCCAAGGACACCACGGATCGCAACCGCACCTCGCCCATGGCCTTCACCGGGAACAAGTTCGAGCTGCGCGCCTTGGGCTCGAGCATGTCCATCGCCGTGCCCAACGCGGTGCTCAACACCATGCTGGCCGAATCCCTCGACGACTTGTCCGAGAAAATCGAGCAGCGCATTCGCCTTGGCAAGGAGCGCGACCCTGCCGTGCTCGAGGTGCTGCGAGAGATCATCGAGGAAACGAAAGACCTGCGCTACGATGGCGACTGCTACACCGCGGCCTGGGCCAATCAGTCCAAGGCGTGCGGCCTGCCTTCACCGACCCACGCGCCCGCTGCCCTCGAAGGGCTCGTGGCCAAAAGCACCATCGCACTGTTCGAGCGCTACGGCATCCTCACGGCCCAAGAGGCCGAGGCTCGCTACCGCGTGCGACTCGACCAATTCGTCAAGACCGTGGCCGTAGAGCTGCGCGTCTCCCGCAGAATGATCGACACGCAGATTTTGCCTGCTGCCCTCGAGCACCAACAGAAGCTCGCCTCTTCCCTACGAGAAGCAGGGGCCTTGCTCGGCGCCAATAGCGACAGCCTCAAGTCTCAGCGAACCCGACTCGAGAAGTGCGTCCAGGCCATCGACCAACTCTACGGTCTCTCCGGTCGACTGGCCGAGAACGAGTCCGTTTTATACGACGAGTCCGCGGTCAAGAACCGCGCCTGGAAGGCAGCGGAGATCGTCCGCCCGCTCCTCGACGAAGCTCGCGCCGTCTGCGATGAGCTCGAGCAGTACCTCGACGCCAGGCTCTGGCCCCTGCCCCGGTATGATGAGTTGTTGCGGTTGTCCTGATTCGAACAGTCTCCACGCCTGGCTTAAGGCAAGCAGGGATACCCCATGGGCGTCCCGTCCACGATGATTTCGCCGTTGCCCTGGGTCAGATCGAGCTCGCCGCTCCACACCGGACCAGAGGCATCAGGCGCATCCGTGACCGTGCGTTCGAGCTCCACAGCGATGATTTCCTGCGGCATGCCCTGCACCGTGAGGCCGAAGTCGAATACGCAGACACAGGTGCACCGATCGACTTCAGGCTCATCGCGCTCGGCGATGAGGTAAACGCCATCCGCAAAGGAGAAGTCGATGCTGTGCACGCCGCAGCAGTTGAGCTCGACACGAGTGTGCGTGATCTCGAGGGCACCGCTGCTCGGGTCATAGGTCCATAGGAGACGCTCGGCGCCGCAGTACTCCGCCGTGTCGTCGGTGTCGCCCGGCGGCGGCGCATACTGCTCCACCCAAAAACCACCGCACTCGCTCAACGCCGTTTGGTAGGACAGTTCATTCGCGGTGTCCGAGCCCACGGGCTCAGCCGTTAAGTTGCCGCAGCCCCACAGTGCAGTAATACCAAACAGACACGCCCAAAACCAAACCGCAGTGTTCCTCGTCATGACCCTCCTCCTCATATTCAAGGGCTGGGCCGCCAGCCACGCCTGCTAGTATTACCACAGCAGCGGCGAAATGGGAAATCCACCTTCAAAAAGCAAACCCCAGACCCAAGGTGCCGCGCAGGGCGAAGTGCGAGGCGAGGCGATTGTCCAACCGGAGCAGGAAGCGGTGGTGCTCGCCAGTACTCCCTTCGAGAGCGAGCGCTTCCACCCTGGCACAAAAGGCGCGCTCACAACTCGTTTTTTTTAGAGACCGCAATTGCGCAAGCAGGGCGGAGATTCTAGAGTATGAAGCACACATGCGAGCCAGTTCAGACCACAGGCGAGCTCTCGGCACGTCGATCATTGGGCGGGCGCTGTTCATTCTATTGACCCTCAGCGTCTCTGGCCTCGCGCCGACTTTGGCAAAAGCCAAACCGCGCATCGTCCTGCTCGAGACCTTCGACGTGCCGGTGGTGCTGGATCACACCCGAGAGTTCTTGAGCGCCATGGCGAAGCTGGGTTATCCGCGGCAAGACATCGTGTTGCTCAAGGCACAGGGCGATCCAGCGCTCGCCGAGCAATTGCTCAAAGAGGAGATCGAGCGCGGCAAACCCGCGGTGATCGTCGCCAACGCCACGCTGGCGGCCAAGGCAGCCTATGCCGTGGCCAAGCCGCTCAAGATCCCCGTGGTGTTCTTCGTGGTCTCCGATCCCGTGGGCGCTCTGCTCGTTCGCGAGGTCGGCGTTCCCTCCAATGACTCCATTTCCGGCGTGGTGCACAGCGTTCCCCGAGACACGAAAATCGACATGGTCATGCGCATCCTGGCGCCTTCCAAGCCGAGGATACCGGTGCGTTTTGGCTTCATCCATTCGAGCTATCCCTCGGCAGTCGGCGACCTGCGCATGCTCGAGGCTGCGGCGAAAAAGCGAGGCGACCTCCAGTTCATCGCCTACGAAATTCCCTATGACGAGAAAAACTTCGATGTGCAGCAGACCATGCAGCGACTCATCGAGGGCATCGCAAAACTCGACGACCAGGTCGACTTCTGGTGGATTGCTCAAGATCCGGTAGGTGAGCTCGAGGAGTTCGTCCGCACGATCGCGACCCACTCCAAGCACCCGGTGTTCTGCGGCACCAATACCAGCAACACGAAAAGCGGGGCTTTGGTGCATATCGCCGCCGATACACAGACAGGCGCGCGTGAGACCGCGGCGATGGTCGATGCCGTCATCCATGGCAGGCCAGTGGGCGCCATCCCCGTTCACTCTCCCTCGCAAATCGATTTTGGTGTTAATCTGACCACAGCCGTCAAAATCGGGGTCGCGATCCCCTCTGACTTGCTGCGGCTCGCGGGCTCGAAGCTGTTTCGATAGAAACGAAGCGCCTGACGAAATGCGCGTACAGACCAAATTGATTCTCAGCATCTTCCCGGTCCTCCTCACCGGGTTTGTCGCGTTGAGCTTTCTCACCTACACCACGGCAAAGAACGTCATTCAGGCAGACGCCTACAGCTACATCGAGGCCGTGCTCGAGGCTCGCTACGAGCAAACGCTTGGGCGCCGAGCCGAGCTCCTGCGCAGCTCCAAGATGGACAAAGTCGAAAGCTTCTTGCGGCTCTACCAGCAAGAGGCCATCGATGACCTCTCGCTTGGCTCCGATTCGAGGTACGGATGTTTCGCCGTCTTCGACACCCTGGGACGCAAAGTGCATTCTGCTGGGGATTGCAGCACCGAGCCTCTCTTGTCGCAGCTCCGCAAAGGCGCCCTCGAAGCCCTCGAGGCGCCCTCCCACGAGAGCCGCGGTTTGGTCGAGGTCGCAAAGCCCCGCTTGATGGGAGCGCGCGCCTTTGCACCTTGGAAATGGGTGCTCGTCTACAGCACAGAGACGAGCCGCCTGGAACAGGCCATCCACCGCGCCTTGCTGTGGAACATCGCCCTGGCTAGCCTGTGCGTCGCCGCATGCGCCCTCGTCATCGTCTTGGTTTTTCGGCGGGTCTTTGGGGAGCCAGTCGCGCGGCTCAAGGCAGCAGCGGCGCGCATCGCCCATTCGGAGCCGAACGTTTTTATCGAGGTCAAATCCAAAGACGAGCTCGGTTCCCTCTCGATCAGCCTCAACGAGATGTCCCTGGCGATCTCCAACTCCATCGCGGGACTGCAACGCCTCAAGGGCGATTTGGAGAGCTCCAACGCGGCCATGGCCCTCGAGATCGCCGACCGGCGCAAGGCCCAAGCCGAGCTCAAGGACGCGCACGACAAGCTCGCCGCCACGTTCCGGTCGATCCCGGACCTCCTGTTCGAGCTCGATGGCGAGGGCCGCATCTTCGACTACCACCTCCCCGAGGGCGAGGCGCTCTATGTCGAAGCGAGCCAGTTCCTCGGCAAAACCGTCAGCGAAGTCCTGCCCCAAAGCGCGGCCGAAGCGATCATGACAGCTCTCGAGCAAGCCGCTGTGCATGGCTGGCATCGTGGCGCCATCTATCAACTCGACCTGAGCGCTGGGCAAGGCTGGTTCGAGCTCTCGATCGCGGCCAAGGGAACGCAGCGCGGTGCAAAGGCGCGTTATGTCGCGACTGTTCGCAACATCACCGAACGCAAAGCAGCCGAAGCAGAGCGAGCCAATCTGGAGGTCCAGCTTCACCAGGCCCAGAAGCTCGAGTCTATCGGGCGCCTCGCTGGTGGGGTCGCCCACGACTTCAACAACATGCTCGGCGTGATTCTCGGACGCACGGATCTCGCGCTCCTAGACACGGGACTCAAGGCCCAGCCGCGCGAGGCATTCGAGGAGATTCGACGAGTGGCCGAGCGGTCCGCCGAGCTCGCGCGCCAGTTGCTCACCTTTGCGCGCAAGCAAACCGTCGTCCCCAAAGTGCTCGATCTCAACGAGGTCGTGGTGAGCACTCGCCAGATGCTGCAACGGCTCATCGGCGAAAACATCTGCATCGATTGGTCGCCTGCCACCTCGCTCTGGCCGGTCTTGATGGACCCGTCGCAAATCGTCCAAATCCTCACCAACTTGTGCGTCAACGCCCGAGACGCCATCGCCATCGTCGGCAATATCACCATAGAGACGATGAATTTTGCAGCGAACGATGAATTCTGCGCGGCTCATGCAGGGGTCGTCTCTGGCGACTACGTGCAGCTGAAGGTTCGCGACGATGGTCACGGCATGGACGAAGAGACGCTGAATCATGTTTTCGAGCCGTTCTTCACGACCAAGGGTGTTGGCGAAGGCACGGGCCTCGGGCTCGCGACCGTTTACGGCATCGTTCAACAGAGTCGCGGATTCATCGTCGTCATGAGCGATCCTGGGAAGGGAACGACTTTCAATATCCTCCTGCCTCGGCATATGGGCGAGGATGAGCCTACGAAGAGCCTTGCCCCAAAGACCGACGATGCTCGCGCTCATGAGACGATTTTGCTCGTCGAGGATGAACCCGCTCTGCGCACTCTCATCGAGAGAATGCTCGAGAAACTCGGGTACGAGGTGCTGTCCGCAAGCCACTCGGCACAGGCGCTCTTACTCGTCGCCGGGCACGCGCAGACCATCTCGCTGCTGCTCACCGACGTCGTGATGCCAGAGATGAATGGGCGGGACCTGGCGGCGAAAATCCAAGCCCTTTGCCCGAAGGTCAAAATCCTATTCATGTCCGGGTACACGGCCAACGTGATCGCCAGCCACGGCGCGCTGGACGAAGGGATGCATTTTCTCCAAAAGCCGTTCTCCCTGGAGAAGCTCGCCCATACCTTGCGCGAGGTCCTCGCCAGCTAGTTCCCATCCCGAAAGTCCTGTTTTCCGGCATCCTTCTCCAAGTCTAAAGGAACTCGTACATCGAATTATCCAACTCAAACAGTCCTCGCCTTTCCGAAGGACGCCGGAAAACTCCCATTTCGGGACGGGAACCAGCTAGCCGCTCTTTACTCCCATCCCACGACCACCGGATAGACGAGAGCTAGGAGCGAGAAGAAGAAGAACGCGATCTGCATGGGCAGGTGGAAGCGAAACCACTTCTCGAACGGAATCTTGGCCATGCCCAGGGTGGCCATCGTCACCCCCGAAGTGGGGATGATGAGGTTGGTGAATCCGTCGCCGAGTTGATAGGCGAGCACCGCGGTTTGGCGGGTGATGCCAGACAGGTCGGCGAGCGGGGCGAAGATGGGCATGGTGAGCGCGGCCTTGGTTGAGCCCGAGGGAATGAAGAAGTTGAGACACATCTGGGCGACGTACATGGCGTCGGCCGCGAGGAGCCGAGGCATGCCCGAGGTCAGGCTCGCAAGAGCGTGGAGCACGGTGTCGAGGATCTGGCCGTTCTCGAGCACGGTGATGATGCCTCCGGCAAATCCCACGATGATCGCGGCGCCGCACATGTCCTTGGCGCCATCCACGAACGCCTTGGCGATGGCGTTGGGGCCCATGCCGCTCAGGGCGCCAGCGAGAAGGCCCATGGCGAGGAACAGTCCGCCGAGCTCGAGGATGAACCACTCGAAGACCACCACGCCCACCACGGTTCCGGCGACGCTGGCCCCAAGCACGCCGAGGCACGCGCCGTGTCGCCAGGTAAACGGCACGTCCTTACTGCGCGCACTCAGAGCCTCTTCCCTTCGAGCGCGGTCGAGCTCGTACATGGGGCTCTTTTCCGGATGTTTCTGGATGCGCCTCGCGTAGAGCATGACCCAAACGATGGTCATGGCCGTGGCCGCGGCCCAGAGAATCAAGCGATAGCCCCAGCCAGAGACTGGCTCCAGGCCGGCGATCCCCTGGGCGATCTGGAGAGTGAACGGGTTGAGGAACGCCGCGGCAAACCCCACCCCCGCCGCGACGAAGCTCAGCGATATGCCGACGATGGAATCGTAGCCGAGCGCCAAGGCAAGAGGCACAAAGATCATCACAAAGGGAATCGCCTCTTCGCACATCCCAAACGCCGCCCCGAACGCCGAAAAGAAGGTCATGACGATCGGGATGATGAGCAGCTCTCGTCCCTCGAGCCTGTGCACCAGCCACGCGATGCCTGCCGCGATCGCACCGGTCTCGTTCAAAATGAAGAACGCTCCGCCCACCATGAAGATGAACGCGATGATCTCAGCCAGGCGCACGAACCCAGAGAGAGGCGCGCTGAACACCTCGAACCCTTGGGGTTTGTTCGGCACTTCTTCATAGGATCCCTCCACGAGGACCTGGCGCTGCACGCTCCCTACGAGTCTCTTCTCCCGCTTATAAGAGCCGCCTGGCAGAATCCACGTCAGCACCGCGGCGAGCACGACGAGCGCAAACACAATGACATAGGCACTGGGGATCTTGGTAGTCACGCGCGCTCCTTTGCCTTTCTCATACAGGTGAACCCTTGGGGACTCAGGCTACCCCACAACCCGACCGCCGAACAACGCCTGCTTCCAAGGCGCGCATTGACACCTCCATTTCTTCCGGTGCAGCTTTGTCGAGATGGACCACACCAACAAATTCATACAACGAGGCACCGAGGTTCTCGCTTTCGCATTACAGCAAGAGAGACCATGGCTCGAGCTCCTCGAATCTCTGGTCTCGATCAACTCTCACGCCAGTAACCCCGAGGGACTGCGAGCCTGTGGCGACCTCATCGCGCTGCGCCTTGCGCAATACGGCTTCGAAACGCGGCTCGAAGAGGTCGAGAAGGGCGGCCTGCGACTCCCACACCTCGTAGCGACCCGAGCTGCAGCGCAGGCAAACGCGCCGACGATCCTGTTGCTCGGCCATCTCGACACGGTCTTTCCCAAAGATCACCCCTTCTCGGCTCTGCGCAAAGAGCAGAATCGCTGGATTGGTCCGGGTGTCTCGGATATGAAAGGCGGCCTGGTGACCGCCCTTTTTTGCCTTGAGCTCTTGCATCACTTCGGCGTTCTACCGGCTCTCGATCTTCGCGTGGTGTTCGTCGCCGACGAAGAGACCAGCGCACCCACTGGACACCTCGTCCTCGAGCAGGCGTCCCGTGGCGCAGACATCGCCCTGAGCTTCGAAGCCGCACGACCCGACGGCGATCTCGTCGTCGAGCGCAAAGGACTGGGTTTGACCCGTGTGAGGGTGCTGGGCAAGACCGGCCACGCCGGCATCGACCACGACACCGCCATCAACGCGTTCTCCGCGCTGTGCGACTTCATCTGCGGCGCCGAGTCCCTGGAGCGGGAAATCGAGGGAGTGACCCTGTCCCCAGGCGGCGCGGTCCACATCGAGCCACAGCAACTCAACGCGGTCCCAGCGCTCGCCGTTTGCGAGCTGGAATGGCGGTTCTTGGACGCGAACAAAGGACAAGAGATGATAGCGCGGCTCGATGCCCTTGGAAGGGATCTCGAGCGCAGAACCGGCGCCCGCGTGCAGCTCACCTCTGCCATCGACACGCCCCCCATGCCCGAGCATCCGGCCTCAACGTCATTGCTGCAGCTCTATCAAGACGCAGCCCGAGCTCTCGGGTTCGAGGTGCGCGGCGCTCGAACAGCGGGGGTGGGAGACATCAACTACGTCGCCGGCTTTGGCCTAGCCTGCCTCGACGGTCTCGGACCCGTGGGCGGCGGTTTTCATTCCGAAGAGGAATACGTCCTGCCCCACACCATCGCCCTGCGCGCTGGCCTGAGCGCCATGGCCCTTCTCACGCTCGCCGAGCGACCGACCCAGCCACAGCGGGAATCCTAAAAAGCTCGTCCTTTCAAACCCCGTATTGCTCGATGCCGAACCCAAACTAATTTTTTGGTATTCGTTCCAACCCAAAAAAGAGATAGAAGTCCCTCATGGAACAGCTCTTCCTACTCATGTCGCTCGCCTTTTCTCCGGCCAACTTCGTGGCCACTGTGCTCCTGCTCGTCGTCGTGCTCTATTGGCTTCTCGTCATCGCCGGCCTATTCGACCTGCAATCCCTGGACGGCTCGGCTGACGGGCACGTCGATGCCGACGGGCATGTCGATGCCGACGGCGATGCCGATGCCGACGGCGCAACCAAAGCCGAGCCCCAGGGGAGCGCCTTCAAGCTCGTGCTCGGTTTCATGGGCGGGCTCGAAACTCCGGCCGCTATCACCTTGAGCATTTTCTTGGCTTTGCTCTGGACCTTCTCCCTGACCGCCAACTACCTCCTCGGTATTCGCTCGTTCTTCTGGTCTCTGCTCGTGCTGCTCGCCGCGGCGATCGCCGCCGCGTTTGTTTCCAAAATCATCACCTGGCCCGTCCGCCGTCTGTTCGCTTCCCTGGCCAATCAAACCGAACAGTTCGAGGAGATCATGGGGCGGGTCTGCACCGTGACCACGAGCACGGTGGACGAGAAATTTGGACAAGTGCGCATCGAAACAGGGGGCGCGCCCATCACCCTCAACGCCCGCACCGAACACAGCGAAGTCGTGGAGCGGGGTGCCGAGGTCATCGTCGTCGGTTACGACAAGAAGACCGGAATCGCCATCGTACACAAGCCCTGACGCGACCAACTGCGTCTGACCTTTGGGAGGAATCGAAGATGAGCCCATTATTCGCACAAGCGCATGTCCCAACAGAAATCCTGAAGCTATCCACGCCGCTGGTCGCCGCTGGCTTGCTCCTTGCTTTCGTCTTGTTTGGCACCGTCGTGCTCCTGCTCCGCTGCTACCGCAAGGTGGAGCAGGGCAAGGTGCTCATTCGCACAGGCCTCGGCGGCACGCGGGTGAGCTTTGCCGGCATGGTCGTGCTTCCGGTCATTCACCGCATGGAGACGATGGACGTCTCGGTCAAGCGCGTGGAAATCGAACGCATGGGCGGCAACGGCCTCATCTGCAAGGACAATCTGCGAGCCGACGTAAAGGTGGCGTTTTTCGTGCAGGTCAACAAGACGCCCCAGGACGTGCTCAAAGTCGCCCAAAGTCTCGGCTGCGACCGCGCCTCAGACACCGCGGCGCTGGTGGAGCTGTTCGACGCCAAGTTCTCCGAGGGTCTGAAGACCGTGGGCAAGCAGTTCGATTTTGTAGAGCTGTACACCAACCGTCTGGAGTTCAAGGAGCAGATCCTGAAGGTCATCGGCACTGACCTCAACGGCTACGTGCTAGACGACGCGGCCATCGACTACCTGGAGCAGACCACGGTGGACAAGCTCGACTCGCGCAACATCCTCGACGCAGACGGCATCAAGAAGATCACGGAGCTGACGGCGCGGCAGGCCGTGCTCGCCAACCAGATCACGCGCGAAAAAGAAAAAACCATCAAAAAGCAGGACGTTGAGGCGCGGGAGGCGATCCTCGAGCTCGAGCGCCAACAAACCGAGGCCGAGCAGAATCAGCGCCGGGAGATCGCCGAGATCTCGGCTCGCCAGCAGGCCCAAGCCCTCAAGGTGCAACACGAGGAGCGGCTCAAGGCAGAGAAGGCGCGGATCACCACGGAGGAAGAGATCGCTGTCTCCGAGGAGAACCGACTGCGCAACACCATTGTGGCGGCAAAGAACAAACAACGCACCGAAGCTGTGGAGACCGAGCGCGTCGAGAAGGATCGCATGCTCGAGGCCACGGAGCGCGAGCGGGTCGTCACCCTGTCGCAGATCGAAAAGGAAAAGGCGGTAGAGACCGAACGGCGCAACATCCAGGAGGTGATTCGCGAGCGCGTCAACGTGGAGAGGTCCGTGGTAGAGCAAGAGGAGCGCATCAAGGACACCCGCGAGTTTGCCGCCGCCGATCGAGCCAAGAAGGTGGCGCTGACCAAGGCCGAGCAGGAAGGCGACCAGGACAAGATCAAGCTCGTCAAGTCCGCCGAGGCCGACAAGAGCGTGGCGACCCTCGAGGCCGAGCAGCAGATCATCATCGCCGAGGGAAAGCGCACCGCGTCGGAAAAAGAAGCGGACGCGCGCAAGATCATCGCCGACGCCACGGCTCAGGAAGAGGCGGTCAAAGGTCTGGGAGAGGCCAGGGCCCTGGAGGCACGCGCCGCGGCCAACGAGAAGTACGGGACAGCCGAGGCCACGGTGGCGGAGAGGAAAGCGCTCGCCGCGGCCAAGGGCCTGGAGGCCCATGCCAAGGCCCTCGAGCAGCAGGGCATGGTCGAGGCCAAGGTGATCGAAGCCAA
>JALOQD010000164.1 GCA_025453525.1 Myxococcota bacterium
CTGCATCGAATGGTCGCTGCCGAGCGTTTCTTTCTCGTTTTCCCGATGCTGGAAGACAATCGCGACGTCCGATGTATCGGATCACCGATCAAATCTGTTCTTCAGTCAGATTTCACGGACAATACGGCCACGCAGTGTCACTCCGGCTTCGGGTTTGAACACAATCGCGAGTCTCCCTCCAGGCTCGCTGGCGACGACTCGAAGATATTCCACGCCGCCCGGCCGCAGCTTGCCATCTGCATGACCGATCGGGGTCATCGGTGGGCCGCTGAGGTTTTGTCCTGTCATCGGGTTCATGGCAAAAAGATCGACGCCGTGGCGCTCGGGTTTTCCTGTAGAGGATCGCGTGTCAAGATCTTCGGTTGCCGGCTGGTAATTGAACTGCGGGTCGGAGTTGAGCGCCGACCCATCTTCGGCTTTGCGGTTGGAGACCGCAAGGGTGGTGTACCAGTCAAAGAGTACGTCGCCGATCGGCCGCCCGATCTGCTGTTCGAGATTCGTCTGGCCAAGTTCCTTGGAGCTCACGAGCGCTTGCAGAAACGCGATCCCACCCTCGTCGATGAGGATGTTGCCCTTTTCAAACTCATTGCCCCCCATTTGCTCAAAGAGATAGCGCAGAAGCAGATAGGCCGCACCACGCAGAGGTATATCCCGATCGGCGATGTACATCTGCACGCTCGGATCGATGAGGTCGGGGCCGCTCACCGCCTCCAGCGAAGTGAGCGCGCTTGCCCAGACGTAGAACGTGCCGTTTCCGTAGCCCGAGAGATCTTCGGCCATGCTGCTGAAGGCTTCGGCCAGGTAGGGATTCTCCGCGAGTTGTTCTTGGTGGTTGAGCATGAACTTGCGGTAGAAAAAGATGTTGTGTTGGGTCTCGTGAGCGAGCACGGCGAGGATCGAGGAGACGCTCGCCATCATCGGGTTCGGTATTTGGTCGGGCGGAGCGACGTAAACGATTTCCATTCCGTTGCTGATGAGACAGCCTGGACGCGCTGCAAGATCACAGGTGTCCACATACGCAGTCACGTTAAGCGCGGTAACGATCGGAGTGAACAGAAGATGCACCAAGCCATCGCCGTCAATATCGGACTCCTGGCCGAACACCTGGCGGTGACGCGGCAACACCGTGTCCTCGAAACCCGCCGCGATGGGCGCGAGCATCGTTTCATCGATCGCTGCTGGCGCTGGGACCGTCGTAGTGCGGTCGAGCCAGATGGCAAGCGTGCCGCCAACGTAGACGCACTCAGCGTTCACCTCGATCGCAGCAGTGAAGGTCGCGTCGTTGACCTGAAAGACGCGGTTTTGGCCGATGCCAGGTGGAGGGGTGGTCCCTCGCGGCGGTAGCTTCGCCCCGTGCGTTGGCGATTGGCACCTTGTCAGAGGCGGCTCGTGTAGGGGCTGCACAACGGCGTTCGGAGGCGGCAGTGGCGACGGAGAGATGCGTGTCTCGTATGAGTGCTCTTCATCGACCTCCCAAGCGTTGTCCATAAGAACTACAATAAAGGTCTCTGTCCCATTGGGTGTCGCCAAGTCTATCGAGACGCCCCCGTCTGTGCTGGTGTCGAGTTCTCGAATTTCGCCGAGCTCTAGCACCACGGGTTGCTCGTCTCCGCTGCTCGAGGAGGTCGTGTCGGTGACGACGTCGCCTTCTGTTCTATCACTTGTCGCCTGTATGTCTTCGCCGTCGTCCGATTCGGCATCGTCCTGTTTCGCGGGGCTGCACCCAGCGAGCGCGCAACCCAACAGGGCAGCGTAGGGTATCCAGTGTTTTGGGCTCATCAGACAAATACCTCCTTTCATCGTGTAGGAGTTTTAACCATTGTCTGTCGTGCGCATAGTCCTACCTTTTTCTCGCCCGATTCGGTGTTCATTGGCGAAATCTACAGAGGGTTCTGAGGAATGGTCAACCGAATTGAGTGAAGGAAGCCTGGAAGCCTGGAAGCCTGGGACGGTCCTACCGAAGCCTGGGACGGTCCTAGAAGCCTGGGACGGTCCTACGATCTTTCACTTTCCAGGGACGATCTATGAGATATGCTTCGGCAGTCTGAAATAAACCACACGCCTCGAGTATACTCATGCCTCGAACCGCACGACTTAGCAGCACCGTGTCCCACCCAAGCGGAGCACCGTGTCCAGCACCGTGTCCCACCCAAGCGGAAGAGTTATTTTGCGGCAGGCCCTTAACACTTACTGGGTATGGCATGTGTGCTGCGGAGGTTTATTCCAGAAATCGTCCGCGTCCGAAAGCAGGCATTGGGTTCCCGCGGGGCATTCGTCGACGCCTTCCTCGCAGAGAGGATGGCACTGCGCGCCCCAATACGTGTAGAAAACGCACGCGAAACCGGTTCCGCATTCATCGTCCGTGGAACAGGTGCCGAATTTATTCACGCAATAATTTTGGGCGGAACACTGCATCTTCAGGTCAGCGCAGTCCGCGTAGAGATCGTACCCGGGCGAAATCTCGTCGTATTTGCAGATTTTCACACACGCGCCAGCCGAAAACTCGACGCCTCCGGCGGTCTCGCAGGCATTGTCGCCGTCCGAGTCGCCGTCGCTGTCCACGTCGCCGTCTCCCTCTCCCGCAAGATCGACACACATGTCGGAACGGCACGCGAGCCCCTTGTCGCAGGATCCGCCGGCGGTGCATTCGCAACCTTCGGATCCGATCGGACACGCATCTTCCTCGGCCCCCGTGCACGCCATCGCTACCAACGCCAGCATGCTTGCACACGTAATCACGTATTTCATGGTCCCTCCTTTTTCAGTCTTTAAGAGACATCGTACGCGCGCAGTTCGCAAAAAGACAATTTGGAAATCGCGTTGAAAAGCCGGGAAAGCCGGGGACGGTCCTACGATCTTTCACTTGCCAGGGACGATCTATGAGATATGCTTCGGCAGTCTGAAATTAACCACACGCCTCGAGGTTACGCATGCCTCGAATCGCACGACTGAGCTACGCTGGAGGCGTTTTTCACGCCATCTGTCGATTTCATGAGCAGAGGTACTTTGTCCAGGGGCCTGCGGACAGGAAAAATACCTGCGATGATTGGGACAGAGCCTCACGGGACTGGACTGCCAGATTTTCGGCTACGGCCCGAAGTCGAGCCATGTGCCTCTCGTGGTTCTGCTGGGCCCCATCCGCTTTCACGGCTGATTGCCAAGACCCCTCCCCCAAAGGTCTCGCGCTGGATGAAGAGCGCCCTTAAGCGTGCACGACGAGTTGGAGCCACTGGTCGATAAAGGGAAAAGGGCGTTGGCGCAACAGAGAGTGCAAAGACCAAGGATGGAGCGAAGGCCGCGTGCGATACAGCCTGGGAATAAGCGATGAGGCAAACTAAATCCCAGCACCGTCCCAGGCTCCCACGGCCACGCGTCCTTGCCTCGTTAGGGATGATGGATCTGCGAAAATAAACTACTTTTTGCAGCTCGCACAGCAATTGGTCAGCATGTAGCCAGGATTCTTGGTGCATTCCCCTGCGGCCGCCCAACTTGCGCAGTTTGTATTCTTGCAACAACTGGTCAGCATATAGCTTGGATTTTTTGTGCATTCCCCAGCAGCAGCCCAACTTGCGCAGTTTGTATTCTTATTGGTGCACGTGCCGCAGGTGCCTTCTGGTACGCCGCAACCACAATTGCCGGGTTCTGTCTTGTTCGGATCTTTGGGGCAATTATCCACCGGATTGGGACCACTCCCTTTGACACAGAACCTGTGTCCATTTCGGTTTTCAAGTGCTTTGCCCGGAACGTAACCAGTAGCGCATGGGTTCGTGGAGCCCGTTCGGAGCATGTACCAAATCTGGCGAACGCCATCGATGTCATCTTGGGTGAGACCGTCGACGTTGTAGTAGAGGTTCATAATCGACGCTGGCTGACCAATGGGCTGCTCATAGCCAACTTCGGTATACGTATCGCCCATAGCGAGTTGGTGACCGTATTCGTGCATTTCTCTGCGCAGGTTGGGGGTAAAAAAATTGTTCTTTTCCACTGTCTGAAGATAGTCCCAGAAAGAGGCGCCTCCTCGGTTCCCGGCGATGCCTATCACACGATACACTGGGTATCCGTTGTCCGTCTTTGGACAACTGCTTTTCGTGAAACCGCCCACTGGATACAGCTTAATGCTCGATACAGCCCAGCCTGTTTGGCCGATCAATGCCTTGTTCCACTTATTGATCGCTTGTTCTTCCGTTTGTATGAAGGCCGCCCGCTGCGCAGAGGTAAATTTCAATTCATCCGACGCGACACAAATCGGGTACGTAATGTTGGCGCCCTGGGTTTTGGCTTTTGCAGCATAGTGTTTAAGAATGGAATACTGGATCGTGTTTAAGACGCTGTAGTTGGATTGGTGCTCCGCCGGGTCCACAGACGATTCAGCATTCAGATCGTTGTCGTTCCCTTCAGGCTGCGAACAGGAGACAAGAAGAAAAAAGGAAATCACGGCACCGGCGGAAATTGTCCATTTTTTTTGTCTTGTGAGACCGGGCTGGGTGCATTTTGTCATTGTTTCTCTCCTGTGTTTTTTTGCCGGCGTGGGACCGGCGCCCTTTTTCCAATGGGTCGGAAAAAGCTCGCACCGCATCCTCGTGTGGGCGGAACGAACATCCAAATCCCAGCAAAGATCGCGCCAGCCACGAGGAACATTGAATTGGCACATTGGACCAGGCTAAGTTCTGATTTGGGCAGACAAATGAGGCGAAAGCAAAGAAGACCATACGGACTTGGTCACAGCGGCATGACGCTCTCCTCCCTGAACTGACTCGACAAAGTGACAGTCGAACGCCGGGGACGAAAGCCGGGGACGGTCCTACACTCCACCGGTTTGTGCCGGCGCACGGACCGTCCCCGGCTCCCCAGGGTCTCAGGCTCCCAGACTCACACAGGCTCACAGGCTCACTACCGCAACGCGCTCAATTGGGCACGCCATCGCTTCCGCACACGTCATCGCCGGCGCCATCATCACTATCACTCTCTTCGCTCTCGTCATCTGTCCCGGCATCGGTTCCCTCGCCATCGTCTTCTTCGTCCGAATCGTCATCAACACAGGCATCGTCGACGAGGTCGCTGTTCCAGGATATCTTGGCATTGCCTTTGACTCTGAAATCTTTTGCGAACAGAGAACCCACGATTTTCAGATTGCCAATGGCCCGCACGGTAGAAAGCGGGGCGTAGATCCCGCCCACGAAGCTCTCATTGCCGATGATGGTGATCGGTTTCTCGCCACCGACATAGACGCGAGCCGGCTCCGGGTTGTTTTCGTCATAGGCCTGCCCGAAATGGAAATTGCCGATCTCGGACAAGGACCCCGAGATGTAGAGGTCGAGCTGTGCACCGGGCAGGAGTGTGATCTTGCCGTTGCCGATGAGCAGGATGTCGTCCTCAACGAAGAATCGCACTTTGCCATCGATCTCAATCCGCGTATTGCCAGCAAAGACCCACGCATTGTCCGTGTAATAGTCACCGGCCGCGACCTTGACGACTTGGTTGCCAGCACCCGAGGCGAGAACGAGCGGCGTGTCCAGGCGATGCTGTCTCACGATCTCCTTGATGTTAATGATGTCGTTTTTGCTGCAGGGACAAGGGTCGTGGGGCTGGTAGATCGACATGGGCTTCTGGTTGTAATCGAGATGGCCAGCGAACAGATTCCGATCCGCCACCGAGAGCCCGCCGCCGACCTTGAGCATACCCGCACCGACCAGGGACTCACCAAAGTAGGCATCCTCATCCACGACCACACGACCTGCGATCAAAGCGCGCTCACCGACCAAGAGGTCGTCGTGGATCCGGGTGTTGCCAAAGTCGAGCAATTCGCCACCGATGTCCATAGTGCCATGCACGACCAAGTTGCCCATCGATGACACGCGGCCATTGACACCGAGGTTCAAGGGCGGGGCGTCGGGGTAGAGCGGTTCGGCCGTCAAGCCGTTGCCCTTCAGGTTGAGGTCGTCGCACAAGCACATCGCCCAACCAAACGCTGTTGTTTCTGGAATGCAGATAGCATCCTCCACCTGGACGGTCTGGTCCGATCCTGGCTCTGTTGAGTCGTCCTCGGAGACGGCCGGGCATCCGAGCATGACGGTGCTCGCAAGGCTTGCGAGACAGATCAGCATGAGTTTAAAAGAACGCATTGTTTTTTCCATAAAACGAAAACTCCTTGTTGCGGCCATCAGCGGCCTTGTTTCAGTTCTAAGGAGAGCTCTCGGTGAGAAAAGCAGCTCACATTTTTTCCTGCTGACCTCAAAAAAACCCTTGTGTAACAATGGGATGACACATTTCAAGCAACTGTCACACCCCTGAGACAGAGACACGTCGGAAAGGCCAGGGAGGAAAAAAGAGGATTCGAGTATTAGAACTCCCAACGAACATCAAACCCGTACAAATCGATCAAAGAGGAGACATGGGCCAAGTCGCTGGGGGACGTGCCATCCCGGCGCTTGGATCTAATGGATGGGTGAAGGGCCTGTGGGATGAGCCGAGGCTTTGAGGCTGGCTCCCGGTTTTTTTGTCGAGCTCACAGGAGCTGCCTTGGGGCACTATCAGTGCTACATTCCACGAGGGTGCGGCCTGACAGCGCGGATTAGGGAAAAAGCGATGTCTTTTGCCAGAAACGACACTCCTCACACGAAGCTACGAACACTCGCTCATAGAATGCAGTTCTGTGTGTTTGTCGCCGTTTCAGGCTGTCTATACGAGTTTCCACTGAAAAAGGCCGCCGATACCGATACGGTCACCCATACCGATACCGACACCAACCCCAACACCCACACCGCTACCGAAACAAACTCAGAGACCACGCCCATTTCCTGCCCTACCGGAGTGGCGTTCGTTTCGTCACCGGCGTTTACCGGAGTGGTCTTTGGCACTTCGGGGGGGACGAGATATTGGGACGAATGTCCCGACGAACAAGTGCTCGTCGGCTTTCAAGGATGGCTTTATTCCGGCTCATCGGGTTCCACGGTCCATGGAACGTTGGGGGCGATCTGCGGCAAACCGTCGGTGAGCTTGGTCGATGGCAAATGTGCCGTCCAAGTGAGCGCCGGTGCGATTTTGCCCATGCATGGTTCCGTTGGCGAAACTAAATGGACGCGAATGTGCCCTGAAAACGAGATCATCATGGGCTTTAGAGCCTGGACGGGCCTCGACATTGACCTCATCATCTTTCGATGCGCGCCGCTGCTGATCACGCCTGACGAAAATGGATACGAGATCACCCGGGGACCCTATACGGACCTGAGCGAAGTCGGCGGTGGCGCAACGACGCCTAGCGACCAAACAGACTGTCCCGACGGCCAAATAGCGACGATCGCGGAGCTCTATGCTGCCGGCTATTTTCGGGCCATCGGTCTGGGATGCCAGACGCCGTCGTTGTTGTAATGAGATTCCGGCCGTGGGAGCTCTCCGCAGAAAGTCCCCTCAAACCTAGGGGACCCTCGCACCCACCCACGGATGTGCCTTTCCTTTGTATCGCAGGCGCTTTCTTGGCACGTTTTCGGTGTTATCTTCAATGAGGTAAGGCGCGACAGAACACATTAGGAAAAACCGATGTCACTTACGATGAATGACAATCAAATAAACAAGCCCCCAAAAATCGACAAGATACCGTTAATATTATACTTTCTCTTTATTCCGGCCTGTGCCTACAATTTTCCGCTCAAAGGTGAACCGCCCACCGATACAGCTCTTGCCACCGACAGCGAGACCGCGGATACGGATACAGCCACTAGCGATACAACCATGGAGACCAACACAAACCCCCATACCGCCGGAACCGAGACCGAAACAACCTCGGCGAACGCCTGCCCCACTGGGTTGGCGTTCGACTCTTCCACTTATTATACGCAAGCCATCTATGGCACCTCAGGGGGAACGGAATACCACGACAGATGCTCTGCCGGACAAGTCATCGTCGGCTTCCGCGGATACCTGACAACCATCCCTTCTGGAACACAGGTTCATGGCAGCTTGGGGACGATCTGCGGCGTCCCTCGTGTGAGTCTTTCCAATGGCAAATGCATCGTCCAAACGAGTGTCGGTACGAGCTTGTCCTTGCGCGGCACTGTTGGCGACATCGAATGGACGCAACTTTGCCCAGAAAACGAGATCATCATGGGCTTCAAGGCGTGGATAGGTGCGGATATCGATAGCATCGTCTTTCGATGCGCGCCCCTGATCATCACCTCCAATGGAAACGGATTCGCGATCACCCGAGGGCCGTTTACAGACCTCGCCAGTGTCGGCGGAGAGATGACCCAACCTCAGGAACAGACCGACTGTCCCGACGGTCAGGTAGCGACGATGGCGCATCTTTTCGCAACCTCCTATTTCCGCGCCATCGGCCTGGGATGTCAGAGCCCGACGACGCTGGACTGAGAGCCTGCCTTGGGCTCCCGCGAGCACTGATACCGTGAAGCGACCCTTGGCCTCTTCCCCTAGAACTGAAAATAGATGAACCGCTGCGCGGTCTCGACTCCCAAGTGGGTGATGGTGAGCAGGAGGAACAAGAGCCACAGCGCCCGCAACGCCGCGGCTGCCACGGGCGCATTCTGCATGAACGTGGCCTGCTTTCCCCTAACCCGGGAAAGCCACTCGCTCACCAGCGCATACAGAAGGCACGCGGCGAGTAGAACGGCAAAGGGCACGACAGCCGGGTCGAGTTTCCAAGGCACCGCGACCATGCCCCACAGGATCTGGAGAGCGATCTCGAAGCTCGGGGCTCGGAACAGAGCGGAGAGCACCACACCATGAACGGCCATCAGCGCGTAGGAGAGCGCGGTCCACAGCCTCGAGTCGGTCGCAAGACCCAACGCTCGCCATGGGCGCAAAACCAGTCGCAGGGCCTCGTTGCCCACCACGAACCCTCCGGCGACCACTCCGAACGCGACGAAGTGCCAGGAGGGGCCGTGCCACAGGCCGATGAGCAGAAACACCAGCATCAGGTTGGCGAGCCTGCGCACCCTGCCCGGCCCTGTGCGCCTCGCCATCGGCGCAAGAACGTAGTCGCGAAACCACGTCCCCAGGGTGATGTGCCACCTGGCCCAAAACTCCAAGGGGGTTCTGGCGAACACGGGATGTCGAAAGTTCTCGGTGAGACTGACCCCGAGCATGCGAGCCGAGCCGATGGCGATATCGCAGTAGCCGCTGAAGTCGAGATACACCTGTGCGCCGAACGCCACAGTGGCCAGCAGCAGGCTCAGGCCATCGGCAAAGGTCGGGTCAGCGTAAACGCGGTCCACCAGCAGGGCCAGACGATCCGCGAGCACCGTCTTCTTGACCAGTCCAAAGAGCACGCGAGAAAGACCCTCGTCGAGATCCGCCACCGTGGCCACGGGTCGAGACCGAAGTTGCCCGAGCAGACGATGGGCGCGCTCAATGGGGCCAGCCATGAGTTGAGGAAAAAACGACACGTACAGACTGAACACCCCGAGGTCGCGCTCAGCCCGCGCCTTTCCGGAGTAGACGTCCAGCGTGTAAGACAGAGTCTGAAAAGTGTAGAAGGAGATCCCGACAGGCACGGCCCAACTCGGCTCTGGAAGAGTCCTCTCGACGCCAAGAAAGGCCATGAGCCCCTGCAGGTTGGACACAATGAAGGCCGCGTACTTGGCCCCGAGCAGCAAGCCGAGATTGGCCGCCACGCTCACTCCCACGAGCAGCTTGCGCGCCCTCCCGTCTGTCTGAGCCTCGAGCCCGCGGGCGACGAGGTAGTCCACGAGCGTCGAGGAAAACAGCAACAAACAGTATATGGGGTGTTCGAACCCATAGAACACATAAGACAAGACAAGCAGCAACGGACGGGCCACACCCCATGGCAGGAGGCGGTGCACTGCCACGGCCACCCCGAGGAGAACGACGAACGGAGCGCTATCGAAGCGCATGGTTTATGGCCTCGCCCATGGCTGCGGCGAACAGCTCGTGCCCGGTTTCATCGAGATGGCCGGCTGTGAGGAATCGCGACGCTGGCAAGAGCGAGTGGAAATCCACATACTCGAGCTGATTATCGTTTAGAACCGCGGAGGCCTCGATGAAGAACCGCTCGAGCAAGGGCCTCGTCTCTGGCGAGATGCGGCTGGGATCGAATGGGCTGAAGACCAGCAGCACCAAAGTGCCGCTTCGGTCAGCTAAACCGCGGACAGCCTCTGACAGGTCGCGGAGCGTTTGAAGGCGCGTTTGAAAATCCTGTGCGCTGTAGCTCCGCACGCTCCTCCCTTTTTCGCTCTGCTCCTGCCGAAAGGCGAGCAGCGCCGCGTCCGGTGGTTGCCAGTATGCAGATCCCGAGTGCTCGAGAGCATCCAGTCGCTCGACAGGCGAAACCCAACGTCCAAAGGCCATCGGGGCATAGACCTGCGGCACCTCGCCTGTCAAAGCGTCCTCAATGGCCGTGCGAGAGCGCAAAAGAGCGCTATGGCTTCTCGCGGCCAGCACGAGCCGATCCGAGCCCGAGGTATGGCGAAACGAGAGGGTATGCCGCGACAGGGGCAAATTCATGAGCTCAAAGGCGAGCAGCGGCGCGTCCGTGCCTGGATAGCGCAAGGACAGGTGCTCGGGCGGATCCAAATTCGAAGGAGAAATGGCCAGCAAGACCAGCCTAGCGCCGCGCCCCATGGCTTGAACGAGCAGGGACTCCAGCTCGGCCGTGCGCAACCCGCCACAGGCATAGGACTCGAAATCCGCTCTGCCCGATAGCTCTTGCCGAACTCTCGCAGGATAGATGAGGCTCGACTCTGCGGACTCCCGGCCAACGCCCTGGGAATGCGTGACGAGCACCACGAGATCGCGCCGAGGCCGTCGCGGGCCGGCAGTATACTCGGGCCAACCGCGGGTCATGGACGGATTGCGGATAGCCTCTGTGGCCGAGGGGATCTCGCCGTAGGGAGAAAGCCAGGCAGAAAGCCCCTCGGCAAAAAGGACAAAGAGGCAGAGCCAGAACGCCGCGCGATGAAAGAGCCGGATCACTTTTCCTCGAGCGTCTCTCCCAGGTAGCCCAGGGAACGCAGCTGTTTGGTCAAGGACTCTGGCCAATCCTCCTTCACGGCGCTGGCCTGCAGGGGTGCTTGCTGGCCCTTGATCTGCACCTCGAGGGCTGCCTTGAGCTCCCCCGCGATCTGGGGATAGCTGGAGAGAACATCCGTGGTCTCTCCGGGATCGATACCGAGGTCGTACAAGAGCGTTCGGCTCTCTTGCGAGCGATTCTCATACTTCCACAGGAGGCCGCGAATCACCGCTGGCAGAACGGCCTCGGTGACGTCCCTCTCGCTCACGGCGAGTCGCCCGTGTGCCTCGATTTCTCCATGGGCGAGCCCCAGCGCCGAGCGACCCTCCAAGTGAGACGGCGTCGCCGCGCCGAGGATCTCGAGCAACGTGGGCAAAATATCGATGGAGCGCACCTGGCTTGCGACGCGCGTTCCGGCGAGCTGTGCATCCGGCAGCTTAACGATCCACGGCACCTTGATTTGCTCATCGAACAAGGCATGCGAGTGCCAACCATAGCGGCCTCGCTCTCCGAGCTCCTCTCCGTGATCCGAGGTCACGATGATGAGACTCGATTCATACACACCCAGCTTCCTTAAGTGCGCGAGCAAGGACCCGAGGGACGCATCCACGGACCGAATGCCCGCATCGTACATATTGGTGATGTGCCTGGCATCCGCGGTGTCGATGGGCAGCTTCTCGTTGTTGATGGCTAGGAGCAGGTTCTTGGTTAAACATCGTGGCAGGGGTCCCTGGTAACCATCGATGAACAGATCGGAGAACTCCGCCTCGGCGCAGTAAGGGTGATGGACGCCATAGGTATGTAGGAACAGGAAGAAGCGTTCCTTTGTCCGCTCGTCAAGGAAGCGTTTGGCGCGCGCCACGGTACGCCAGAACTCCGAGCCCGTGGCTGGCTGCCTCACCATCTCATACGTATCGAACCCTTGGCCGAGGCCGAAAGAGGCGTCCATCTGCCCACCATCGTGGAAGCCCGCTGTCACGAACCCCTCGGTACTCAAGAGCTCGGCCATGGTGGTCGCCGAGTCGGACAACTTGTGACGCCGCGAAAAAAGCGCCCCATGATGGGACACGATCAAAGAGGTGAACAGCGACGCATGGGACGGCAAGGTGGAGGGCGCCTGTGCGATACACTCCTCGAACAACACCGACTCTTTTGCCAGCGCATCGAGGTTGGGAGTCGTCGGACGAGGATAGCCATAGGCGCTCACATGATCGGCCCGCAGAGTGTCGATGGAGAAAAGGACAACCGGAGAGCTGTCCGACGCGACGGCCGGGGCAGTCACCGCGGGCAGAGCGTTGGGCTCACCGCGGCAATGGGCCTGCCACGACGCGACGATCGCGAGCACGAGAGCGATGGCGAAACGAGACAGCATGCGCCCCTTAGGCTACTCGAAGTACCCGAGATTTTCGAGTCGTTGGAAGTCGAGGCGCAGCAGCTCCCGCAGGTCGGTGTTCTCGGGCACAGACACCTCCACTGGCGCGCTGACGAACGCCTCGAGCCGGGCTGCGAGCTCGCCCAAGGCCGGAGCATCAGGGGCAAGCGGTCGCTTTTCCCCTTTGTCCTGCTCCAAGTCGTAGACGACAAGCGGCTCCTCCTTCTTGGGAATCACTGCCTTGAGATTCGATTCGTAGAGGGCGAAGCTATTGGGCTCGCTGCGCATCCGCACGGTGCCTCTATCCATATAATCGTGATGGGTCCGGGTGAGCACCTCCCGGTCAAAGCGCAGCGGCACCTGTGCAAGGATGCCTGCGATGATATCGAACACGGCCGCCGTACTCACGGGTTCGAGAACGCGCCGCGCTCCTTGCGTCTTTGGATGCACCGCGACGAACGGAACGTGCACGAGCTCTTCGAAAACCGTCGCCTCATGACCGAAGCGCCCGCGTTCGAGGAACTCCTCACCATGGTCCCCGGTGAGCACCACCAGTGTTTTGTCGGAGAGACCGAGGGTATCGAGAGCCCCGAGCACTTCGGCGATCCACGCATCGGTGCGATAGAGCTCGGCTCGATGCAGGTTGCGCACGCAC
The DNA here is from genome assembly GCA_025453525.1 of Myxococcota bacterium. Lineage (GTDB taxonomy): Bacteria > Myxococcota_A > Polyangia > JAAYKL01 > JAAYKL01 > JALOQD01. Next base: position 13,009 of record JALOQD010000164.1, read on the forward strand.
GCGAGCTCGTCCTGGGTCACCGAGTCGGTCAACCGTCGCAGCTCCTCGATGGTCGCGGTGCCGCCAATGCGACCGCAGCGAGTCTCGTCAAAGCCATAGCGCCGTGCGTCTTTTGCCGAGGGTGCGTAGGGAAAGTGCGGACCGAAATAGTGCAGCCACAAAAAAAACTTGTCCCTCGCGTGCGACTCGAGAAAGCTCACCGCAGAGGCCGAGACCTTATCGCCTGTGTCTGTCGCTCGGAGGTCGCCGTGATTGAGAAACTGCGAAAAGCCTCGATGGAGAAACCCCGATTGGCGACCAGGCGCTTCGAGGGTTCCTAGCGCCGGATGATCCACGATGCCTGCCGTGACGTAGCCCGCTTCTTGAAGCAGCTGCGCGGCATAGGGCCGGTTTTGAAAAAAGAAGAGGCGCTGCGCCAAGCTCTCATTGGAAATAATCTGTCCGGTCAATAGCGAGGTCAAAGCCGGCAGCGTCGCTGGCGCAGGGCTTATCGCGTGCTCGAACGACCATCCCCGTTGCGCGAGCGCGCACACGCTCGGCATGGTTTCGATCTGAGCGCCAAAGCATTCGAGGTAGTCGGCCCGCACCGTATCCACGGTGATGAGCAGCACGTTGCATGAGGGGCACGGGGGCATCGCTGAGGCTGGCAAAGGCAGGCCCGCATGACTCCTCCGGCCCGAGGCCTCTCCTGTGCAGGGGTCCAACCATAGGACAGACGCCGCAAATCCCACGAGCACGAGGGCGACGACCAAGGCGACCGCATGCTTTCGAACGAGCATGCCCTGTTGTACCTCGAATGTGGCCCGCTTGGCCCGCATTCACAGCTCTGCGGAAAAAATTAAGCAAACGGGATGCGCCCTTGGCACGTCCGGTCCATATGACACAACTTTCTGTATGACCACGGCTCAAGTTGGGTCTATTCTTTCCATTGCTTTGATAAAGGAGAGACGAAAGGGATGACCAAAGAAGACAATGACCTGCGAATCAAGCAATTCTTAAGGCACGCACACAGCTCGAGCCTAGAAGAATTCATTGAGTGCTACCCGAGCCCCGTGCTCGTCGTCAAGAGCGGTCTGTGTGAGTCCGACGAAGGGTTTCTCACGCAATTGGCCGAGCCGGTGGAAGACTTTGAAAAAATGAAAACAGCGACCCGCTTTGACCCCAATGCCCGGGTCTTTCAAATTGAAAAAAGACCTGGGTCCAACCCCTACTCGAAAATGGTGATCCTCGGGCGGGCCCCCAATAGCGACATCGTGTTGCAGAGCTCGGAAGTCTCCAAGATGCACGCCTACTTCATTTGGGCCGACTCTCCAGAGGGAAAGACCTACAAGGTCGTTGACGGGAACTCGAGCAACGGCACATGGTTTGCCGGAACGAGGCTCCCGCCCTACAAACCCTGCCATCTCAAAAATGGTGACTTTCTGGGCTTTGGAAGCTCGATACTCACGCGTTTCTTCTATCCCACGGATTTTTTCCTAGCCCTCTTGAGGGCGAGCGTGACGAGCGGTTCCCCGATTGCGCGGTAGAGCCGGCCATGCGCAACTCTATTTCTGTACAAAACCAAAGGGCTGGGTGAAGGAATCGCCGCTGCTACCGTCTAGGACGGCTCGGACAAATGGCTTGGTGTATTTCGAGAAATTGAGGGTCGCGCCGCTGGCCACTGCGGATGTTCCAGGGCCAACCCAAGAGATGCTGTTGGCGCCAGAGGCGGTGATGGTGATTGTCTTCGCGTTGCTGTCCACGGTGATCTCGCTGATCCGCGGCACCTTGGCCTACCTTAGTACCCCCAATCCGCAAATACGGTGACGCAACGAGGGCGACGAGGCACCCGGCTGGCAAGGCGCGAGGAGGGAGCATGCCCTCTCG
>JALOQD010000165.1 GCA_025453525.1 Myxococcota bacterium
ACGCGCACGAGCACCGACAGCGGCACCCTCTCCGCCACCGATACCCCGGGCACGGAATCAGCGACAGATACGCGCACGAGCACTGACAGCAACACCCTCTCCGCCACCGATACCGCGGGCACGGACACAGGGGCTTTGTGCTCGGTCGACGAGGATCTGGGTCCATTGACCATCGGTCAGGCCGAGACTCGGATTCTGGAGGTTGCGCAGTCGGCGGACGATCAAGCAGGGGACTGCGGCTCTGGCCCAGATATGGTCGTACGGCTCGAGCTCGACCAGCATGCCGACCTCGATGTCTCGGTCCTGCAATTCGGCGATCACCTCGTGGGTCTCTACCGCGATGTCGGCGGCGCGTGCACGGATTGGTCCGTCTTCTGCTTCGACCTCGCTTCGCAAAAATCGGCGAGCACGGTTTGGCAGGATCTCGAGCCCGGCGTGTACTACGTGATTGTCGAAGGTCGAGATGCAATCGCAGCGGATACAGTGGTGCTCACGCTCACCATGCGCACCTCGGCGTGTGGCAATGGCAATCTGGATGCCGACGAGGAGTGCGACGACGGCAATTTCGACCCAGACGACGGCTGTAGTCCTCTCTGCCTCATCGAGAGCGGCGAGTGTACGCTCGACGAGGACATCGGGCTGCTCAATCCCAGTGTCCTTGTGCAGCGCTCTCTCGATATGGTGCTCTACGGTGATGAGTGGGTCACGGAGTGCGCGCCGTACGGTTACGACTATGTCATGTCGTTCACAACGAACCGCATCGCGGACATCGTGCTCTCCTATTCTCAACAGGGTAGCCACGCCGTTGGTTTGTACGAAGGCGGACAGGTAGAACAGTTCTTGTGCCAGGCGAGAGGTGGAGTGTGCCTCGCCCGGGAGCCTGGACAATCGGGCACGGTGACCTTCCGCAGTCGCACGGCAGGAACCTACTACCTAATCGGTGAGTCCGTGGGTTATGAGGAGGCTGGCATTCTCGACCTGCGTCTTCGAATCTCCGGATGCCTCCCCGATGAAGATCTCGGAATCTTGAGCAAGACCACGCCCTTGTCGAGAAGCGGCTCAACCTTGGCCGGTTCGGCGATCTTCGAGGCAGGCTGCGGCGGCACGAGCGGCAATGAAATCGTCTATGCCTTCGAGCTTGACAGGGCAGCGCGCGTGAACCTGTCCTTCGAGCAAGAGGGCGATCACGTCTTTGGACTGTTCTCGGAGCAAGGCGGCGACTGCGACGCAAACCAAGTGGGCTGTCTTGACCCAGGAGGTGAGGAATCGGGAACGACCAGCTTCGCCAGGCTCGCGGCCGGCAACTACCTGCTCATCGTCGACGCCTATGATCCCGGTCTAGAAGGCGCCTTCCAATTCAGTCTCAACGCGAATAAATAAAAAAACGGCCCGCCCTTGGCCAGGTGGATAGACTTCCCTCCAAACATCTAGTCGGTGATGGTGTATTCCGCTATCACCGTCAAAAATGCGTCCACCACTTTGGGATCGAACTGCAAGCCGCTTTTCTTGCGGATCTCGGTGATCGCCGTCTGTCCGGAAAGCGCCTCGCGATACGGTCGGGTCGAGGTCATCGCATCGTAGGTATCGGCCACGGCGATGATGCGCGACGCCAGGGGGATCGCATCGCCTCGTCTTCCGTCCGGATAGCCGGTACCATCCCAGCGCTCGTGGTGAAAACGCACCCAATCGCGGATATCGCCGAGAAACTTGAGTGGCATCAGGATCGCGTTGCCAAATGCCGGATGCTTGCGAATGGTCTCCATCTCTTCTTGGGAAAGGCGGCGCGGCGCCAAGAGCACCTCGTCGCGAATACCGATCTTGCCGATGTCGTGCAGCAAGGCGGCATTGAACAACGTGTGGATGTCCCGCTCGCCGAAGCCCAGTTTTTGACCGATGCGCTGTGCGAGCACCGCCACGCGCTCCGAGTGACCGCGAGTATAGTCGTCCCTCGCCTCGAGGGCATGCGCCAGCGACCTCAGCGTCTCGTAGTAGATGCGCTGAGTGCTCTCGAAGAGCCGTGCATTCTCGATGGCGATGGCCGCCTGAGAGGCCATGGTCTCGAGCATCTGGCGTTCACTTTCGCCGATGCCGGTGCTGGCGCGCTTGACAAACTCGAACACGCCGATGGTCTTGTCTCCGATGACGAGTGGGAAGTCGAATACCGAAAAGCTGCTCGAGACTTCGGCGGTGGAGCCTGCCATGGCGCGCACCTTGAGCTCCTTGCTCTCCTGGTCGATGAGCTTGATCGCGCCGGAGGCCGAGCCCACAATCTTGGAGGTCATCTCGAGGATCGTATTGAGGGTGGTGTCCAAATCGAGGCTTGACGTAATGCTTTTCCCTGCCTCGTGCACGGCCTTGAGGTTGTAGTACTGCACTTCGAGGTGCTCGTTGGCCAAGGCGATTTCCTCGGCGTAGCGCTCCAAATCCGCATTGAGACGCGCCATTTCTTCCACGTTGCTCTTGAGAGTGCTGTTCGCCTCCTCGAGCCTACGGAACAGTTGCGCGTTGTGGACGGCGACAGCGGCTTGGGCAGCGAAAGCAGCGAACAGCTCCAGATCGGTCTCATCGAAAGCTTCGGGGACCGGGCTCTCAGTGTCGAGCACGCCGATCACTTCGCCATGGACCTTGAGTGGAGCGGCCATCTCGCATCGTCCACCGGCCTTGGCATTGACGTAGCGGCTGTCTATGGACGTGTCTCGCACGAGCACCGCCTCGCCACTGCTGGCCACGGTGCCGGTTACCCCTTGACCCAGCTCGAGCCGCAGATCCAGGATGTCGCCGTAGCCGATGGCTGCGTGGACCTTGAGATGACGCGTCTCGGGATCAACCAGCAAGAGCGCGCAGCGCTCGAGAGACAGAGCGCATGTGGCCAGCCTGAGGATCTCCCTGACCACCTCTTCGGTTTCGAGCAGGCAGCTCAGCGTCAGGGCCGAACGATTGAGCAGCGCGAGTCGCTCTCGCTGCAACTTGAGAGCCCGGACCATGCCAGCCTTTTTGAGGGCCGAAGCCACCTGGGAAGCGAAGATGCGGAGCAGATCCAAATCCGCCGGGGAATACGCGTAGGGCTGCTTGGATTCTGCGTCGAGAATACCGATGATCTCCTTGCCCACGCCGATGGGACTCGCCATCTCGCAGCGGGCGCCCTCGGTGCCGGGGATGTATTCTGGCAGTTGGGTCACGTCCCCGATGATGCCGGCCTTCCCAGTGACGAACATCTTGCCGACAAATCCCTCGCCGATGCGGACGCGCAGTCCCTCCGCGTTGCTGTGGTCGCGCGCCTTGCGCACATAGAGATGCTGGCCGCGTGCGTCTGGCAGCAGAATCGACACAGACTCCAAACCGATGGCCTTTTGGGCCATCTCCAAAATCGCTCCGAGCATTTCATCTGGATCGTCTTGGAGGTTGAGCGAGCACACGGAGCGGTGGATCATGGTCAGCCTGTGATTGCGACTGGCCAGCTCCTCTTTTTGTCGAGCGTTGCGCACGGCTATTGCCACCTGCGAGGCGAGCATTTCCAAGATTTGGAGATCTGTCTCACGAAGAGGCCTTCCGTCCCCGGACTCGGCATCGAGCACGCCCACGATGTCGTCTTCCACGCGCAGCGGCGCAATGATCTCCGAACGAGCGTTCTGCGTGCCGGGCAGGTAACGCGGCTCGAGACGGACATCGCTCACGAGCTTGGAATTCCCGGTGCTATAGACCTCGCCCACGAGCGAACCTTCGACAGGGATGAGGCGCCCCTGCGTCCCTTCCACATAGCCATGAGCCTTGCGCACCCTGAGATGCAGGCCAGAGGGATCGGGCAACAACACGGCCAGCGATTGAAACTTGAGGTTCTCCACTGCAAGCCGGAGGATCTCCTCGAGAAGCAGGTCGAAATCCGTGATTCCGCCGAGCTTGCCGGCGGTGGCGGACAACAGATTGAGCCTGGCCCGCAACCCCGACACTTCTATGCGCGAATTCTCCAGAGCATCTCGAATGCGGGCATTGCCGATGGCCGACGCCGCGAGATCGGCAAAGATGGCGGCATGCACCACGTCGGTATCGCCGAAGCGATCATTTTGCAAATGCTCAGCATTGAGCACTCCGATGACTTTGCCTTGGAAAACGAGTGGCACGGCCATCTCGGAACGGCATCCAGGGAGCCCAGGCACGTAGTCCGGAGAGCTCGAAACATCGCCCACGACCTTGGGATTGGCCTCGAGCGCGGCCCTACCGGAGATGCCCGTTCCGCGCGGAAAGCGAAGGCCATGCACATTCTTCTGGTAACCGCGAGCAGCCGCGACCACGAGATTGTCTTCCTGCTCGTCCCAAAGGAGGATAGCACACGTATCCAACTCCAAGGCCGAGTGCGTCGCCTCAATCAATCGCTCGAGCACCGAGCTCAAGCTCCCGCTGTGGATCAGCGATTGCCCTGCATGGGCGACCGCCACGAGCCGCCGCGCGCGCTCCTCGAGGTGTGTTTTGAGCTGAAGATTTCGCAGGGCCGTGCCGATCTGCTCGCCGAACGTCGACAAAAGCACCAGATCCGCGGAGGTAAATCGTATGTCGCGACTCTCGATGTCGAGCACGCCTATGACCTCTTCCCCGGCGCGCAGCGGGACCGACATCTCGGAAATGGCATCGCCCAAACCCGGGATATAGCGCGGATCCGAGATGGTCTCGGCCACGAGCTGCGGCTCGCCTGTCGAGAGCGCGTAGCCGGTCACCCCCTGACCCGGAGAAACGCGAAACCTCTTTACGATTTCCGGGTCATATCCGCGCGCGGCAGCAATCGACAGAGTGTTGCTCTCCTTGGATTTGATGAAAATCGCCGCTGTCTTGTGCCCGAAGATCTCCTGGATGAGCTCGAAGGTCGCACCGTAGAGATCGGCGGTATTCTGCACATTGCTGAGCTTCTTTCCGGCCTGGGCGAGCTTGGTCAACTGGTCGAGGAGGTTGATCATCTTTGCCTTTCAGTCGTCAGCGTAAGAAATCTTCGAGAGCGGTGGCCCTGCAAGACCACGGAAACAAGAAGATTATAGCACTGACATTAGGAAGTGGGCAGGGATACCTGCAACTGCCTCGCGCGGGTCATCAAACGTTCCATGGCCAAAGCATCGTTCAACGACGTTGCATAGCGCCAGGCATTCGAGAGCGCAGTGCGGTTGCGCGGCTCGAGCTCGAGCGCTGACATCGCCAAATTCAGGGCCTGTCGCATGTGGCCAAGGGCCGAAAGACACACGGCCATGTTGACCAGATGGGAGCTGGAGTCAGGGGCGAGCTCGGCAGCGAGCGCGAAAGAACGGCCCGCAAGAGCGACCTGGCCCTTGGTGTAGAGCCCACGCCCCATGAAGGACCACTGTTGCGCGACGTAGGCTCGATACGCCGGAGAGCCGAGTCCTCTAGAGGCTCGTCCCCACGGTGCATCGCCATCGGGCAGAGTCCAGTGTCGATCCAACGGAAGGTCGTCCAATGAGCTCTCTTGGCGACGCAAGCGCGCTATCGGCCACCTGGCCTCTGCCGTGAATCCACTAGGAGCGAGGTCGTCGCCGTTTGAGCTGGTCTCCCAATAAATCGTCCGCTTGTCGATGTTTTGGTCGACAATGGCGCGGCATTGCTCTGCAAAGCGCGTCTCGTCGAGGGGGTATGAGTGCGCTTCTCTAAAAGCGCCATCGACGATAGGGTAGGGCAGGTGGGCCAGGGCATAGGGCCCTCGAATCCCGCTGGCCAGTTGGTTGCGCTCGAAAACGGCCATGTCCGGCCGCGCCGCAAGAGCGTGCTGAACGTACAGGTGGCATGCGGCCATGGAGTCGCTGACCAGGACAGTCATCGCGCCTGGCTCTGCAAGCCCGAGACTGGCAACCGCGAGATCCTCGCACGAAAAATCTTGTGAGATCTGAAGAGATTCTGAATCTAGCCCACGAACGAGCATCGCGAGCATCAGTGCCCCGGCCATCGATGGTGCCCACTTGGCCAAAGTGTCGCGCCGCCACCACCGCACTGCGCGCTCCAGGACCGCAAGCAGCCAAACAGCCGCCACTACGGGAAGAAACAGTCCGCACATTTGCCCGTTTTGAAGATCTTTGTTGCCCATGGGGTTGATGAGCACGCTGTAAATCGTTTCTCCGCCCATCAGCACCCCGGCGACGGTTCCAAGACCCGCAAGGCGCGAGACGTTTTGCCCGTGCACCAGAGCACGGACGACGAGAAACACGGCTGTCGCGAGCCCGAGCAGTCCCAGCCAGGCGGAAGCGCCCAGGCCATCCCAAAGCGGTCCGACGAACCTTTGGAATTCAAGAAAGGTCTCGCCAGCGGTGGCCGGTATGGCGTAGCCAAACGCCTCTCGGATCTCGAGCGCATTGACATGGATCCAGAACCGCCCCCAAGAGCTCGGATCTCCCCAATTGTGAACGCCAGAGCGAGACGCCGCGAGCGGAAGGTAGGCGTACAGCGAACACCCCAGGAGAAGCAGGCCTCCCGCTCGCAGATAGGGTCTGGGGCGACGCACCTTGGAAACCGGGAGTGCCGCGGCCAAAAGGACCGGCGCGATCCCTCGAAACAGCGCATGGTTCGCCAGACCGAGACCGCAGACGAGCCCGAGCCCGGAAAGGAATCGCGCATCCTGTGTCGACCACAGGCGCTCGAGACAAAACAGACCCGCGCAGGTCAACGCCAATTGAAGGCCATACACTTCGGGCACGCGAGAATGAACAGCGAGCGTGGGCACACACAGGAAGGCAAAAAACACGGCAATCGCCGCTGGCACGGCCTGGGCGAGGCGCTCGAAGCGCAGTGTCGATATCGTGAAGTACGCTGCGATGGCGGCGCACAGGGCGCTGAGAAACGACAAACGAGAGGCGAGGTTGCCCACGGGCAGGAGGGTCGCGGTGTGACTGAGGAGCGTGTACAAGGGAAATCCGGTTGGGTGAGGAACGCCGAGCGTCGCGCTGGCGGTGACAAAATCCCCGGCATCGAGCCACGGTAGCCCCGGAGAGGCGAGGCAGGTTGCCACTGTCCCGACGGCAACGGACGTAAGAAGCGCTGGCAGCGATGTCGTGGCTCTCTGCATGGCTACTGGACATACCCCAGGGCGCGCAACTGTTCGAGGGGCACGGTGGACTGGCCCGCGGCCAAGAGTTGGCGGATCCCTTCGAGAGCGGGCCCCAACCGATGGTCCTTGGGCTCAGGCGAGCCGACCTTCCACTCGACCTTTCCAAGGTCATCGCGGACGACGATAGCCCCTTGCCAGTAGCTCACCACCGGCGGCGGCAAAGAGGACGACAGCCAACTGCGGCCAGCGAGACGCTCTGGATGCGCAGGGGTGATGCCCAACCGAGCGAGCGCCGTCGGAACGACGTCCAACGTGCTGACCGGGAATGAGACTCTGGAAAGACTCGGCTCCAAAGGTCCACCTCTCCAGCGCAGCAACAAGGGCACCTCGAGCTCGACATCGTCGAGGCTCAGGCAATGGAGCCAAGCCCCTTGCTCACCGAGTTGCTCGCCGTGGTCGGACGTCAAGGCCACGAGGGAACGCTGTGTCAGCTCGCTCTCGTCCAGGTACTGCCACAGCTCGTCGAGCGCGGCATCGGTGTAGGCAATTTCGCGTTCGTAAAGCGCCGCAAGGGCCCATTGATCTTTTTTTGGCATGTCGGGAGCGGCTCGCATCCAACTCGTATCTTGGGTGTTCTTTCCGAGCTCTGTGTTGCCAGCGATGGCTCGAATGGTCTGCCTGACTTCTCCTCGCCTCGCGCTGTCGTGCTCTGCGCAAGCCACGATGGGCAACCTTCGCCATTCGTCGCCCGGAGGCGCGTATGGGTCGTGCGGATCGAACAGGTGAATCCACAAAAAAAGCGGTCTTGAAGCATCGCGTTGCCGGAGCCAGGCCAAGGCCCTTCCGATCACGGTGCCAGCGGCTCTGGTCGAGTGGTTGTCCGGACCGAGCTCTGCTGTTGTCTGCACATCGAAAACCTCGAAGCCCCTAGCATAGTTGAGGTTGTAGGATTCAGGCGAGCCGAACGCGTAGTGACTCAAAAACGCGGCGGTTTCATAACCGTTTTGGCGCAGCACGTCGGTCAGACGATCATCGGTCAGCTCAGGCACCAGCGCACCGGTGAGAATCTGCTTGACGGCAGGGACGGTGCACGGGGTTGGGCTAAAGGCCTTTGCCGCCATGGTGCCATGTGCGAAATAGCGGTCGATGCGCGGTGTGAGCCCTGCATTACCGCCATAGAGACCGACCCTGTCCTGCCGAAGCGTATCGATGGTAATGAGGACGAGGTTGTTTTCCGCCAGGCGCTTCTGACAGCCACTGAGCAGACCGCAGAGCAGCGTCAAAGACAAAAGGCCCAACGCGGCAACGGATCGCCTCTTACGCTTCCACGGCACGAAAAAAAACATCATCCACACTCCCAGGGAAATGGCCAGGCCCGTTCCCAGCATGGGCTCTTCGTACTCTAGCTCGAGTCGATGGCGTCCGGGCGGGAGCTCCACTCCCAGCACCGCCGAGTTCAAAGGGTGAATGGGCACGGGTTCTCCATCGAGCTCCGCTCGCCACTGAGGATGATAGGCTTCGTTGATAACCGCAAGACCTGGACCGTCACAGTCGAGGTCGAGCACCGACGGAGCCGGACGCCTCGAACGACACGGTGAACCGCCAACCCGAACGGTCTCCTTTGCCGGGGAAACGTCGTGAGCCGCTGTGGAAACCCGCGGAACAAACGGTTCCTCCACGATGGCCGCATGGCGATTCAGAACGTCCTGACGAGCCAACACGGGCAAGAGCGGCGTGGATGGGTTCCAGCGGACATGGTGATGGACGACGTAGGAAAAAGGAGCGACGGTCTGGCTTCGAACGAGCGCAACGCAATCTCGCGCCACCACCGTGAACGGATCCTGGGACTGCAGCTCGAGCTCCCCTGGCACAATGGCATAAGGCACGGAAAAGAGATCGTACAGCGGTCGCCCCAAGCCAAAGGCCTGGCGCCATAGACGCTCGATGCGATGCAGGGCCAGCGCATGATAGGCCCCCACATGACCGACCCCGAAGGACTGCCCCGTGTTGCTGACCAGGGTTCGCCCCAACCAGAGCGCCTCTTCGGCAGGAGCCAAGCTTGCGAGACATGGAACGTACAAGGGGGGATGCACGCCGGCGGTGACGATGCGACGTGGCTCGTCGGGATTTCCTGGTTCAGCCCTCATGGCCTTCACGAGCGGAGGTGTCTCGGAGAATAGACCAGAGGGACCGAGGGCCAGAATCCTGGCGTTGAAGAACAGCAACTGACAGGCGATGAGGAGCACTGCGCAAAGCCCAAGAACCTTGGGACGTCGCCCCATGAACCCGAAAAGGACGAGCCCGGCCACGATCAAGACGACGCCTTCGAGCCGAAGGGCTGTCTGAGCGATGAGCTCAGCGGTCGTCTCGGTGACAATGGGTCTGTGCGTCGAAAGCTCGCTGCCGAGCCTCGAAGCCGCGAGCGACGCGATGAGTAGGAAAAGGCCCATCCCCATGAGCGAGAGGGGAAATGAGCGAGAAGGGGAGGCCAGCCATCGGTCGAGCCCTTTTCCAGCGAGCAACCCCAGAACTAGGGTGACGAGCGCAAACCATTTGACGGGATAGCGAAAGAGCGAGGCTCCCGGAATGTATTGATGAATCCATCCAAAAAGCGGAGTATGCGACCCAAAGGCGATGCCGAGCGAAAGGAGGCCCAGTGCCGCGACCGCCCATTGCCAAGCCAAGACGTTCGCCAAGGCCTTCCGAAAGGAAAAGGCGCTGAGCAAGAGCGGAATGGACCCGAGATAGAGCGAGGCCGCCCAGGGAGAAAGGCGGTTGTTCCCGCTGTCGAAAAAGAGCCCCAGATAGAGATCTCGGCGCGCCGCATCGCCATGAATCCAGGCGCAAAAGAGCTCTGCGAGCCGCCTGGGATCCAACGACCACAACGCAGCCTCTGACTGCGGGATTCCAGCACTTCTCGTGGTCAACGAGAGGAATGACAAGGCGGGGAGGATGAGCGGCAAGGCCGTCGCCAACCCCAGTCCCAGGCCGACGGACAGCAGCCCCACGCGACGGCCGACAGAGAGGATCCCTGGGTGGGGATCGAAAACAACGAGGCCAATGGCCAGCAACCAAGAAAGAATCGCGGACTGGGGCTCACCGGTGAGGAACTGTAGGCCGCAGATGATGCCCAGAGCTGCCATGCGACTCCTCGACGGGCTCCTAGCGCAGCGCAATGCGGCGAATCCAAGCAGCGGCATGTAAGAAAGTCCAAGCAGATACGTACAGTTCCAAGTCATGGAACACACGTAGCCGCTCAATCCGAACGATGTTGCCGCGGCGATCGCGCTCGGTGGGAGGAGGCCAAGGGCTCGAGACAGTAAAAACGCACCGAACCAGGCCAGGGTGAGATGGAGCCAAATCATCAAGTTGATGCCAAAGGGAACCGGCAGCAGCGTCAGAACGTTCAGCGGATACAAGGCGGATTGCGACGGATCCGCCGCAAAGGGAACGCCCAAATCGTCGAGGGGCTGCCAGATCGGAAGATGTCCCTCGAGCACTTGTTGCCGCCAAGCGATCTTGCTCGGATAAAAGAATGATTGAGCGTCTTTTTGATAAAACACGCCGGCGGCGCTCAGAACCAAGGCGACGCCAACAGCCGCGGCGACCGCGACGACTGTCAGTCTCGATTTCATCTTGGCGGGGAATCTATCGCAAATCCGCAGCTACCACCATACGCGGAGTCGTGCTAAATTGTTTGCCATGAGTACACCGGGTCTCCTCTTGCCTGGGCTCCTTGCCGCGCTTCTCCTTGCGTCCTGCGAGCCTGATCCGGTGCGCATGGAGCTGCTCGCCTATGATCGGGAATCTGATGCCTACGGATTTCGGAACGTCGAGCTCGAGACCATCACGGACCTCGATTCCCTCGAAGGCAAGGCCGCCCGCCTTCTCGTTCACGCCGCAGTGACTTTGAACTATATCGACGGGACACTGACCTGGAAGCAGAATCCTCGCAAGGTTTCCTTTGCCTGGCACCAGGACGGCGAGCTGGTCGTTCCCGAGGATTTCGATTCGTTCTCGATGGCCTCTATCTACTACAATCTGGAGTTGGCCTCTTCCTTCTTCGAGGATCTGGGTCTCGATGAGGCGACGCTCGGACAGATTCCCGCGTACTACAATTCAACATTCAAAATTATTTATCAGGACGGCACCCGCGAAACCTGGAAGGACAACGCGCTTTTCGTGGCCCTCACAGCCCAGCAGAACGCCTTCTTCATTGTGCCGTTTGAGTTTTTCGAATGGGTTCCGCTCGCTCTCAACAGCGGAATCATGACGCATGAGTACACTCACGCGGTGTTCAACGAGCTGGTCTTCGACGCCAACCCGATTCTGGCCAGGACAGA
>JALOQD010000455.1 GCA_025453525.1 Myxococcota bacterium
GCCGGCAGACAGACCTGCAGGCGATTGCGCTTGGCAATGGCCTCAGTGAGCAATGAAATATCGAGGTTCTCCTCAGCCGCTATCTCCAGGGTCTCGTAGTTGAAGACCGGATCTGCGAGTCGGTTTGCCATTTCAGTGAGTCGCGTTGGATCGTTCTTGCCATGCTGACCACGCACGAACGCAACGATGAGGTCTTTGTTGTCCTTGACGAGCCGCTTCACGTTTTTCTTGAACTCATCGTTTTTCTCGAGATCGAGACTGAAATCCAAGTAGTCGTCGAGCGCCGTTGTCCCACACGACTGCTCGGCCAGTATCGCTTTGCTCAAGGCCGCTGCGTCGTCTTCGGACAACTCGGCAGAATCGGAGGAGGAGGAGTAGAACCCTTGACTGCAGTCGTCGTCACCCCCGATGAACGTCAGCACGGTCACACAGCCGAAGTCGCCCAGGCATTCAGCGCTGGGCAGGACGCCGAACCCAACCCGGAGGGGTTGTTGCCACGGGCAAGTGCTCACCGGTTTGGCCGGCTCCGCCATTTCGACTGTCAGACGATTGGGTCGGAAGTCCGTGGGCTGGTTGAGCGAAAGGGCGCGATAGCTGCGGACGGACATCGCGGAGTAGATCTGATCCAAGATTTCCTGTCCAACATTTTGGGCATCTGCCTCGCCGGCGACCTCCTGGTAGGTCTTGGACAAGCCGATTTTTTGGGTCATTTCCGACTTGAGGTTTTCGTCGACCTCGCCGAACGCGACCACGCCTTCGAGCCAGCTCGGGTCCTCGACAGGGACGTACACGCAATCTGTCCAGTCTTGCGACTCTTGGAGCTTCGTGACCAGAGCCGCGTCGCCGATCCCTCGATACGCCGTGGTGATGGCGTTGATAATCGAGATTTGCTGTTTTGAATCATCAAACAGATGACTTAAATACGTATTGTATTTGGCGTAGAATGTTTTCGAAAAAGCCTGGTTCTCGGGTTTGCTGTCCAACACCATGATCGACCTGATGTTCGGCTCGCGTGGGGTGAACTCCCACTGTTGACCCACTGGCGCCTCGGCGCGAGGAAGGTACATTTCGAGCGTGCCTTCCGCATCGCCGCCCACCAACCAGACCGCGCCGCTCGGAAGTGGAACAGCCTCGTGCTCAGCGCGGGGGCTGCCCAGCTGCGGTTGCCGTATCGCGTCTGTTTCTTTCGTTGTTTCGTTCGACCCTACGAACCACCATGGAATGGGATTTTTTGTGTCGACCACGAAGGAATCCACGGCGATGGATGGCTCTGAAGTGCTCGAATCCAAGCCACCGGCCAAATGGAGCTGCAGCGTCCTTGCGTCCTTTGCCCCTTGCCTGCCATCAACCGAGGCGACGGCGGCGAATCCCCGCAGCTTCGCGCCAGCGGGCACCGGTCCTTCGATGACTTCCCGGACACCGCTCTCGTCCATGTGAACGACCCACCAGGTCCTTTGTGTGTCATCGGGATTCTCGAGGCCGACGACGAGAAAGCGATTCTCGTCCAGGGGAATGAGCGCATCCGCGGCACCTTGGGACAGACGAACCGAAGCCGCGACGTTTTTAAACCCCTGCCTGCCACATGTGGCCGAAGCACACGCTCGCCCGCTCGTGAAGACTCCCTGCTGGCTGAACAGAGCCACTCGACCCGAGGCGGTGACGGCCCACTTAGGTTCTTCGTCCAGTCCAGGCAGGGTCCACGTTGACGGTTCGGTCTTTCCCGCCTCGCTCAAATCGACCACGCAGCTCTCGTCGGTTCCAACGATCAATCGACCGGTTTGGGCAAAAGACCCGTCCTGGTGTTGGGCAACCTCGGCAACGGCCCAGCGAATGGGACCTTGGCCGCAATCGATCTGCAATGCCTCGAATTGCTGAGCCTGGACATCAAATACGTCGACGGTGCGACCGCAGGCACCCTCGCCTCCAGCAAGGGCGATGCGGGTCAGGCCATCTTTGCCCTGTACGGCAATGGCTGTGTGGTTTTTACGAGCACAGGAGAGCCCGCTTTCGAGGCGTCGCGCGGTGAGCGTGCCGAGGTCCAAGAGGGTCGCGTCGGCACGCGGTGAACCGCTCCGCTCGACACTCCCGCCGGCCACGAGTATCTGCTCGTGCCCTCGCCTGTCCTTAAAGGCGGTGGCGCTGTGCTCGACGAGACCTGCGAGCGGGGAGGGCTTATCCTCGCTGGCCACGCGGTACTGATTGAACGTTCCAGTGCGCCCCAGGATGAGCCGGACGCTGCTGCTTCGCTGGCCATCGAGGTGAAATGGCTGGGTCTGCCCAAAGATGACCTCCACGCCCTTCTGGTTGAAGCCATGCACGCGGATTTGCCAATCTCCTGGGCTAGAGATTTGGACACTGAGTGAGCCGAGGGATTGGAAGGGCAAGGTGCTCAGCGAGTGTGTGGGTTCGTTACGGCCGACGCGGAATGCCTCCATCTCGTAGGTGGCCACCAACTTGTCGATGTCGCCGAGGTTACTCGGCAGCACAAGCTCTAGGTGCAGCTGGTTCTCGTTGCAGGCGAGCACCAAAGAAGCGAGAGCAAAGACCCCGATGGCGAGGCGGTGAAGGATGTGGGGTGAGGTTCGTACAGGCATGTTGGCCCTCCCTGCGACTTGTTCCCAGTATACACAAAGGCGAGGTGCCTCCAAAGGATCTAATCAGTCTCAGACCAGCTTTTCGCAAGGGGCGAGCTGATTTCACTCGATTTGTGAGCGTCATGCGAACAGGACACCTCGATGTCTTGCGTGTCTCGCTGTTGTGACTGATTCATCGGCGCTTTGCTTGGTTTTATTCGAGCAGAACCCACGGGTTTTCCGCTGAGAAGCGCTTTTCTACAGTTTCTCTGCACAAATGAGGTCTTGCATGAGGTTGGTATGATTGTTGAAGCCTTCCACCTTGGTTTTGGCGCGGATAGCTGGCGCAGAGTTTTTAAAGAATAACAAAAAAGGTTTCCGATTCTTCGGAAAGAACAAAGGGAGTTTGCCATGAATAAGCTTCTCGCAACCATGCTGATGGGCGGTTTGATGTCGCTGTGGTGTCTCGGCTGCGAGCCTGCAGGCAGTGATGCAGAGGCTGTGGAAGAGGTTCTCTCGGATCGGGCGACCTCTGTCGGCCTGTATCAGGCAGAGGCCTATACGGCTCAAAGTGGTTGTTCCAAAGCGACCAATAAGGACGGATACACAGGCAGCGGTTTCGTGGACTACGGCAGCAATGGCACCTGGATAGAGCTCAATAACGTGAACGTGTCTTCCGCAGGCAGCTACACGCTCAAGTTCAGATACGCCACAGCCTCTGGCTCGCGCCAGTGCGCCATTCTCATCAACGGCGCGAATGTCGGCAATGTG
>JALOQD010000456.1 GCA_025453525.1 Myxococcota bacterium
TCGATTTCATGGTGCGCGACTTTTCCAAGCACGCCCTCGAGGTGCACTACAAGCCGAGCAGCACGCCGGCCCAGATGGCCCTGTGTCTCAAGATGCTCCGCAAGCCGGCCTTTGACGCGAAGCGTTACGAGCGAGTCTGGCAGAAGGTGCACGCCCTCAAAGACGCCTACGAGATGAACGAGTAGCACAAACGTAAAAGCAGCAGAAGAAACGCGTCACAGGAGGCTCACATGGTCTGTCCGTGGTGGCTCGGATACTTTCTCATCGGCCCGTGGCGCAGGTGGAAGCAAGACCCCGTGCGGATCCTTGCGCCGCATGTGAGGTCGGGCATGACCGTGCTCGAGCCAGGGCCGGGCATGGGGTTCTTCACGTTGGAGCTCCTTTCTGCGGTTGGGGTGACCGGCAAGGTCGTGGCCGTCGATGTTCAATCGCGCATGCTCGATCGTTTGCGCCAGCGGGCCTCGCGGCGGGGGCTCGAGACTCGGCTCGACGCTCGTCTGGTGGGCGGGGCAGACCTCGGGGTCGACGACCTCGAAGGGGCAGTGGACTTTGTCCTCGCCTTTGCCGTGGTGCATGAGCTCGAGGCTCCCAAGGCGTTCTTCGAGCAGGTGGCCCGCGCCATGAAGCCTGGAGCGACGATGCTGCTATCCGAGCCCAAGGGGCATGTCCGCCGCGACGCGTTCGACAAGGAGCTCGAGCTCGCCGCAAGCGCCGGGCTCGACGTGCAGTCGAAGCCCGACATCGCCCGTAGTCTGAGCGTGGTGCTGCAGCGGACGAGGTGAAATGCCTTCACGGTGAAGGACTGCGCACAAGCTCTCCCTTGCCAGCGAGCACGCTCAAGAGAAACTCTTCCACTTGCTTGGCTGGCACGCAAAACGAAATGCCTTGAGTGCCGACCAGCACTGCGGTGTTCACGGCGATCCAGGCGCCGTCCAGGGTGACGAGCGGTCCGCCCGAGGAGCCGGGGTTGATGGCCGTATCGGTCTGGAGATATTGAATGGCGCGGCTCTCTTTGCTGTTGTCGATGGGCACGATTTGCCGCCCTGTTTGGCTAACGATGCCATGGGTTACGGTGTGGCCGAGGCCCAAGGGGTTGCCCACGGCCAGCACCCAGTCGCCGATTCTGACGTCTTCGGAGCGTCCCATCGGGAGCGCGGGGTACTCACGATCTGGTGCTTTTACCTTGAGCAGCGCCAAATCGAAGACCCGGTCCTTGGCCACCACGATGAGCTCGTGATCGACCTCGTCCAGGGTGCGAGCCACGATGGCGGTGGCGTTCTCGATGACGTGGCTGTTGGTGAGCAGGTAGCCCGAGGCAGAGATGAAGAAGCCCGAGCCCAGCGCTTCGCCATTGACGTCGAAATGCAGTCCCGAGCCAGGCAGGGGCAAGAGCTTGATGCGATAGGGGACCAAAGTGCGTGTGTAAATGCTCACCACGGCCGGCGAGACCTCGGCGGCCACGCGGCGTAGCCACTGGCTGTCCATATTTTGTGGTGTCTGCGCCGCGGCCTTCTGGTGTACCAGCGCTTCGAGGCTCGCGCCCGCGAGCGGCAGGGCTGCCTCGGTGAGGAGGACCGGCGCATTGGGCGGCACCTGGCCAGACTCGGCGGGTCGGATCCCCAAACCGAGGCGATGGCATCCGAGAAGCGAGGTGACGAGGAACCACAAGACTGTCCATTTTGCGATTGAGTTCTTCATGCGGACCTTTTTAACGGTCGGGGAGAAATAGGTCAAAGTCGCGGGATGGGTGCCGGCCCCTTGGGTCGTCGTCAGTGCTCTAACCAATACGGCGCAGCGAAGGCTGGGCGGTCGGGGAAATCACCTGAGACGAGCTTCTTTTCCCAGGCCTCATCGGTCAGACGTTCGTTCACAGGCACCGCGAGGTTGTAGAAGCTCGACACTGGTCCGCCGTAGAGCGCGAGTCCACCGGCCGCATCTTCGATGGCGATGACCATCAACCCCATTCGACCGGTTCCGACCTCCAGCGCGAGTTGGTTGAAAGCGTCGGTGTGCACGTCGGCGACGATCGGCTCGCGCAGGCCGCTCGGGTGATCGGTATTGAATTCAAAAGTTTGGGACTCGGGATTGGTGCAGACGTGGCTCAGGGTCCAATCAGGCGTCCAGAAGAGCGATGGGTACCAGCCGTCGTAATTGCGGAAACCATAATAGAAGTCCACATGGCGGTCGACCATGTCGTTCAGGAACGCGAGCTCTGCCACATCGAAGGGCTGCCCGGCGAGCTCTTTTTCGGCCATCGCCTCAAGGCGGCTGAGCACGTCGGTCCAGTGGGCAAAGAAGTCGTTGATTCTGGCCAACGCGAATGGTCCTGTACTGTGGACGGCCTGCATCCGCTGGACTGCCGCGGCAAGCGCGGAAAAGAGCTCTGGGATCGGCTCGACGTAGCCCTTGGGATACTGGCAGCCATTATCCCCTGTGCTCTGTTCGACGATGAGAATGGTGTCATGCCGCATCTCGGCCCAGCTCGCCATCACAGTCTCGAGCTTATGATCGTGCCACGCTGCCGTACGCATCACCGGCGGAACGGATTCTTCGAGCGTCGGTTCGCTCGCCGCGCGCAGCGCCTCGAGCCAGTGATTATAGATCGTATCTTCGAGCTCATCCGGAGCGACTTCGTTCATCGTCGTGCGGATAGCCTCCAGCGTCGCGGGGAGCGTATCGTTGAGCGGGTCGGTGAGCTCGTCTGCGAGATACTCGATCGCGCGGTCGGCTCCCAGGGCAAAGGCGACATCCATGGGCGACGCCATGGGACGGTACTTCTCTCCAATGGAGGAAACGAGGCGTGGGCTCGTGGTGCGGGTCGTGACCCACGCGTCGTAGGCAAAGCGCTGCGGGAAGAAGCGCATCGTGATCGGCAGGCTGTCTTTGCTAGTGACGCGGCTCGAGTAGTCGGGCTCGGGCTGCGTAGCGTAGACCGCGGTCATCGGATCGGCAGCGCCGTTACAGCTCTCGAGCCCGGCTTGTTCGCACAGTGCGAGCAGCGAAACAGGAGTGATGGCGTTCGTGCGACCGACGTAGGCGCGATAAAACGAATCGAGCCGTTCGAAGTGGGACATCGCGGCGCCGCTCTGCATCGCGCTCGCCAGGGCACGCGCAGCAGCCTCTTCGCGAGGACGCGGCTTTTCGGCGTCGTAGAGGACCAGATCTGTGCGACCAAGCCACATCATGGCGCCGAAGTAGCGCTTCAGCTCCTCGCTGCGGGTGTAGTGCCCCCGCATCGGTGATCACCTAAGGCGTCCAACATTTTAAAATTGTTGAAAAAGAGCGGGGCTTCTGTTCTCTTGTATGCGCAAACAATCCAAGTGAAAGAAG
>JALOQD010000166.1 GCA_025453525.1 Myxococcota bacterium
CCGGCGTCCTTCGGAAAGGCGAGGACTGTTTGAGTTGGATAATTCGATGTTCGAGTTCCGCAGCCTTGGAGAAGGATGCCGAAAACGGGGCTTTCGGGACGATAACCAGCTAAAGGAATGAAGGGTCGTGCACTCGCCCAAGGACACCATCGCAGCGCTCGCCACAGCCTCGCAAAGCGCCGCCATTGGCATCATCAAGCTCAGCGGGCCCTCTGCCTCCTGCGTGCTCGAACGGATCGTACCCGGCTGCCGCGCCTCTCGACGTCCGCGCCAAGTCGTGTTTGGAAGAGCCATCCATCCGTCGACCGCAGAGCCCATCGATGACGTGCTGTGCTTCACATGTCCCGGCCCTCGCAGCTCTACCGGAGAGGATGTGGCGGAGCTCCAAGGTCACGGCAGCCCTGCCGTCATGGCCGCTCTTCTCGACGCGTGTCTAGCCGCTGGTTGCGTTCTCGCCCATCCAGGCGAATTCACCTATCGCGCCCACTGCAACGGCAAGGTGGACCTCGCCCAGGCCGAGAGCGTGGCGGCTCTCATCGGCGCTCGGACGCAAGCAGCCGCGCGCGTTGCCTTGGGACAGCTACGAGGCGGGCTGCGCACGGCGATTGAACCGCTTTCCGCAGAGCTGCTGCAGCTGTGCGCGGCGCTGGAGGCCAGCCTCGATTTCCCCGAGGACGACATCGACCAAGAGGCATGGGCGCAGCTCGAATCGCTCGCCTCGCACCTCGCCCATGAGCTCTTCCTTCTGGCCCGCGGTTACGGCTTGGGCAAGCGACTGTTCCATGGCGCCAGGGTCGCGCTCATCGGCCCTGTCAATGCGGGCAAATCGAGCCTTCTCAACGCTCTGTGCGGCGAGACGAGAGCCATCGTCGACGACGAGCCTGGGACCACGAGGGACATCGTGAGAGCCACCTTCGACTGCGGTGGCATTCCGGTCGAGCTCCTCGATACCGCGGGTCTGCGGGATGAGCCAGGGCGCATCGAGCAGGTGGGCATCGAGAGAACCAAGGACGCTGCCACGACCGCCGACCTCGTCGTGATTGTCATCGATGGGAGCGGAGAGACCGCTCTAGATACGGCCTATTTCGAGCAGCTCCAGGGAGCCACCGACGCCCCGATCATCCTCGCGGTCAACAAAGCAGATCTGCCTGGGTATGATCTTGCCGGACCCTTACCGTCGTTCAAAGAACCGCGCCTGGCAGTGAGCGCCCACACCACACAGGGGTTGGACGAAATGCGCCAGACGCTCTCCAGGCTCCTTCGCGCCAGCGAAAGCTCCAGCGAGCCGCCGGTCGTGGGAACGGCCCGTCAACACGAGATCCTCTGCTTGGCTCAAGGCCATGTCGCAGCGGCCGCCCAGCTTTTGACGCAAGGAGCCGAGCCAGAGCTCGCGGGCAGCGAGCTCTTTCGGGCGCGAAAGGCGCTCACCGGGCTGCTCGGCGGCGATGCGACAGAGGACTTGCTCGAACAGATCTTCTCTTCGTTCTGCATAGGCAAATAGGCAATCGACCATCGCCCCTGGCCCCTGGCCCCTCTCTCATCGGAGGGTGTTTCAATATTTATTTATTAAATTTATGAAACAAAATCGATTCATCTCGCAATAGCATATTTGAAAAACAGCGGTTGGACAAAAGCCATCTGCTGCTCATACTCAAGGTACGTCCAATGACTAACCCCCTTAGTTTGAGAATGCTGGCAAACCAAACCAAGGAGCGGAACATGTCCACGAAGTTCCTTTTTTCAGCATTCCTCGCGCTGTTCTCGCTCTGCTCTTGTAGTGAATACTCAAATGTCGCGCTCGAGGGTGAACGGCAAACCCAAGACACGGCCAGCGACGACCTCGATATGGCCAGCGACACCGGACCAGAGGAGAACACGGATCCCACCAACGACAATTCCGATCTCTGCTTAACCGATCCGAACAAGAGCGAGCCTGGACAATGCGGCTGCGGCATCCCAGACAACGATGCCGACAGCGACGGCACGGCCGATTGCACAGACACTTGCCCAAACGATCCCCAAAAGGGTGAACCCCGGCAGTGCGGTTGCAACGCGCAAGACCAACACAGCGACGCAGATGGCGTGGCCGATTGCCTGGACCGTTGTCCCACCGATCCCAACAAGGCCGAGCCGGGCGTGTGCGGCTGCCACACCCCGGACGCCCACAGCGACGCCGACGGCGTGCCCGATTGCGTTGACCATTGTCCCACCGATCCCAACAAGACCGAACCGGGCGTGTGCAAATGCGGCACTCCCGAGGACAGCGACGCAGACGGCGCCCTCGATTGCCAGGAGCTTTGTCCCGCCGACCCTTTGAAAACCGATCCAGGCATTTGCGGTTGCGGTAAAGACGATGGGGATAACGACGGTGACGGCCTGGCCGATTGCCTCGACGGCTGCCCACTCGATCCGCAGAAAATCGAGCCGGGCATTTGTAGTTGCGGCACCCCCGATGTGGACAGCGACAAGGATGGCACGTTCGATTGCCTGGACAGCTGCCCACTCGATGCAGCAAAGGTCGTCCCGGGAATCTGCGGCTGTAACGTGCCCGACGAGGACAGCGACCTCGACGGCAAAGCCGATTGTATCGACGGTTGCCCCGACGATCCGCTGAAGATCATTCCTGGCGTTTGTGACTGCGGTGAGTCCGACGTGGACAGCGATCACGACAACGTGGCGGATTGCATCGACGGTTGCGAAGACGATCCGTATAAAAGCGCGCCAGGCGTCTGCGGATGCGGCAACCCGGACGATGGGGACAAGGACGGCGCGGCCGATTGTAAGGAGAGCTGCCCAAATGACCCGAATAAAACAGAGCCGGGCATCTGCGGCTGCGGCCGCTCGGATAAGGACAGCGACCTCGATGATGTGGTGGACTGCAAGGAGAGCTGCCCAAATGACCCGAATAAAACAGAGCCGGGCATCTGCGGCTGCGGCGTTTCGGATGAGGACAGTGACTTTGATGGCGTGGTGAACTGCCAGGAGAGCTGCCCAGGTGATCCGCTCAAGACAAAGCCGGGGATCTGCGGCTGCGGCTTTTCAGACAAAGACAGCGACCTCGATGGCGTAGCAAACTGCTTGGACGGCTGTCCGATCGATCCTGGCAAGACAGTGCCTGGGCACTGCGACTGCGGCGTGCCAGAGGGCACCTGTCCCATCATCTGGATGTCCAAGTCGACCTATAAGAAAGACGAGAACATCAATGTCAACTACTCGGGTCTGCCCGGAAACCCCGGGGACTGGGTGGGCATTTTCAAGGCAGGCGCAGCGGACACGGACTTTTTGCAAAAGATATTTTCAGAGGGAAAAGTCAGCGGCGTCATGAAGTTCAAGGGCAGGAAGGCTGGAAAGTACGAAGCGCGCCTGTTTCTCAACAGCGGCATCACTCCAGAAGACGTGGTCTCCTTTGCCGTCGTTGAGTAACCCCCCAAACGCTCATGGCCGCTATCGACCACCAAAGAGAACGAAAATGACCCCGGCGCGCAGCGGGTGTGCCTCGTGAAAGCTTGGAACGAGGCATCCCGCGTTGCAGACGAGGGGCATTTTCCGAGGCTTTTTTTCAAAAAAGGCTTTAGCCGCGAGCTCAGACGTCTACAATCATCTCGATGGCATGATGCGGACAGTAGTGGGCGCACAATCCGCAGCCTTTGCAGTAGTCGAGGTCGATGAGCAGTTCGCGGCTGCGCGGGTCCCGAGTAATGGCGAGATCGGGACAGATGAGCTCACACACCTCGCAGTAGGTGCAGGGGCTGGCCGCTGTGCAGCGGCGAGCCTCGTTCATGGCCTGCTCGACAGTCAAGGTGGCGTCGGTTTCTTCGAAGCTCGCAAGACCGCTGGCCAGAGCCGTTGGGGCCGTTGGCCTCTTGTTGCCGATGACGCGGCAGATGTCCCTTTTCATCTTTCCTCCCAGGCCTTGGGCCGGTGCAGACCGCGCGCGACGAACACCGGGTGGTGGGGACTCGACGCCTCTTGGAAACGCTGGTCTACCTCGCACAGGGCGCAGTCGTAATTATTGGGACACAAGGCGCCGGGCATCATCCCCATGAGCGCATAGCGGCACGGACGTCGGTCAGCCGAAAGCGCCCGCAGGCGCTCGATCGCCGCGCTCTCCATCTCCACTGCGTCCGTGGGGCACACATGGGCGCAGGCGCCGCAAGCGATGCACGACTGCGCCACGCGCTCCTCGAACGGCGCAACCAAGCCGCGGCGATCTCCGCGCTTGGACAGGCAGAGGGCCGCAGCGCCCACGACCTCGGTGCACACGCGCGAGCACTGACCACACAGGATGCAGCGGGCTCGTCCGGACGGCGGTTCGATTCTTTGATAGCGAGCCGCGGTGATGCCGTTGGCGCGGGCCAACCCCTGCACGGCCGGCGCCTCGGGGGCGAGCGCGAGGAGCAACTCGAGCACGGCTTTGCGGTGTTTTCTCACCCCTGCGGTGTCGGTGCGCACTTCGATGCCGTCCTGCACTTCGTAGTTGCAAGAGGTGGTCAGCTTGGACTTGCCATTCTTAGACACCTCCACCAAACACACGCGACAAGCGCCATAGGGCACGAGCAAGGGATGATGGCACAGAGATGGAACCTCGGCGCCGCTGCGCCGCGCCACGTCGAGCAGGCTCTCGCCGGGTTTTGCCGAAACGGTTTTTCCATCGATGGTGAGAGTGGTCATCGCGCACCTGCCTTTGCGGCCAGGGCATCCTCGACCGCCGCTGCCGCGGCCCTGCGTCCAGTGGCCATGGAGTCGACCACGGTGGCGGCGCTCGTCATCGCCTCACCCGCGGCGTACCACTTTGGACGAGAGAGTCGTCCTTGCCCATCAGCGCGCAGAGACCCTAGAGGTCCTCGTGCGCACATCTTTTCTTCGGGCAGATTTTCCTCGAGCGGTCGCCGGTCCACTGTGGAGACGAACACCCGAGCCGGCAGGCTCTCGGCCTTGCCGAGCGTCATGAGCCTGGCCCGGCCCACGGCATCGCGGCCGCGCTCTTTGGTGGGCCTGACCGAAACAGCCTCGAGACAGGCGCTGCCCACGAGCGAAACGATGCGCGCTGCCGGCAGCAATTGGACGCCCTCGGCTCGGGCCACGCAGAGGGCCAAGGGGCCGCAAGGCCATTGCTCCAGCCCTTGGGGGTGAACCACGGTGACGCGGGTCGCGCCCTGGCGCAGAGCGATACGCGCCGCTTGAATGGCCGGGGGGCCGCCACCCTCGATCACGACCTCGCCGTCCATGCGGCGCTTGTCGATTCCATCGCGGCGACAGAAATTGAAGACGTCTGTTGCCAGCGCCGAACCCTCGCGTATCGGATTGATCCCACGGCCCGCGCCTGTGGCGACAATGACTGCGTCGTATTGGGACTCGAGCGCCATCCACGGGAGGTCCGCGCCGAGGCGAACGCCTGTCCTCATCTCGACGCCCTGCTCCACGAGAGCAGCGACGTCTGCCGCGACGCTCGCCTCGCGCAGCACGAGCGGCGCCACGGCGTTCACGAGCTGTCCCCCGGCATTTTTGCCCGACTCGAACACCACGACTCGAGCGCCGAGCTGCCGCGCCCGGTGCGCTGCTGCCAACCCGGCCGGACCCGCGCCCACGACCGCCACCTCCACGCCGCAATCGCTTCCGCGCTCGTGCGCGCCCTGCCGGCTCGCTTCGATGGCAAAGCGCTTGATGGCCCGAATGTCCACGCCTTCGTCGAGGGCAGCGCGCGTACAGGCCCGCATGCACGAAGCGAGGCAGACCCTGCCGCAGACCGAGGGCAGGGCATTGGTTGCGCGGACAATGGCACCGGCTGCTTCGATATCGCCGCGAGCCACGGCAGACAAGTAACCTGGCACGTCTTGTTGGAGCGGACAGGCTTGGCGGCAAGGTGGGTGCTGCGGCTGCTGCGCTCGGAAGGGGTAACGGCTGTACACGGCGCCGCGCAGTGAGTCGGTCTCCAATCGCAGCTCGTCGAACACCTTCGCAGGGCAGGCAGAGATGCACACGCCGCAGGCGCGGCACTTCTCCCTGTCATGGATGGGCCTATAGGTTCTTCCTTCGGCCATCTCGTTACGCCTCCTGAGCGAGCCGCTGGCCGAGCTGCCAAGCCTTGCGGTTCGCGGCGCGGAATTTCGGGTTCTCTGCGCGCTCGAGCACTGTCTGGGCTGCTTCCTGACCAACCACCGACGACACCTCGACGAGCGCCGCCAGGGCCACGACATTGGCCCCCGTGGCTCTGCCGAGCTCAGCAATGGCCACGTCCGTGGCGGGAATGCGGATTTGACGAATGCTGGGCAGATCTTGGGGTTTGACGAAAAACGGATCGAATATCACCAGGGTGCCAGCGGCCTGCGCCGGCGCGAGCCGGTCGTAGGTCGGCTGGGAAAGGGCCACGAGATAGTGGGGCCGCTCGACCAGGGGAAAATCGATGGGCTCCGTCGAGACGATGACATCGGCCAAGGCCTCACCGCCGCGCACCGCTGCGCCATAACGAGCTGACTGAGCGACTTCGTAGCCGTCTGCGCTGGCCATTTCAGCGAGCATTTGGCCGCTGAGCAACACGCCTTGACCGGCTTCACCGGCGATCCGCACCTCGATGTGCAGTGCCTCGAGGGATGGGGTCATGGTCTGAACTCTCCTGTGACGAAGTGTAAAAGGCGCGTATCGAAGTCCATGGCCCGGGCTTGCTCTTCGTCGATGCACAGGGCCGCTATGGCGTCGTAAAGTTTGGAAACATCGCCGGCGATGTTGCGCCGACCGAATTGCGTTGGACAGGGGCTGATGGCCTCGACAAACGTGAAGCCCTTGATGGAAAGAGCGGTCTCGATGGCGGCCGAAAGCCTTCCTGGCTGGGTGACCGGGAAGCGTGCCGCGTAGCGCGCCCCAGCGCTGAGCACGAGACTCACGGTGTCGAATGGACGCCACCGATTGCCCGTGGGATCGGTCGCTGTTTTGGCGCCAATGGGCGTCGTGCTCGCGGTCTGACCGCCGGTCATTCCGTAGATCTGGTTGTTGGCGCAGATCACCGTGAGGTCCACATCGCGCCGCGCTGCGTGGATGAGGTGGTTGCCGCCTATGGAGGTGAGGTCTCCGTCGCCAGACACCACGATGGTGGTGAGCTCGGGCCTCGCCAACTTCGCGCCAGTCGCAAAGGCCACGGCGCGTCCATGCAACGTGTGCAAGGTGTCGGCCGCGATGTTGGGGCTGGGAATCCACGCTGCGCAGCCGATGCCGGAGACAAACAGCAGATCCTCCCGTTTGATTTTGAGCCGGTCCACGGCGCGAAGCACGGCGCCGAGGAGCACGCCATGGCCGCACCCTGGGCAAAACGGAGTGCCCTTGAGGCCACCGCGCAGATAGGGCTCCATGGCTCTTGTCATGGGTGCTCCTCCACAAAGGCCACGAGTTTGTCCGGGGACAAGGCCTTGCCATTGCACTGGTTGATCGCATGCACGGGCACGGTGACGTACTCGCGGCATACGCCGGCGATCATGCCTTTGTTGAGCTCTGGCACGAACAGGGACCTCACCCGCGCTCCCAGGGCTTGCAGCTGCGGGGCAGGGAATGGCCACAGCACCCGCGGACGCAGCAATCCAGCTCGAACGCCCTTTGCGCGCAGGCGATTGACCGCGGCGAGGGCCGAGCGTGCGGAGATACCGTACGCAAAAAACGCCACCTCCGCGTCGTCGAGCATGTACTCGTCCACATCTCCGATTTCCTCCACATGGTCCATGGTCTTGCGCATCAGGCGCGTGACGAGAGCCTCATGGACCTTGGGGTCATCGACCTTGCGGTAACCCCTACTGTCGTGGGTGGAGCCGGTGACGAGCAGGGCTGCGCCGTCGCCGTAGGCCGGCATGGGCGGCACGCCATCTGGCGCGTCGTGGCCAAAGGGATCGCCGGCGCCGCTGCGGTTGCGGTTGAAGATCTCAAAATCGTCATGCAGCACGACGTTTTCGCGCAGGTGGCCGACAGCCTCGTCAGCGACCACGAACGTGGGCACTCGATAGCGTTCAGACAGGTTGAACGCGGCGATGGTGAGGTCGTACATCTCCTGCACCGACCACGGACACAAGGCGATGGGGAACACATCGCCATGCGAGCCATAGCGCACCTGCATCACGTCCCCCTGGCCCACATGGGTGGCCTGGCCCGTGGCCGGACCTGCGCGCTGCACATCGATGAGCACAAGGGGCGTTTCGGTGAAGTAGGCGTACCCCAGGCACTCCTGCATGAGGCTGAACCCCGGACCCGAGGTGGCGGTCATGGCCTTGACCCCGGTCCACGACGCGCCGATGACCGCGCCGATAGAGGCGATCTCGTCCTCCATCTGCACGAACGTACCCCCTTTTTCTTTCAGAAGCTCGCCTGTGCGGACCATGATCTCGCTGGAAGGAGTAATGGGGTAACCGGCGAAGAACCTGCATCCAGCGCGGTAGGCTCCCTCGGCAGCAGCGACATTGCCCTGCATCAGGACCTTGGGCTTTGGACTCGAAACGGGCTTGGCGGACATAGAGAGCCTCCTGCGTGGCTTGAAAGAGGCCAAACGAACGTTGACTTGCTTTTTGTCTGCTTGTCCTGTTCTTTGCAACAGTAAAAAGTATGTAACGGTCCACCTCGCAAAAATGCGCGGCATACGAGGAGCGTCGATGCCCAAGCCCCCACTCTTTCCAGCCAGCGCGGAGCTCTTCCGGCTCGTGCAAGAAACAGCCCACCTCCTGAGCCCAGCCAGCCCCACGAGCGACGCGGAAATCGGTCGCATCGTCGGGTTCGAAAGCGCCCGCACGAGTCGCTGGAAGTACGGCCTCATCGCGGTCTCGGACTCAGCGCGGCTGCTCGCCCTTTCCCAGGCGTTCGATTTAGACCTCACGGTTCTCGCCCATGTGTCGGCAGGGTACCTGTCGGCCGCCGAAGCCACTGCCATCCTTTCCTCCGAGGATCGGCTGATCCGATTTCTCACCGAGCACAGCGTGCTGCTCGGCGACCAACAAGCCTTGACGATCAGCGGCGCAGAGGGGACGGTGGGGCGCATCGTCCGCCGAGGACCTGGCGCCTATCATCGCGCTGCGCGGCGCTCTCCCCAAGGCGTCGCGACAGCCCTGGCTTCAGACAAAGCCATCGTGCTCGGCGATGACAACCCGCAAACCCTCGAGCTCTTTCGCAACCTGTGCGCTGGCGAGACCGGGCTCGTTGGCGTGGCCACGGCCAGCGCTGCCGAAGCGCTCATGCTGGTGGGACGCCTCTCGCCGCGAGTGTTGGTGCTCGATCTCTTTCTCGGAGGTGTCGACGGGTTTGCGGCGATCAAGGCCATTCTGAGTGGCGAGCTCGGCGGTCACACGGAGATCGTCGCCACGAGCGCCAGCCTCGCGCCCGAGATCACCCGCACGGCCCTAGGCTGCGGCGCCGTGGAGGTCGTGCAACGGCCCCTGCGAGCGAGGGTGCTGTCTCGTGTGCTCGCAAAACTGCGGACCCTGGCCTAGGGGCCTTGGGGTCAGAGGGGCTCGCGACGAAGAGAGCCTTTGTCCGACTTACACTCTTGACAAGAGATATGGAAAATCATAGAGGTCCGCAACTGAAACTTTGGAATAAAAGGAGAAGACGCATGCTTCTGAGAATTTTTGTTTTCGCGGTGATACTCACCGAGATAAATGTATCGTTTGCGCAAACCCGCTTCGATCATGAAACGCGCATTGCCATTGTCGGAGCTGGCGCTTCGGGCCTCACCTGCGCTTTTCATTTGAAAAAACTGGGTTACGAGAATATTTCTGTTTATGAAAAAGAGCCCAGGGTTGGCGGAAAAGTCTATTCGTATCCGTACGATGACTACGTCTATGAGCTCGGTGCATTTTGGACAACTAAAAGTAGCAAGACAGTTTTGGAAATGGCCGATTATTACGGCATCGAACCGGTGTCAGAAGAAGCCGATTTTTTGGTCCTCAAAGCCAATGGGAAGACCTACGGCTTTGAAGACAATCTTTTCAAAAACTACAACCTCTTCGAGATCAGTTTCGCACTTTTGAATTTTGAAAAGACGAGGGCGAAGTTTGGCAAGGATCTTTCCAAGATAGGATATGACGATATTCACCCCGACCTCTATCTTCCTTTTGGGACGTTTATTAAGAAATACCGCATAGCACCGCTCGCCTATGCCTTCAGGCCGTTTTGGATCGGCTGTGGATATGGATATTACGAAACCACTCCAGCTCTCTACGTGATGAAGCTCATGGTTCCTAGCATCGTCGATACCTTGTCTCAAATGTTCAAGAGGGCAAATCCCTTTTCCGGTGGTGAGAAGAATAGCGGCCTTCTTCGTTTTCCAAATGGATACCAGGGAGTTTTTGAAAGTGTCGCCGGGGATGTACCGGATCTTCGCCTGGACAGCGAGGTCACCCGCGTGGAACGCGCGCTCGACAACGGGAAGCTAGTCATCAGAATCACGGCCAACGGACATACTGACGAATTTGACAAGGTGATCATTTCGACAGATCTTCGAGCGGCTCTCAGCTTTCTCGATGTTGTCGAAGAAGAGGAAGAACTTTTTTCTAGCGTTGAGAGCTACAATCTCCACATCAAGCTTGTTGAAGCGGACGGCATCAACCAACCGCTGGATTCCATGCTCTGGTTTGATGAATACGGAACCATCGACACCATTGGCCACATGACGACACTCGTGAACAGATCCGCTGTGCCCGAGGTCTACTTCACGGCACAACTCATACCCTGGGGAACGTCTTCAGCACAGATCGACGAGTGGATGGAAGAAGATATCCGAAGAGTTGGAGGCGAGGTCACGGAATATGTTGTAGAGCAATCATGGAACTACTTCCCCTATGTGGGTGAACAAGCTCTGCGAGACGGATTCTACGAGAGGATGAACAATCTCCAGGGAGAGCGAGGAACCTATTTTGTGGGTGGGGTGCTCAATTTCGAAACCGTAGAATACACAGCCGTTTTTGCAAAAGATCTCGTCCTCCGCAATTTCTAAGCCCCTTTTTTTTCAACCCGAGCCCACGAAACCAGGGGCTCAAAGACTCCCACCCCTCTTCGGCTCAGGGGCCGCTCTCTAGTGGTGAGGGGTGGCTGTGAGTCTCACGTTGTCGAACCGTGGATTTGCCTGCCACTCTGCGGCGGCCTTTTTTAGAAGTCGAATGGCGATCCGCTGGCCGAGGTTCGCGTGGCTGTCCCCTGTCGTGAATTGGAGGAAGGCGGCCCGCGACATGTCGGATGAATCGACGGTTCCGATCGCGAATTCCAGCACCGTCTGGACTGCGGTGACGTCGTTTATCGCCAACAGCTCCATGGAATAGTTGGTGGGGTCTGGGGTGCCGGCCCTCGCGACGTT
>JALOQD010000457.1 GCA_025453525.1 Myxococcota bacterium
AAGAAAACCCGGGGCTGCATTCCGCCGCACCTTCGGTGCGAGGGAAAGCGTCCCCGATCTTGCGATAGCCCTCCCCTGACGGCCCGGCTACTGCCCAGGTGCACCTTGTTGAACCTGGAGTGCCGCGCGGCGCTGCTCACCGAGCTCGAAAGCCGAATGACCGCTGCTTTCCATGCTAGGGCTTCTTAGCGGGTCATTGTTTTTTTGGGGGGGACTCATTTTTGGGGGAACATCGGGGTCTCTTGCCGCGTTGACTGCGTCGGGCAGCCAGCTTTATACAAAAAGCCGATGGCGGTCCTCACAGCCGCGATGGCTGTGGATTGGGTCCGTGGTATACTGGGCAAGGAATGGAAAAACTTTTATCCAAGTATTTTTGGGTGTTCAATTTGGTGACCCTCGCGCTCGTGGCGTATCTCACCGCGAGCGGCACGGGAGAGCTCGTGGCAGCCAAGATCGGGGTCATGATGCCCTCTGCGCCGCCTCCCACGGTGCAGAACACGATGCGACACTCCCGGAGGTCGCACATCGATTCCCGGCCAGATGGCACCGATATTCTGCGGCGCAACATTTTCGATTCCGAGGTGGGCCCCATCGATCCCAATGCCGCGCTTGCGGCGGCAGAGGGGGCGGCGCCTGTGGTGGCAGGGGATCTTCCCATCGTGCCGTGCTCCGGTGGACGAGTGAAGGTCCTCGCTACCGTGGCGGACAAGGAGTTCCAGGAATGGTCCTTTGCCGCCGTCTCGGAGGACGGCACCAACAAGCTGTGTCGCGTGGGCGACTCGGTGAGCGGAAGGACTGTTTCCGGCATTACCTGGAGATACGTGTTTCTCAAGGGCAGCAGCGATGAGTGTTACGCCGATCTGTACGATGACGGCACAGGACAGGGACCGTCCATCACTCGCTCCGCACCTGAGTCAACGGATGAACCCGGTACCGGCGAGCCAGCGGCGGGCGAAGGCATTCAGGTCGTCAGTGAGACCGAGCGCGTCGTGGATCGCGCGCTCGTCGACAAGATGCTCGCCGATCCCTCCCAATTCATCCGAACGGTGCGGGTGCGTCCTCAGCGAGAGAACGGCAAGGTGGTCGGTTTCAAGCTGCGCCGCTTCCAGAAGGATAGCCCGCTCGCCCTCCTCGGCGCTCAGCGTGGTGACGTGATTCAGTCGGTCAATGGCAGTGAGCTGACGAGTGTGGACCAGGCCTTGTCGGTCTATCAGAATCTCCGCTCTGCCAGCGATCTCAACTTCTCGATCTTGCGGAACGGCCAACCGATGGAGCTCACGATTCGGATCCGCTAGCCGGAGCTTTGCCCTGCGCACCCTTCTGGATGGGCGGATGACCGGGCGGAAGCGTCAGGCCGCCAGAACCATCGCCAGTGGCGTCTGTTTTGGGCTCTGCCTTGGGAGATACGGCCTCTGTACCGCTGCCAGGCAACACGCCGAACACGATGGACGGGAAGGTGCGATCGAGGGTCTTGCTGTGAAAGTCGTTCATGACGAGCGACTGGATGACCTCTACGCTCTGTCCAACTTTTACCGCAGAGCTGGGGATGGCTGCCCAAAGCTCCTTTCCCTCTGCGGTGGCGAGGCGCAGGTAGGTGTAGTGGGGCACGTCGAGCACTTCGGCCACTGCGCCGCGATGGACGAGAGGCTGAGCCAGTGGCTCGGGTTGTTGCTGCGCCATGGGCGCCACCCTTGGGGTAAGTGGTGGGGCGTTGGCGCGGCCCAGGCGTTCGATGTCGCTCGGGAGGTCGCTGCTCGCCTGGCATCCGACAAAGGCGAGACCGGCGGCGAGGAGCGACGCACCCTTGGTGAAAAGCCGCATGTTCAAGTGCTCCTTTGGGGCGAAGAGGCGCAAATGCTGCGCCTTTTCGCCAACGAGTAACACCGCGCTTCTGCTTTGGCGAGTGGGACGCTCTAAAAAATACTAGTTGATTTCGCTTTGCGACGAGGTCCAAATAGCTTCTTTCTCGACCACCATCACGGACGGTCAGGGAAGTGAGCGCGCAAGCATTGGGTGCCAAGGAGGATGTGACGTGACGCATAGTGACAAGGACAAGCCTATCGTGCTCGTGGCCCTTGGGGGGCATGCGTTCATGCAGCGCGGCGAGCCTGGAACCGTGGAGGTGCAGCAGCGCAATGCCGCGATGATTTGCCGCTCCCTGCAGACGCTCGTCGATAGGGGATACAAGCTGGTGGTCACCCACGGCAACGGCCCGCAGGTTGGCGATCTCTTGTTGCTCAATGAGTCCGGGGATGACAAGGTCGCCAAGATGCCCATGGACGTGCTCGTCGCCCAGACAGAGGGCAGCCTTGGCTACTTTCTGCAGCAGGCCATGCTCAACGAGTTACGGGCTCGCCAAATCAAAAAGTACGTCGTGACCGTGGTGACCCAGGTTCTCGTAGATCCGGCGGATCCGGCGTTTCAAAATCCCACCAAACCCGTTGGGCCGTTTTTGTCTCAGCAAGAGGCGCAAAGCCGTCGCGATCAGCTCGGCTGGACCATCGCAGAAGATCCTGCCAAGCGCGGCTGGCGCCGGGTGGTACCCTCTCCTCGTCCCATCAAGGTGGTGCAGCGGTTCACCATTCGCGACTCGGCCGAGGCTGGACATATCGTCATCGCTTGCGGCGGCGGCGGCATCCCGATCATAAAAGACAGTGAAGGTCGCTACGAAGGCGTGGAGGCTGTGATCGACAAGGATCTCACGTCCTCGCTGCTCGCAAACCAGATCGGCGCCGAGATGTTCATCATCCTCACCGAGGTGCCCCAGATCTTCAGCGGCTTCAAGACCCCGAGCGAACGCGCCATCTCCGCGGTGACGAGCGAGCAGTTGCGGGCGTTGCACACGGCCGGAGAGTTCCCGGCCGGCTCCATGGGCCCCAAGGTGGAAGCGGTTATCGGATTCCTCGAGCGTGGCGGCAAGCGCGCCATCGTCACCGATCCTCATACCATCGGCGAAGCGCTGGAAGGGCGCGGCGGCACCCATATCATCGGCGCTTGCTGAATCGACCTCGCATGGCCCTGACCCTTGGCTTTTCTCAAAAAGGGCGCACGCTGTGCCCCAAGGACAGGAGGACATCATGAAGTTGTTTGGCAGCAGCAATGTCTCGGTGGATCTCGGTTTCTTACACGCGGGCTACGTCTCGGCCTACCCCCGGCCCTACGGAGAGTGGGGGATGCCCGTGGGCGGGAGCGAGCCCTCAGTGCAGCTCGACTTGGTGGAGGCGCTGCGCCTGCAGTCCGAGAGCCTGGCCGGCGCCTTGCCCGAGCCAAGCGCGGTGGTGGGCATGAGCGGTTCAGACGGAACGATCTCCTATTTGGTCGCGG
>JALOQD010000167.1 GCA_025453525.1 Myxococcota bacterium
CGTGACCGCCGCCGGCAAGGTCCGGTTACCCGAAGATCGGGTCGAGTGCGTGTCGTGCCACGATCCGCACAACGTGGCGGGCATCAAGCACATGCTGGTAACGTCGAATCGTCGCAGCGCGCTGAGCCTCTGCAACCCGTCCACCACGAGCCAGCGATCGTCGTTCGTTGCGTCCATGTAGAACACGGGTAGAGGAATGCGGATCAGAAGGGACTCGATGAGCCTGCTCTGGGCACCCACCGTCCAGAGCCCCGCGGCCCGCTGGAAGTTGGGCGAGAGATCGATTTCGTCGGCCTTGATGCGGCGGATCAAAAGGTCAACGGTCATGGTCCGCGTCTCGATGCGGATCTCTTTGGGCTCGAACGGCTGCGCGATGATCTCGTCGCCGCTGTCCTCCTCCTCGACCAGAGGCTCCACCCTATCCTCTGGTTCCACTGCCAGGCTCGTGGGCTCGGCCTCCACCGAGTTGTCGGAAGGTTCGCACTGGCACCCCACAGGTTCGGTGTTGTGTGTCTTGAGCGTCATGATGGCGAAGACGGTAGCAGAAATAGACGCAGCGCGCCTGAAAATGTCCCCCAAAATTCACCCTCGAGACGGACCCTTCCGCCGACGTGCATTTGAAGGCGGGTCTATTTTTTTGTTCCCACGGCGGGGCAGTTGGGTGTTCAACAGGGTAGAAGGTACCGCGGCTGCAATGACAGCGAGCGGGGTGGACCACCATAATGGAAACTTCAAAAATTGTCATTCTTTGCACGGCACTGGTCGGGCTGCTGGCGACGACGACGCCGGTCTGGGGTCAGCCAAGTCCAAAGAGTAAGGCTTCCTTTGCCCTGCTGGTGGGGAGCAACCGCGCCGGCGCTGGCCAGGAGCCGCTGCGCTACGCGGTCGACGACGCTCGGCGCCTGGCCGATGTTCTCATCGAGGTGGGCGTTTACGACGAAGAGAGGGTGCGGGTGCTCATCGACCCGGGCTCGGACGAGCTGCTCGTGGCGCTGGAGGCGTTGCAGGAAGGCCTTGCGGACGCGGCTCAACAGGGCGACGAGACCGTGGTTTTATTCTACTACTCGGGCCACGCTCGGTCCCAGGCACTGAACTTGGGGGACGACGAATTGCCGCTGTCCGAGCTGCGGCAAACGCTCGAAGCGCTGCCAGCCAAGGTCAAAATCGCCGTCATCGACGCCTGCCAGAGCGGCGCGGTTTCCGGGATCAAGGGCGTTGCGCCAGCCGCGGACTTCTCGCACAACTCGGTCAGCGGGCTCGACGTGGCAGGACTCGCAGTGCTCGCCTCGAGCGCGGCGAGCGAGCTGAGCCAGGAGTCGTCGCAGCTCGGCGGCTCGTACTTCACCCATCATCTGACCGTTGGGCTGCGCGGCGCGGCCGATCAGAACCGAGACGGCCTGGTCTCCCTGGCCGAGGCATACACCTATGCCTACAACCGCACCTTGGTCGCCACCGCGGCCACGGCCGTGGGCAAACAGCATGTGACGCTGGAGACCGAGATGAAGGGCAAGGGCGAGATGATCCTCAGTCGCCCCGGCGGCAGCGGCTCGGCGCTTTCCTTGCCCTTCGGTCTGAGCGGCGAGTTGCTGGTGCACCGCGAGTCAGACGACGTGGTGATGGCTGAGGTGCACAAGGCAGCCGGCTCGTCGATGCGCTTGGCTATGCCGCCTTCGCGTTACTCTGCGATCGTCCGACAGGGCGATCGGGCCATGCGCTGCGCCGTGCAGATCGCTCCCAAGAGCACCACCGACCTTGTCCTCGACGACTGCGCTCCGCTGCGGCTACGCAAGACCACAACCAAGGGCGAAATTGCCGAAAAGGCGCCTGCCGAGACCCTGGCCCTCGAGGTCATGTTCGGTCTGTCGAGAAGGTGGGACGACGACTTCAGTCAGACCATGCGCGATTTCGGTTTTGAAAATGGCAATGTTTTCTTCCCCAAGCTGCAGCCGATGCTCGCCGTGTCTTTGGCCTGGCAGTTCGCACCCCACCTGTCCCTCGTGCTCACAGGCTCCAACCTCGATACCCTTACGTACAACTGGCCGCAGTGGGGTGAATCGGACACGACGGAAGCAAAGAAATATTCCTTGGCCGCAGCGCGGCTCGCGCTCCAATTGCGGGGCAGCTTGGCGGTGCGGCGCTGGTTTGTGCTTTTCGCCCAGGCCGGTGTCGGGCCAACCCTGGCCTGGACGACCTTCAACGAGTCTTCTGCCGAGCCTTCCGTGGGGGAGGATCCTCTCACCCGCGACTACCGAGAGTACCATTACGGGTACAACCTCACGGCCAGCATAGGGCTGCAGCTCATGCCTTGGCGCCACGTCGGCTTCGCGCTTCAGGGCGAGTACATTTACGCTCCGACAGCGAAAAACGAAATGGGCCAGGTCCACGACAGCGGCGGGTTCAACACTAGCCTCGGCCTGCGCGGGGCATTTTAGGAGAGGATGACCATGGGAAGCTTGAACAAAATATTGCAATGGCTGGCGCTTGCAACCTGCGCTCTATTGCTGGGTTGCCCGCCAGACTCGTTACTCACAAACAAGGACTTTGACCTGTGGTGCGGGGACGTGCTCTGCGGCTGGCAGGTAGACCGAGGCAAAATCGAGAAGGCGCCGACCTGGCATAAGAAAGACCTCGGTGTGGGGCTAGTGGGCTCGGACGTGGCGATTTCTCAGGAGATGATTACGGACCAGTTCGATGTCGATTGCATTTCGATGGAGCTGGTAGCCTATGCCGGCACCGACGTCGATCTCTACCTTGAGATCGATTTCCTCGACGATAACTACGATAATCCAGAGTACAGTCAGCAGATTCCGAAGCTCAACTGGACCCCCATCCGCTTCGATATTCGGCCGCCCGAGTGGTTCTCCACCGCGCGTTTCATCGTGCGCAAGGTCGGTGATGGCAAAGCGGTGCTCGCCCGAGTGGCGGCTGTGAACGGCATCGACTGCACGGGCAAGCCCGTAGCACTGGACCAGGCGCCAAACGGTGTGCCCTGCGAGAGCGACCACGACTGCGCCAGCGGCATTTGCGCATCGATCGCCGACCCCGCGCTCGACGGAGAGGAACGCGGATACTGCAGCGAATGTCGCAGCGATATTGACTGCCCAAACGAGGAGCTCTGCGGCGTCGGCGCCGATTCGAAGTTTTTACTGCTGCGGCAGTGTGTCGCACCAGCGAGTCGCGTGCTCGGCGAGCGATGCGCGGGGGGATCGGAGTGCGAGCTCGGCATCTGCACAGAAGGCGTCTGCTCGACCTGCGGGCCCCACGATCCCTGCGCGTTAGGCGAAAGCTGCGACAAGGATGGGCAAAGCGTTTTCGAAACCGAGGATCACCGCTGGTTGAGGGAAGCGGGCCGCACGCCCTTCCGCTGCGCGGGCCGCGTGGCCCTCACCGGCGAGCCGTGCCTGCACAACAGCGACTGTGAGAGCGGAAGCTGCGAGGCCGAGGCCCAGCTCAATCTGTGTTATTGGGACGGTAGGAGCTGCGAAACAACGGCCGACTGCGGCATACAGGGAGGGAACTGTCTCGAGCTCGGCGCGCGCGGAGGGGTCTGCCTGTAAAGGGGATGGAGAGCTACGAGCGATACGGACCGGCGGTCCGCCGCAAGTGCGAGCGGATGCTGCGCAGCCCCGAGGATGCGGAGGACGTCGTGCAATCACTGTTCGTCGATTTGCTCAGCCGCGGCAGGACCGACGTGGATCTGCCCTACCTTTACCGGGCCGCGACCAACCGCTGCCTCAACATCATGCGTGATACGCAGCGGCGCCTGCGACTCCTCGAGCGCGAGCACCACGCGGCGCCCGAACCGCGGGCTATGATCGACGACCGCGTCGCTGGGCTCAACCTGCTCGCCCGGATCGTGGAACGGCTCGACGCCCAGACGGCAGAGGTGCTCGTCTACCGCTTCCTCGACGAGATGGAGCTCGAGGAGATCGCAGGATTGACCGGTGTGAGCCGCAAGACGGTCTCCAAGCGACTGAAAAAAATCGAAGCCATGGCCGAGCGCCTCGGAGAGAAGGACGGAGGTGCGCGATGAGAGGGTGTAACTTCGGAGCTGTCTCATGGCTGACCCTCGAGCAGTACCAGCTCGGCGAGTTGTCGACGGTCGAGCGGGCAACCGTGGCAGGCCACCTCGACGCATGTCCAACGTGTCTGGCTCGCTACAACGCGATCTTGGAAGACGACAGGCCGCTCCGCCCGCTGCCGCGCGTCGAGGTAGTGGCGCGCAGTGGGTGGAGCTGGACGCCGGCCAAGACGTGGAGCCTCGCCACTGCGCTTTCTGCTTGTGTGCTCGCCATCGCCCTTGGAGTCGTGCTGCGAACCGGGGGAAAGGGAGAATTCCAAGGTGCGTCGGTGGGAATCAAGGGCGGCGACCTGGCCCTGACAGTGATCCGTGAACGCGAAGGCCAGGTGGTGGAGAACCCGCAGAGATATGAGAGCGGGGATCGCCTGCGCCTGGAGCTGACCTGTGCCTGGACAGGCAGGCACGAGTGGGACGTGGTGGTCTTCCAAGATGGCAAGCGTTTTTTCCCCTACGACTCGCCACAGCCGATCGTCTGCGGAAACCGCGTACCCCTGCCAGGGGCGTTTCGCCTGACCGGAATGGCGCCCACCACGATCTGTGCCGTGCTCGGAACCGGGCTTGCGGCTCGGAGTCAGATCGGGGTTGTGGCGGATCGGCTGCCCGAGCCCAAGGTATGCGTTGCACTGGACGGCGGACGTTGAGGGCTTTAGAACAATGCCTCCGATCGCTCGAAATCCCAGAACTTCTCAGGAAAGAGCTTGCGCATCTCGTTGGCGCGCTCGACGACCCGCTCGTACTCCTCACGTACCGAGTCAAGTCGTGCGCGGTACGAATCCTTCATTCTGCGGATGCTCGAGTCGTAGCTCTCCTTGAGTCCGCAGAGGTAGGAGTTGGCGCTCTCCATGAGCCCGCTGACGCGCTGGTCAAAGGCGGCTTCGTAATCTTCTATCAAGCGGCTCAAAGAAGCCGCGTATTCTCCCTTGAGTGAGAGCACGCCGTTCACCGAGCGCGTGTAATCCTCGCGCAGCGAGAAGATCCGGCTCCGCACGGCGCTGCCGAACTCGATGCGCAGCCCATCGACGAGCTCTTTGACCGATAGGATTCGTTCTGTGCGATAGGCGTTTGCCCCGGCAAAGGCATAGCCCTCATCCAGGTTGCCGCGTCGCGCGTTGTCGAGGGCCACGGAGATGCAGTAGCCGGCTTCTTTGGCGTCGCAGGACTCGAGACAGCGCCAGGGGCAGCGGACCTTGACGTGCTTATGGGTGGCGAGCTCTTCGAGGAAGCGGTTCTTGATGGCGCGGCCGATCATGCCTACCGGGCTCTTTATGAGCGTGAGGTCCTCCTCGCGACAGCGCAGGTAGGCTTCCTTGAAGCGCAGGTCGGCGTCGCACTCGTGGGTCACTACGAAGCGCGTGCCCATCTGGATGCCTTTGGCGCCGAGGCAAAGGCAGAGGTAGATGTCATCACCGGAGTAGATGCCACCAGCCGCGACGACTGGTATCGAGCGCGAGAAGCGTGCCTCGAAAGGCTTGAGCGCGCTCACAACCTCGGGCAGCAAGACTTCGAGCGCATGTGCTGGATCGCCGATCTGTTCCTCGCTGAAGCCAAGGTGGCCACCGGCTTTGGGCCCTTCGAGGATCACGGCATCTGGTACGTCCTGGTAACGCTTTTCCCAAAAGCTGAAGATGACCTTGGTCGCCCGAGCCGAAGAGACGATAGGGGCGATCGCAACGTTGGCAGCGCGCAACTCTCGCACCGGGATGCCTTTGAGCGGCAGCCCTGCACCGAGAAAGACGACGTCGGGCTTTTCTTCTACAATCACGCTGAGCAGCTCATCAAAGTCGTTCGTCGCTACCATCAGGTTGACGCCGATCAGGCCGTCTGTTGCCGCGCGAGCCTTGCCGAGCTCCTTGCGCAGCGCGCGTATGTTGGCCGCGCGACCGTTCTCGAAGTAGTCGGGCTCGATCATGCCGATCGCGTTGGCTGCGATGACGCCGATCCCTCCCTCATCGGCGACCGCGGCGGCGAGGCGCGACAGAGAAACCCCAACCCCCATGCCGCCTTGCACGATGGGCAGCGAAGCGCGCATTTTACCAATTTGTAGTTGCGGTAGCTCGAAGGTTTCCATCAGCATTCTTCTCCCGTGGTGTGTGGGTACTGCCACACCTATTTGTCCCCGCAGATGCAGCATACGTCCAATAGGCGGCGAAGTGCCAGTCGCCTCACCGCTCCATCGCGGCTCGCATGTCGTCTGGCAGTGGGGCCTCGAGCAGCAGGATTTCGCCAGTCACCGGGTGCGCGAAACGCATGCGCCATGCGTGGAGAAGGTGCCGCAGCGCACCTGCCCGCCTCTGGATGTCGTCCTCGGCCACCACACCGTTCTTAATATCGAGAAAGAGCTCTGTGTCTGTCCCGTAGATCTTGTCGCCCACAATGGGGTGGCCGATGTGCGCCAGGTGTACGCGGAGCTGGTGCTGGCGTCCGGTGCGCGGTCGGCATTCGACGAGCGCTCGGTCCTTGTGGGCTTGCAGCACTGCGTATTCGGTCAGCGACGGCAGCCCGTCCTCGCGTACCACCATCTTGATGTAGATCTGCCCGCCTTCGTTGAGCCCCATCGGGGCCTCGATGCGGCCTTCGACCGGTTCGGGTATGCCCTGGACCACGGCCAGGTACCACTTTTCCACCTGACGCTTTTGGAACATGATCTTGAGGCCGCGCTCAGCCTCTTTTTGTTTGGTGCACACCACGAGGCCCGAGGTCTCCGAATCGATGCGGTGCGC
Source organism: Myxococcota bacterium (assembly GCA_025453525.1). Classification (GTDB taxonomy): domain Bacteria; phylum Myxococcota_A; class Polyangia; order JAAYKL01; family JAAYKL01; genus JALOQD01. The sequence continues at coordinate 6,802 of JALOQD010000167.1, forward strand.
GAGGTTCGGGCGGTGGCCTTCGCCATAGCGCTCCTCGAGCAGGTGGATCAAAGTATTCTTGTGAAAGCGCGCGGTCGGATGCACCGGCAACCGCGGCGGCTTATTGACGGCAACGAGGTGCTCGTCCTCCCAGACGATGGTGATGTTGCGCGGCACCTCGGGCTCGACGAGTGGCGGGCGGAAGATCGTGACGATCTCGCCGGCAGCGAGAGTGTGGGCTGGGCGCAGCGGCTTGCCCCTCGAATCGAACGCTGCACGTTTGATCAGCTTCTGCACGCGGTTGCGCGAGAGGCGCGGCATACGGCTCGAGATAAACAGGTCGACGCGCCAGCCAGCGTGTCCGGGACGAACGATGAACTCGAAGGCGAGCCAGTCCGAGGGGATGTTTGCAGGTCGATCCACTGTGCTGGACCCTAACAAAAGTTGTGGCAGAGGGCCAATGGTCTTCCCAAACTACACAGTGCGCTGCTCGGTCCGTGAGATGATTTCGTCCTGCAGCACTTTCGACAAATTGCAGAAGTAATCGCTGTACCCAGCCACGCGGACGATCAGATTTCTGTGAGAGTCGGGATCCACCTGCGCTTGTCGCAGGGTGTCCTTGCTCACGACGTTGAACTGGATGTGGTGGCCGCCGAGCTTGAAATACGTCCGTATTAGTGCGGCGAGGCTCTCGAGGCCTTTGTCGCCTAGGAGCGCCCCAGGCAAGAACTTCAAGTTGAGCAAAGTGCCTCCGGTCTTGCGGTGCTCCATCTTGGCCGCTGACAGAATGACGGCTGTCGGACCGTTGCGATCCATGCCCTGCACCGGGGAGATGCCTTCGGACAGAGGAGCGCCGCAGCTGCGGCCATCTGGCGTGGCAGAGGTCAGGCCGCCGAAATACACATGGCATGTGGTGGGCAGCATGTTGATGTGGTAACGGCCACCGTTCTGATTTGCACGGCCTTCGACGGCGCTCAAAAACGCATCGAAGGCGGCTTTCATGAGCTCATCGGCCCGGTCGTCGTCGTTGCCCCACTTGGCGACTTTGTTCTTGAGCTTGTTTTGAAGGGGCTCGAACCCCTGGTAATCGCGCTCGAGTGCGGTGAGCAGCTCACTCATATCGATGTCCTTGTTGTCGAAGACGAGCGTCTTGATCGCAGTCAGAGCATCGGTCAGGGTCCCGATGCCGACCCCCTGAAGATAAGAAGTGTTGTAACGCGCTCCGCCCTCGTTGTAGTCGAGGCCCTTTTCGATGCAATCGTCGGTGATGAGCGACAGAAACGGTGCAGGCATATTTTGCGCGTACATCCGCTCGATGATGTCGTTGCCCAAAAGCTTGAGGTCGACAAAATGCCGCAGCTGCTTTTTCCAGGCGCAAAACAGCTCATCGAAGCTTTTCATCTCCAACGGGCTGAAAGTGGCGAGGCCGAGCTGCTTTCGCGTTATGGGATCCCAGCCGCCTGTCAAAGTGAGCTCAAGGACCTTGGGCAGGTTGAAGTACCCAGTCAGAATGTAGGCTTCCTTGCCAAACGCACCTGCCTCCACGCAGCCGCTGGCTCCCCCTTCGCGGGCATCCTCGAGGGTTTTACCCTGACGCACGAGCTCTTCCACGATCATGTCGGCGTTGAAAACCGATGGGAAGCCGTATCCCTCCCGAATGACACGGCAGGCTTCCAAGAGGAAAGCATCGGGGGTCTTCTCCGATATCTGCACGTTCTGGCTAGGCTGGAGGAGGTGCATCTCGTCGATGACCTCCAGCAGCAAAAAAGAGACCTCGCTCACCCCATCGCCTCCGTCGCGGCCCTGCCCGCCGAGGTTGATGTTCGCGAAGTCGGTGTAAGTTCCGCTCTCCGCGGCGGTCACGCCGACCTTGGGCGGCGCAGGATGGTTGTTGAACTTGATGAAGAAGCACTCGAGCAACTCCTTGGCGCTTTGACGGGTCAACGTGCCGTCCGCGATGCCGCGGTCGTAGAACGGCTTGAGGTGTTGATCCAGATGCCCTGGGCAAAACGAGTCCCAGCCATTGAGCTCGGTGATCACAGCCAAATGGCAAAACCAGTACATCTGCAGAGCTTCCCAAAAATCGCGGGGCGGCAGTCCTGGTACTCGCGCGCAGGTCTCGCTGATCTTCGAGAGCTCCTCCTTCCGCGATGAATCTGTTTCGCGAAGAGACAAGGCCTTTGCAAGCTCGGCGTGCCTCCTTGCAAAAATCATCGTCGCATCTGCCGCGATGCTCATGGCTTCGAGTTGCTCTCGCCTGTGAACAGCGTCGATATCTTCCTTGAGGCGCAGCTTTTTTTGTTGGGCCGCTATCTCCGCTTTGAGATCGATGAGCCCCTTTTGGTAGATCTTTCCGTCAGCCGCCGTATGGCCGGGCGCCCGCTGTTCCATGAACTCCGTGAACATCCCACCTGCGTAGGCCTCTTTCCACGCAAGGGGCAAGGCCTCGAAGATCCGATCTCGCAAGCTTCTCCCGCGCCAATAGGGAATCACAACGTCTTTGTAGGCGAGCATCACATCCGAGCTCACTTCGTAACTGGTCTTCTCGCGGGTGCGAAGGACCTCCAAATCCTGCGTGCTGTGACAGGTCAGCTCTGGATAGGTCGGCACGGCCATGGGCGCCGGGCCTCGTTCGCCCACGATGAGCTCTTGCGTGCCGATGTAGATCGTCTTGTGCTCGCACAGCTGCTTGAAGGAGAGAGCCCGCAGGATCGGGGGAGGGTGCTTGCCTTCGTTCTCCTGATAGAAGGCAGTGAGCAACTCGGCTCGCTCGGCCGAGATGTATGGCCTGGTGTTCAAGGTCTGTTCGCGAAGACGTTTCACTCTGGGGTTCATCGGACCTCTTTTGAAGACCTAGGGCGTAAACACCTCAAGGCCAAACCTCGCGAGCTGTTGTGCTGCTTTTTTAACTGCCTCTAGACTCGGACGTTCGATCCCCTCGCAGAGGCGGAAGGGATGCCGCGTGCGGGTTTTGTGCAAGCCCATTGGGTGAAACGGCAGGACGTGAAGCTTGCGCGTGTGGGAAAGACAAGAGACAAAGGCGCCGACAGCTTCGATGTTCTCTTCGCCGTCGTTTATGCCAGGGACCAGGGGAAAACGGATCCAAACCTGCGCTCCGGACGCGTCGATGGCTTTCAAGTTTCGAAGGATTCCATTCACCGAGACGCCCGTGTGTTTTCGATGCAGAACGTCGTCCATGATCTTCAGGTCGAACAGAATGAGATCCGCGATTCGGGCGATGTTCGAGATCACGGCCTCGTCGCCAAAACCGCAAGTGTCGACCGCTGTGTGAATCGAACGCTCCTTGCACGCCGCGAGACAGGCGGATAGAAACTCGGGCTGCATTAGAGGCTCGCCGCCCGTGAAGGTCACCCCTCCCCCCGACTGGTCAAAAAACGGCCGCTCCCTTTCGATCATCGTCATAAGCTCAGAAACGCCGATTCGCTTTCCTATGAGCTTTCTCGCCTCTGACACACAGACGTCGACACAGGATCCACACGCGGTGCATTGCGGAAAGACCGCCGGCCCTGGGTATTCGAGTCGCTCGCCCGGGCAGATCTCGACACAGGCGCCGCAGTTGTTGCAGCGGTCACGGAAAAAGAAGATCTCGGGGGCAGGCGACTGGCTTTCGGGATTGTGGCACCATGCGCACGCGAGGGGACAACCTTTTAGAAAAATGCTCATGCGGATTCCCGGTCCGTCATGGATCGCAAATCGTTGAACATCGAAACACACACCAGAAATGGAACGACTCAAGCAGTCCTCGTTTCTCACGGCAAGGCTCGCCTCCTGGCATCATGGCGGGCTGCTATTTTCTATAAGCAAACCACAGATTCGCGCCAAACATTTTACCTCGGAATCGAAGGTCCCATTTACGAAAATCTCACTCGTTGAGTTCGTTTTCTTGATTTTGATGGTGTTGATATATGCCGATGCGGGTATTCAATAAAGATGCTTCGAGACAGGGCCGAGCGATACCGAGTGGCTTAAGCGTTGGCGCTCTTTCATGCACGCCTTCACCTTTTCTGCTACGTTTCAGGTGTTCGATCGCTCCAATGTGCCAGGCATGCGCGCCAGTTGGGTATGGACGCTCTGCGTAGACCACCGAGGCGACCTGTGGATCGGTACGTACAGCGGCGGCTTGTTGCGGCTGTCCCATGGTCGCTTCACGGCATTCACGGAAAAAGACGGCCTGCCCTCGAACCGTCGGGGTGCTGCCAGTCAGACCGCCGCAGAGCCCCGACGAACGCGAGCAGCTCGTGCACTCCCTGGAGGAAGCCGAGTCGAGCGGCCTAGTGCGCGCGGCTGTGATTCCATCAGCAGAGCCGCCGCTGGATACCGTGTCGTAGGAGACACAGGTGTCGTCCCTTCACCACGAATGAGTGTAGGTTCTCAAAAAGTCGTGGCATATACCTTCCGCTCCTCACGGGAACTCGAACATGGTCATTCGATCTTCCGTGGTATGACGACTCGAACAGTCCTCGTCGCTGCGGCACACGCCACGACTTTTTGAGAAGTACCCCAT
>JALOQD010000458.1 GCA_025453525.1 Myxococcota bacterium
CTCGGCGAGGATGTAATGGTTGAGCGGGTAGTCGACAACTTTGACGCCTTGCTGCGCGAGCTCCAGCGCCCGGTCGGTGTCGCCGATGCTCGCAGGCCAGGGAGGCGCCTTGGCATAGACCATGGCGAGGAGGCGGTACGGTCCTGCGTTTTCGAATTTCGGGTCGAGCGCCATGGCTTTGAGGCCCAACTCCTCGACGCGACGGACCCTGGGCAGCGCCGAAAGGCCGAGCTCCTCGGCTTGCCGCCCGATGATCACCGCGAGGTAGTAGGTTCCCTCCACGCGATCGGGCCTGGCGCGCACGGCCCGCTGAGCCGAGATCTGCCCTTTTTCCAGCCAAGCGGAGCGGCGCTCCTGCCCGGGTTCGAGCTCGGCGAGGAGGAAGCAGGCCTTGGCCATGCGAAAATCCACCTCAAAGGCCTCGGGCCGAGAGCCCCCTGCTGGCTTGGCAGCGAGCGCTTCGAGAGCCGCGACCCCCACGGTCAGCTCATCGAGCTTTGTCCCGGTTTCCAAAACTTCGTTTGCGAGCGCGAGGAGCTCCCGCGAGGTTCTGGGCAGATCTGGCGGTGGCGTGACAGAGATCAGCGAGTGCTTGGCGCCCGTCTTGGACGAACCGCAACCCCACATTAAAAACGCGGATGAAAACAGGACGATAACGAGGATAGGTCTCAAAGTCATCGACCTCGACAGTGCCGGCCCGGAGCAGGCCGACGGCGGAATTCGTACGCTTTAGCGGACGCCGATTTCGCGGATGCGGGCAGCCTTGCCGCGCAGATCGCGCAGATAGTACAGGCGAGCCTGGCGAACACGACCCCGGGCCTTGACTTCGAGTTTGTCAATCATCGGCGAGTGGGTCGGAAACACGCGCTCCACGCCGACGCCATAGGAGATCTTGCGCACCGTGAACGTAGAGCGCAGACCACCGCGATGCTGACGGATGACCACGCCCTCGAACACCTGGGTGCGGACTTTTTCGCCTTCGCGGATCTTGTAGTGCACGCGGACCGTATCGCCTGCGCGGAACGGCGGCAGGGGACGCGGACGCAGCATTTCTTGCTCGAGCTCGAAAATTTTCATGGGGCAACCAGCCATGACACACCTCACAGATTAGAAACCTTCCCCGGTGTCCGGGGTGAGGGGATTATGCAAATTCCGCACTGCCTGTCAACCAGAGTATCTTGATAGAAGAGATGAATTTACGAGCCCCTCGACGGCGACCCGCTCCTTCTGCTACTAGCATGCAGCCGGGATTTCGGCCAAGCGAGCGGCAGCCATGTACGAAAACATCATTTGACCATGGCCCGCAATGAGGGAGAGAACCACCATGAAACGAACCGCTTGCGTTGTCATCATCGCGATATCCGTGCTTACCCTGCTCGGCTGCGGCGAGCCCCCCCCCGCTGCTCCGCCTGCCGAGCCCCAAGCCATGGACAAACCCGCGGAGCCCCAAATGACGCCCAATGACAAAGCCAAGGCCTTTCTCGATGCCTACTACGCCGACTTCTCCAAGTTGGAGCAGGCCCAGGTTCTGGGGCAATGGAACGCCAAGATATCTGGCAAGCCCGAGGACTACGCCGTTTACGCCGCGGCTGACCTGGCCTTCAAAAAGCTCCACAGCGACAAGCAGCGCTATGCGACCATCAACGAGCTGCTCGCGCAAAAAGACGCTCTCGAACCCCTTCACCTCCGCTCCCTGGAAGTCGCCAAGCTCGCGTTCGATGGTCTCCAGCTCGAGGAGCAGACCCTTGAGAAAATGGTGAAGCTCAGCGCCGAGATCGAGCAGCAGTTCGCCGTGTTTCGCGGCAAAATCGGCGACAAGGAATACTCGAACAACGAGCTTCTCGAGATCCTGTCCAAGGAAAGAAACAACGAAAAGCGTCAAAGGGCCTGGGAAACGCTCAAACAGGTGGGCGACATGGTGGCGCCGAAGATCGTCGAGCTGGCCAAATTGCGCAACCAAGCCGCCAAAGGCCTGGGCTATGAAAACTTCTGGCAGATGCAGGTGCGCCTTCAAGAGCACGTTCCAGCGCAGCTCCTCGCCGTGTTCGACGAGCTGGAAAAGCTGACCGACGAGCCCTTTGCCAAGATGAAAGCCGAGCTGGACGCCGAGCTGGCAAAGAAGTTCAAGCTCAAGCCAGAGCAGATGATGCCCTGGCACTACGACAATCCCTTCTTCCAAGCCGCGCCACCCTCGGCGAAAATCGACATGGACGATTTCTTCAAGAACAAAAAGAAAGAAGACATCGTTGAAATCGCGAGGGCGTTTTTCGAGGACATCGGCATACCAATCGATGACATCATCGCGCGCTCCGACCTCTACGAAAAGCCGGGCAAGGATCAGCACGCGTTCTGCATCACCGTCAACCGCAGAGACGACACGCGCACCTTCCTCAACGTCCAGCCCACGGCAGAGTGGATGGAGACCATGCTCCACGAGCAAGGCCACGCGGCGTACACCAAGTATCTGAACGCCGACCTTCCCTACAATCTGCGCGACGCGGCCCACATCTTCACCACCGAGGGCATCGCCATGCTCATGGGCGCCCTGCCCAAGAACCCCACCTGGCTCGTGGAATACGCCGGGGTGCCAGCAGAGGTCGCCAAGAAGAAGACCGTGGCCATCTCAGAGCAGCTCCGGCGAGAGCAGCTCATCTTTGCCCGCTGGGCCCTCGTGATGCTCCGCTTCGAGAAGGCGCTCTATGAGAACCCAGACCAGGACCTGTCGGCCAAGTGGTACGAGATCGTCACCCGCTACCAGGGCTTGAAGAAACCCGAGGGCCGCACGGTCCAGGACTGGGCGAGCAAGCCTCACTTCACCATCGCGCCGGTCTACTACCACAACTACATGCTCGGCGAGCTCTACGCAGCGCAACTGCGCGCCTCCATCGCAAGGCAACTCGGCGTCACGGGCTCGCCTTCGACCATGAGCTGGAAGGGTCGCAAGGAAATCGGCAGCATCCTCGTGGAAAAAGTGTTCGGCCCGGGCATGAGGCAGAAGTGGCCGCAGTTCGTCGAAGCCTCGACCGGTGAGCCGATGAGCCCCAAGGCCTTTGCCGCCGAGCTCGCCGCTGTTTCCGCTCCCATCGAGGCTGCCCCGGCCAAGGCCCCTGCCGCCCCAGCCAACTGAGATTCTCCGGAGGGATAAAGATGCAAATCCGTAAATGGCTCAAAGAAACGCAAGGAGATTTCCAATGCGAAATAAAGCAACGACCCGCTAAGAGATCTGAGATCGGAAACTGGGCATCCCCTTCCAGGCCTTTTGGAACTCGGGCATGAAAAGGACGACTCAGACAGTCCTCGGCCTTCCACGGGATACCCAGTT
>JALOQD010000168.1 GCA_025453525.1 Myxococcota bacterium
GGTCCTGCGGAAAAGGGGTCTGAGTGTGAGACCACGCCTCGCAGCGCCCCCAAATGTCCGTGGGATTCTTGGTGGAAAATAATGTGAGAGCTAACACCGCTGACCCGATGATCCCATGTGGCAATGGAGATCCCAGAAACCGGCTGATCCTCCTCCGCGTATATCCAATGTTGCCATGCTCCTCCGCGAACAACGGCAAGCCCGGATTTCCGGGCCGCGGAAGAGAGCCAGATAGTCGGATGAACGTGTCTCAACGTTTGGTGCCGGGCAGCAATAGAGCCAGCGACGTGCGTCTTGACAGAAATGACAACGGCGAAACCGATCGATGACCGAACTTCGACCGGGGTTACCTCTCGCGAGGGACCTCCGGCGGGCGCGCCATTCCACAAGGATGGCGCTTTGCCCGCCTCCGGTTTTTTTTGGTCTGTCCAGAAATGCGTCCCTAGTCGCCAAGACGCTTTTCGGAAATCGTCTCTGCTCGATGCCGACTTGCGTACTCGTACCAAAGGACGCTTCGCCAAAGGAAAAAGTATCTTTGGCGGATTAGGTGAGGTCTACCCTCTTGACTTGCTCTTTCATAGTTGGGGGCTTTAGACTTCGACGCGGAACAACTGCTGGCCCATGAGGATCAACGAGCCTGGGACGAGCTTGTTCTCGGTGGTGGTCTTAATGAAGGTGCCGTTGGAGCTGCCGAGATCGGTCAAGAAGAACTTGCCGCGCTCCTGGTGAATCTTAAGGTGCACGCCTGACACATAGCCGTCCTCGGGGAACAAAATGTTGCCTCGCTCCCGCCCGAAGACGACAGCGTCCCCGCCCAGGGGAAACGCGTTGCCGAGCCGTCCCTTGCCGACGATGAGTGCCACGCGGCCCCACAGACCCTCGATGGGAGATCCAATTTTTTCCGTGCCATCGGCGGCCATTGAGCCCTTGTCGACCTGCTCGAACAGGATCAGCTCCTGCCCCATGCGGAAGATCGATCCGGACTTGAGCTCCATGGGTTGATTGGGCATGACTTTGATGAAGACGCCATTTAGGCTTCCAGCGTCCTTGACGACGATGTGGGTCCCGGTGGAGCGAAAGACGGCATGGGTCGGCGACAGAAACGGATCTGTCTCGAAGAAGCCACCGGCATCGCGCCCGACAGCAACATCGCTTTTGGGGATTTCCACATGGCCACCCTCAGTGCCGTCAGGTTGAATGAGCACGAGGCGTGCCGAGCCAGGGCCTTGAGACGGGGCGACTGAGCGGGGCGGCGCAGCTGCGCCGGGAACGGCGGCGCCGCAAGCGCCACAGAAGGCAAATCCCGGCGGAATGGGAGCGTCACAGGTGGTGCATTTAATGGCGCCGGGTGGGCTCGATGTCGCGCTGGCCGAGGCGCTGCGCTCCTGTGCAGGCGCTGCTTCGCGGGGCAAAGGCGGCGGTGCAGATATCGGTGACTCTGGTGGTGCCGTGGGCTTGATCGCCTCGTCGTATCGAGACATGGGAGAGGGTTTGCCCATGGCGGTATCGGCGATGCCAGGCACGACGTTTCCGCCAGACGCCGGAGCCGGTCCGCTGTGTCCTCCGACGATGGCCGGGATTCCCGCTGGCGGGGTTGGCGTCGGGTTGCGCTTGGCCTCCATCGACGAGCGCGGGAGATCCGAGCCGCATCCAAGACAGAACTTGTAGTGGTCCTGGTTCTTTTTTCCGCAATTCGGACAGGTTATCACCGTGGACCTCCCTAGATGGTAATCTCGACGCGCAGCAACTGCCGGCCGAGGAAAACATAGTCGCCCTGGGAGAGCTCGCGCTCGCCGTCGATTCTAACGTAGGTGCCGTTTTTGCTCCCCAGATCGGTGAGGTGGAGTTTGCCGCCGCGATACTCGACCTTCACATGTGTAGAGGAGATGTAGGGGTCGTTGGGGAAATTCATGTCCCCGCCTTCGCGACCGATCACCACCTGATTGTCTCTCGAGTGGACGATCATGCCATCGCCGCCGCCCTCGAGCACTTGGACGACGCGCAGAGCCGCTTCCCGCCTTGGGCTTACAAAAAAGTAGGTGCCGTCGGCCGTGGGTGAGTCGTCGAACGGGGAAACCTCCTCCACCCTGAACACCTGCTCGCCAGCCATGAAAATCGTTCCGCTTCTCACAGCGGTTGGCTCGCGCATGCACACGTAGATGCCGTTCATGCTCTTTTCGTCGCGGACGAAGAGTTTGTCGTTGCGATAGAAAAAATTGGCATGGCGGGGAGATAGCCACTTGTCCTCGGTGAACAAGATCGCCCCTTCAGTCCGTCCCGCGACGTGCTCCACGGAATTGAGGTGATAGGAAATGCCGTCCATTCCCTCGCCTTTGATGAGAATGAGCTTCGCCTTTCCGGGAGCCTGCATTTCTCCGAAGAACTGGGGGGCCGGCACGACTCGGGCGGGATCCAGCGGGGTACCACACTTGCCGCAGAACTTGTGGCCCGAAGGCACTGGGCTGAAGCACGAGCTACAGACATAATGGCGTGCTTGCTCCATGGGCTTTTCCTCTGCTCCTTTCCTAGCCGCCGCGGGCGGCTGACTCACAGGACTCTGGCGCTTCTTCAGCGAGTCGGGGGCCGGTTTAATGGCCTGTCTTGCTGGTGCGCGAGTTTTGCGAAACAACGCCAGATCGCCACTACATTCAATGCATGTCGATCTGTCGGTCGAATTTAATCGATCGCACTTTCCACAAACAATACCCGCTGGCAAGGCCATTGCAACTGTCGCCTCATCAGAAATCGCGCCTTCTGCGCTTCAGATCGATTATTGTTAGCGATGTCCATGGGTTCGTCAAACTCTTTGATGGCGAAGGCCGGACCCGACAAAAAAACACCTTTGCTTCCGTCTCGCAATAAGACTAGCTTCGTTTTCGGTCTCCCGGCTCGGCGGGCGCAGTGATTGTGCATTCAGATCGACATGTGGAGGACAATTTGAAATATGCGCTTTTTCTCGTCGCGTTTTGCTTGTCGGTGATCGCTCCCAGACCTGCCATTGCAGGCGTTCCGACGTTTCCCCAGCGGTTTTTGCCCTGCGCGATGGTGCCGGCATACAGCCCTGCAGCTCACTCGTTTGCCGCCGTCCGTCTGGCCCTGCGGGATCGCAATTGGAAGGTCAATCGCCAAGACCAGACCGCCTATCAAATGGACGCTCAGGCGTGCACTCGTCCGCCAGGAACCGTCGCGTGCGTGCTCGTGACTTTTGGGGTCGATGCCTCTGGCCAGGTCACCGCTTGGCTTACGGATCCAACGGGAACTTCAGACGTCGTGCTCGGCCACGCCGGGCGCTGGCTGCGCGTCCTCGAGCGCTCGTTCAATCAGTACAAGTGCTACACAGACGCTCTTCTGCAAAGCATGGTGCAGCCTCTGGGCATCATCGTGCTGCCCATCCCTGTCAGCGCGCAATCGGCTGAGGTGCCTATATCCCCTGCGCGATAGGCGTGAAGATGTGAACTTCCTGCGATCGCCAGGGCGTGATAATTTTGTTGGAGCTTGCGCATGGTGCGGCTCGTTACCGGCATGGTCCACGAGAAGGAGTCTTTAGTATGTCGCGATTTTTTGGAGCCAGCCTACTGGTCGCTTTTGCGATGGCACTTCCGGCCTGCGGACCAGCCGCATCGTCGAGCCTTGCGCCAGTGGAGCCGGCGCTTTCCTCTTTCGGACCCACAGTTGCGGATTTCACCCTGCGGGACGTAGACGGCCAGTCGCACTCTCTGTCGGAACACCTCGGCAAGAGTGTGGTTGTTATCAGTTTTTGGGCGTCGTGGTGTGAGCCGTGCAAGCGCGAGCTCGCCAAGCTCGATGAGCTCTACAAGGCCTACAAGGAGCAGGGACTGGTCGTGCTCGCCATTTCCATGGACGAGCCGGAGACACTCGGAGAGGTGAGACCTTTCGTCAAACAGCGTGGGTTTGCCTTTCCAGTGCTGCTCGACGCCGAGTCGCTTGTCGCGGCCAGACTGAACCCACGGCGTTCCGCTCCCTTCAACCTCATCATCAGCAAGGATCGCAGTATCGTTTGGAGCCACGAAGGTTATGTGCCTGGTGACGAGATCGCGCTCGGCGAGGCGGTGATCGCGGCGATCGGCTTGAAAAAGGCGGAGTAGTACGTGACGGTCAAGGCCAGATTCGCGACGGATTTGGGACAGAACGTGTGGCGCTGCGATCTCTGTGCGCACCGATGCCGCCTGACGCCAGGCGATATCGGTCGGTGTGGAACGCGGCGCAACGATGGCGAAGGCATTTTCGTTCTCACCTACGGTCGCCTGCTCGCCATGGCTCTGGATCCCATCGAGAAGAAGCCCCTTTTTCACTATCGACCGGGCACGACCACGTATTCAGTGGCCGCGGCGGGGTGCAATCTCATTTGTCCGTTCTGCCAGAATCACACCCTGTCGCAGGCGCCGCACTATCGCTGCGCGGGATTTTCCGACGTCACCCAAGTGTCGCCGGCGGAGATCGTATCCAGGGCCGTGACCAGTCGCGCCTCATCCATTGCCTTTACCTATTCTGAGCCGATCCTCATGCTCGAACTGGCTCACGACGTGGCAGAGTTGGCCCGTCCCGCAGGCCTCGACCTCGTCTTCGTCACGAACGGACAGGCGACAAAAGAGGCGCTGCAGGAGCTTTCTCGTTTGATTGCCGCAGCAAACGTCGATTTAAAATGCTGGTCGCAGGATTCGTATCGAGCGGTGCTCGGCGGTCATCGCGACTCGACCTTGGCGGCGATCGAGATGCTTTATGCAGCGGGAGTGCACGTCGAGGTGACGACCCTCGTGGTGCCGGGCTTGAGTGATTCGGACGACGAGTTGCGGGGCATCGCGCGGTTCATCGCTGGCGTTTCGAAGAGCATCCCCTGGCATGTGTCCCGGTTTCACGGAGCGTACGAGTGGATAGACTGCGGCCCCACGCCAATGGAGTCTTTGGTCCGTGCCAGGCAGATCGGCCTAGGCGAGGGCCTCGACTTCGTGTACACGGGCAACGTGCCGGATTCTGGCGGAGAGAGTACTGTGTGTCCGGCATGCGGTGCGGTCGTTGTGGAGCGCCGCGGTTTTACGGTGACCCGGATCGCCCTGCGCGACGGGCGTTGCAACGCTTGCGGCGAGCGGATCGCCGGCAAGGGACTGCCATGAGCACGACGCGGTTTCGCGTAGGCACCGTGGGTTTTCCCGCGGCCAAGAAGAAGCTCTTTACAGATATCGACATCGTCGAGGTGCAGGATGCACTGACGTCGCCGCCCAAGACCGCTACGGGTCTCAAGCTGCGGCAGGAGGCACCTTCGAACTTCTCGTTCTCGGTGCTTGTGCCCCGTCATCTGGTCGTTCCGGTCCAAGCTGGGACGACTCTCAAGGGCGAGCCAGAGCGCTACGGCGGCTTTCTTCGCTCGCAGGAGAACGAGCGGCTGTGGACCCGCACCGCCGAGTACGCCAGGGGATTGGGTGCTGACACGCTCGTGCTCGTGACCCCAGCGGAGTTTACGCCCACGACAGCCAACTGCGATGCCATGAGGTCTTTCCTCACCTCGGTGGATCGCGCGGGTCTCACCATCGCTTGGGAGATGCACGGTCCATGGTCCGAGGATCAGTCTGCGCGCATTGCACAGGACGCATCCCTAGTGGTTGCGGTCGATCCGCTCCACGACGAGCCGCTTCCTGGACCGAGGGCCTACTTCAGATTCGGGCCCTTTGCGGCCATGGGCTCTCGTATCGGCATCTACAATCTCGAGCGCATCGCAAAGGCCGGTGAGGGATTCGACGACGTCATCTGCGTGTTTGCCACGGATCGCGCTTATGACGATGCGCGCAATCTCAGGAAGATGATCGCTGGCCATTGAGGCTCGAGGAAGGGACCGCGGCCTCATCCTGGGATGAGGCCGCCGCTTGGCCGGAGCTCACGGGACGAGGTGGAACTCGATGCGGTTGTTGCCTGAGCGGCCCTCGGGTGTGCCGTTGTCGGCCAGGGGCTTTACCGGACCGAGGCCCACGGCTTCCACATTGGCGGCTGCCACGCCTTTGCCAACCAGGTACTTTTTAACGGCGTCAGCGCGCTTCTGAGACACGGCGGTCCTGTTCTTGGCCACGCCCCTATCGTCGGTGTGCCCCTCGACGCGGACCTTGGTGCTCTTGGCGATGAGGAGCATGGCGATTTCGTCCAGTACCGGTTTGGACACGTCGTCTATGGAGTCGTCCTTCTTGAACTTCACGCCGCCCTCGAGGATCTCGATGGTCTCGTTGTCCATGCGTACGTAGTCTGGACAACCGTCGCCATCGTCTTTTCCGTTCTTGGATTCAGGGGAGCCGGGGCAGCGATCGGCAGCGTCCAAGACACCGTCGCCATCGTTGTCGGTGTCTGGGCAGCCATCGACGTCTTCGAATCCGTCCTTGTCTTCCGCCGCGTCTGGGCACTTGTCTTCAGCGTCGGCGAGGCCGTCGTTGTCCTTGTCGGTGATCACGTCTGGGCAGCCATCTTCATCGTCGACGCCGTCTTTGTCTTCTGCCGCGTCTGGGCACTGGTCCACGTCGTTTTTGATGCCATCGCTGTCGCTGTCCTCGTTCGGGCAACCCGCGGTCGCGGCATCGCCTTTTCCATTCGGGCACTTGTCCTCAAGGTCAGCAACCCCATCTCCGTCGTTGTCCGCGTCAGGGCAACCATCTTCGTCTTGGAATCCGTCCTTGTCCTCGGCTTCGGACACGCATTTGTCGGTGTCGTCGGGGATACCGTCCTTATCGGTGTCCTCCGGCTCTATTTGGGCGCCCACCGAGAGCTGCAGGCCCGCGGCGAACATCATGTAGTTGGGGTTTCTTTCGTCGTCCTTACCCAGAACCACATGTTGGAATCGGGCGTAGGGGCCGAGGTTGAACCGCTTGGCAAGAGCGAGCTCATAGCCCAGCCCGATATTGTAGCCCGCATGATCTTCGTGCCGGTAGTTGTGGTAGGCGAAGTGGGCATCGAGGAACAGGTTGCCGGCAATGGTACCGCCCTCGGCATTGGCCGGGCCGCCCTTGCCTGGGAACAGGCGCAACCGCAGACCGAGGCCCGCGGACAGGTCTTGGAGGGCCAGATTATCCTTGCCGCTTTCGAACGGCGTGTAGGTGGCGAGGATCGACAAAGCCAAGGGCTCGATGAGCACCCAGTCCAGGCCGAACGCGGCTTGTCCGCCGAGATCGCCGAAGCCTTCATCTGCGAGGTCGCTGCCCAGGCCGAAGGCCACACCACCGGCAAAGCGGAGGTTGAATTTTTCGTGATTGTACTTGCCGGCTCGATCGTTCGTTCCTGGGCCTTCGCTGGGCGAGGCCGCAGCTGGGGCCGTGACAGCTGCCGCGGGCTGCGCAGAAGCTGCGGGTTCTGCGGCGGGTGCTTGCGCTGGCGCCGTGGCCATGGCGTCGGCAGGCGCAGGTGCTTTGTCCGTGGACGCTTCGGTCTGCACGCCTGCTGCCGGCTGGGGAGGTGAGTCCTCTGCCGGTGCTGCGGTGCAAAAAAAGAGCGCTGTGGCGATGATGCCGGAATTCAAGATGACTGTGTTGATGTGCATGTGTTTCTCCCACTCGCGTTTCCTCGCGGTCGCGTTCAAGAGCGTGGGCTCTTGTCAGTAGATTCATCGCGCGGCCGACGTGTTCTTTACGACTCACAGATGCTAGTTCAACCTAGGTGCTGGCGCAAGCTTGTGGCCTGCAGGGCAGCGCACGGTAGGCCCTCTCGTTTTGAAGCGGCGAGGTGCGAATGCTTTAAGGTTAGAAGCCAGCAAAGAGCAGGATGGTGAGCAGGCCGAAAGGCGCGGCATGTCCTGGGTGGGCCGCGGCGCAGCTCGAATCGCCGCTACTATTCAGTTCGTGAGACGGTGGCACCGAAGGTCCGTCTGAGTCGGTTTCTTGCGGCTCGGGTCCAGGATCGCTCTGTGTGGACTGGGGCTCTTCGGTTTCCTCGGTCGTGTCGCTGCCATCGCTCGACGGCTCGTCGGTCTCGACTTCAGTGGTCGTATCGGCTTCGGTATCGGTTTCTTCTTCCCACGGCAGAGGGACACAGCTCGCCTGGGACGGGTCGCAAGACAGCGTGCTCAGCATCGGGTTTGCCGAAAGAGCCGCTTCGTCTAGGAGCGCCAGAGCGTCAGCATGGCCGAGGACATAGGCCTCGAGCATAGCTTCGAGATAGCGCTGATACTCGGCTTGTGCCTTAGGTGTGGCGGCGCCACCGCAGAACGGACCGCAGGCGGCTCGTGGGGGCTTCTCACCATCGCAATGGGTCGAGCCCACGACTCGAAAAGCGCGGCGAGGTCCGGTGGTCTCGGTGACGCGTTTCTCCCATACCATGTTGTCGTTGCAACCGCTCGGCGTTGAAAAAATGGTTAGAACCGGCCCACACAACTCGTCGAGTCGTCCCTTGGTGAGACCTTTGGTGTCCACGGGATCGAAGAGCACCGTAGCCGCCGGCTGAAGGGTCATGGCTGCCAGAGCCGTCGAGTTACCGCCTCCGCTATGTCCCACAAGCGCCAAGGCCTGTGGGTCGACCATGCCGTGGGCTGGGGAGTCTGCCGGAGGGTTGCGGTAGAAATCGACCAGGCGCTCAATGATCTTTCCGTCCTCGACCATGTCCGGCATCGCCGGATTGGGGAAACTCGGCACGACGACAACGAAGCCGAGGCTGGCGATGGTTTTCCCCCAGCCGATGAAGTTACTGGCAGAGCTGGACCATCCGTGGCTCACGACCGCCAGGGGATAGATGCCGGGCGTGGCAGGCACTACGAGCTTTCCTGCGAGGCCCAGGCCATTTCCGCCAGGGTAATTGTGCACGACGGTATCCTCGCCATGCGCCGGTCCTCCCTGTCCCAGGAGTAGGATCGCGAGGATGGCTGCAGATACGAGAGGTGGGAGGCTGCGGCTGTGTGACATGTCTTTCTCCAAAAAACGGAAATAAAGAGCGTCTTTTTGCCAGAGGGCGTGCGTGCCCTTTGACGGCACAATGACATAGGCAGGATAAAAGTCGCAACTGGATTGATGCACCTACATGTATATTTACACGACGGGTGTAAAAAGGAGCTTCAAGGGGAAAAATCGAGACAGGGAAATCAGAAAGGACCGTCCTCCACGGCCTTTATGATATCTGGAACGAAACTCTCTTTGACTTCCATAACTTCATACACAAGTGGCTGGCGAGAGGAGATGAAGAAGGCATTGGGTTTTTGCACCCGACCTTCGATGATCATCTCCTCAAGTCGAATCACACCACCACCCTTTTTCTTCTGGGCAACGCCCTCCACCGGGAGCAGCAAGCTCGACAAAGCCAGCCCGGCAAGGAAGAAAAGGCCTAGTTTTGCGTGCGTCCGCATGGGACCCTCCGATCGGCTCGACTCGTCAGCCGATGATGTCCAGGAGCTCGTTCTTGAGCAACCGCGCTTCTTCTGTATCTTTTGTAACCACTAGGCAGGTGTCGTCCCCGCCCAACGTGCCGATAACCCGTTTGAAGTTGCCGTCCTCGAGCACGATGGCGATCGGTTGGGCGCTGCCTGGCGGCGTTCGAATCACGAGCAGGTTCTGCGCTTCATCGATTTTCAGAATGAGGCGTCGGAGAGTGCCCATGGGATCGGGGATGAGAGAGGAGGGGCTGCCGCTCGCGTCCTCCGGGCGTTGATAGCCATCGCGACCCTTGACGAGCTCGAGCTCGGCGATGTCCCGCGACAATGTGGCCTGTGTGACCTCGAAGCCGATGGCCTTGAGCTCCTCTGCGAGGGACGCTTGGCTCGGCACCTTTTTGCGAACGACGATATCCAGAATAGCTTGTTGACGTGTCCGTTTCGACATTTTCCCTGTTCCCTCGTGCCTATCACCCTTGGAATTTTTTCGAATCATAGCGCGAGTTAGCCCAGTTGGCCAGATCAGAAGGAAATACCGAGTAAAACCTGAATTGTCTGGGGGATGTCGAGCTTCCTCTCGGCAGTGTAGGGATTTTCCTCTAGCTCGGCGCTATCGTAGGGGAGGCCCTCGAAGGCGCGCAGGGGGAACAGCACTCCGTACTGCAGGCCGGCGTGGAACCCGTCGGCAGACATGTACATAGCGCTGGCGTTGAGCTCAAGTCCTAGGTTGGCGGATCTGTCGTTGATGGTCGATTTGAAGAACATGGCACGGCTAAAAATGACATCTGCCTGGAGGGCCAAGCGCTTGCCCAGGGTGCCTTTGAAGAAGTCGTAGCGCAGCCACGGGTGGAAATAGTAGGTCTGGGATATGGAGCCGAGAATGTGATGATAGAGGATGATGTCGGTATTGTACGCCGGATTGAACGAGAAGGCGCTGAAGGTTTTATTGCCCGGGTCGTTGAGTTGGTCGTAGCTCGCAGGCGCCCTCAGCCCTTCGACGCCTTTGTCGCCAGAGGCAAGCCCCACTTCCAAACCGATGCGCAGCTGATCCGACAGCAGGCCGAAGTCGGCCTGCAGCACGCCGCCGTATTGGAGAAGGGTCAGCTCCTGCGCCTGGTTGAAGTCTGCGAGGTTGCGGTCTGGGTTGCCCACCTGGCCGTAGCTGAGCGCCAGCTCTAGCTCCAAGTGAAAGGTTTTGTAGAGAAACTGGAACCAGAGATCCGGGGTGATGGCCCACATGTCCCGGCGGTAGAAGCTCGGCTGGGTGTCGACCACGGCTGCGTCCGGGTCAGCGGCGGCTTCGAGCTCGTAAGACAGCACCTGCCAACGATAGGTGAAATAGAGGCCGGTGTTTACGACCCAGTCGCCCCGCCGCAGCATGGCCTGTTGCAGCTCGGCATCGTGCTTGTAGGCGATGATCGCCGCAAGCTGCCAGGCATCGTCGAGCTGTTCGAAGTCGAAGGGGCGGCCCGAGGAGTCGACGGCGGAAACGCCCTCGCTGGGGAAGTCGAAGGCTGGCGCGATGAGCCAGTCGTTGAGCTTGGCTGCGAACATCAATCGATCCACAGTGTCGCCGAAGTCGTCGTTGACGCCATTGCCGCTATTGTGAACCATGCCCAAACCGAAGTGGTCGCCCATGCGGCCGAAACGCAGCTGGCCGATCGGGGTCATGACCTCGCCCCAGGCGCGGCGCACGACGATGGCTTGGTTGGCGTTCGGTGGACCCATGTCCCAACCTTGCAGTCGTCCAGCCTCGATAGTCGAGGGAGAGATGGCGCCGAAATTCTGATAGTACCGGGGAGTAGAGCCCATCATCACGTTGTCAAGAAAGTCGATCTGGGCCTTGATGCGGATGTCCTCGCTCACGTTGAGAGTGGGCTCGAGGCGCAGCCGCAAGTTGGCGCCCGCCGTGGTTCTACTGCTGCATCCCTTGCGCTTGTTGTTGCTTCCTTTTTCGCGGCAATCGAGGCCGAGGTCCGAGGTTGGGTAGTTCTCGTCCTGGCGGGAAAGCACATTGGCGGGAAGCGGGTACACCGCCCCGTCATTGCGAATATTGAAGCTGTGATAGAGCTCGGGGCGAACGCGGAAATAGCCGTGCAGCTCGAGCAACTCCAGTTCGCGCTCGGTCCACGATTCTACGGCCTGCGCCGAGGTTTCGTCCGTCCCCATGGTGGCGTCGTTCTTGAGTTGTTGAGCCGGGTCTTCCCCTCCCAAAGCGGACAGGTCGAGCTGGAAATCGCTGTCTGCCGTGGAGGCTTCATCATCGGCGCTGGCCTTCGGCTCAGCATCCTCGCCATCGGTGGTGTCAGTAGTGGCACCTTGTGTATCCGAGGCCTTTTCCTGGGCCGCGGCGGGTAGCGGTGCCGCTGCGAGCAAGGCTATCGCCGTGAGCCAACTCCAAATTGCGCTGCGCGAAGTCGAAGTCAATGTCATCCTCCTTGGATGTTCAAATTTCAAATACGTCCTCTATTCTCGGACGTACGTTATTCGATTTTCGGGGGTTCGACTAGTCTAGAGTTTCGCCATTTCTCAAGCGGCGCATAGCCACTCCCAGACGAGTTGGTGGAATTTCGAAGAGCCCTGGCCCGCACTGGGGTTGGTGAAAATCCG
>JALOQD010000169.1 GCA_025453525.1 Myxococcota bacterium
AGGCATGGCCATCGGCATCTTCGTGGGATTTCTGCCCATTATGAGCATCCAGATGGCGGTCTCGACGATGATCGCGATTCCCTTTCGCGCTAACCTGAAAGCAGCTGTCGCCGCCGTGTGGATCACGAATCCGTTGACCTTCATTCCCTTTTACTACGGCTGCTACCGCTTTGGGCTGCTGCTGTTGCCCGGTGACGAGGTCGAATGGAACCAGTTCAAAACAGCTCTCGTCCACACCTCGGAATGGAGCTGGTCCAACGTTCGCGAAAGCCTCGGAAATATAGTGGACATCGGCATCGATATCCTCGCGCCGCTGTGGCTCGGAAGCACGGTTTTGGGCATTGTCTTCGGAGTGGCGAGCTACTTTGTGACCCTAGAAGCTGTAGAGCGCGTTAGGGCTCGCGCGGCTTTGCGACCCAAGCACGACCCAGCTTGAGCCGCGCTACGCCGAGCATGGCCTCGGCAAAGATAGCGGCGCTCATCTTCGACGTCCCTCTGGTGCGGTCGACGAACACGATGGGCATTTCCTCGACCTTGAGCCCAGCTCGCTGGGCCCGGTGCTTGATTTCCACCTGGAACATGTAGCCCTGCGCTCGAATGGTGGAGTAGTCCACGGCGAGCAGCGCCTCTGCCCGAAAGCCGTTGAACCCGCCTGTCAGATCGTGGATCGCCCCGCCGAGAAGGGTGCGCGCGTACAGGCTGCCGCCTAAGGAGATGAGGCGCCGTGGCAAGGTCCAGCCCACGGACTCGCCTCCTGGCACGCGGCGTGAGCCCACGACGACGTCGCAGCGCTCGAGTCGCACCAGCATCTCGGGCAGGTACACGGGGTTGTGGGAGAAGTCCGCGTCGAACTCCACGATTTTGTCGTAGTCGCGGGCCATGGCCCAGCAGAACGCGGCGATGTAGGCGTGGCCTAGGCCGCTCTTGACTGGCCGGTGGAGCACATGCACGCGCGGATCCTTTTTCGCCAGCTCCTCTGCCGTGGCGCCAGTGCCATCTGGCGAGGCGTCGTCCACGATGAGAAGCTCGACCGCGGGGCTCATCTCGAGCACAGCGGTGACGATGGGGACGATGTTCTCCCGTTCGTTGTAGGTCGGTATGCAAACTAAAGTGCGGTCGGTCGTCGTCATGCGCTACAGTTTATCGCAGGGCGCCTTGCCTGCCCAAGTCCAATTAAAGTTCGCCAAAAAGTTCCACAGGATCCCGGTGGCAATGCCATCGAGCTGGGACAGGTATTTCCAGGGCGCTGTTTTTAGACTTCTTCGTCCTTGGGCCGTGCCAGCTTTCGCAGGTTGCTGCGCAGCACGCGCTTGCGGATCCGGATGTGCTTGGGCGTGACTTCGATGAGCTCGTCTTCGGCGATGAACTCGATGGACTTCTCGAGGGTGTTCTGGCGAGGTGGCGTGAGGATGACGTTTTCGTCTCGACCCGCGGCGCGGATGTTGGTGAGCTTCTTCTCTCGGCAGACGTTGACGTCGATGTCCACGCCGCGGTTGCGTTCGCCCACGACCATGCCTTCGTAGACGCGAGTGCCGGGATCGATGAACAGCACTCCTCGAGGTTGGAGCCCAAAGAGGGCATAGGGAGTGGTCGTGCCTTCGCGATCGGCGACGATGGCGCCGGTGCGGCGCCCCGGGATCGGCCCCTGCCACGGGATCCAGCCGTTGAACATCGTGTTGATGATGCCGGTGCCGCGGGTCTCGGTGAGGAAGTCCGAGTGAAAGCCGATGAGGCCGCGAGTGGGCACCACGTAGGTCAGCCGGGAGCGATCGCTCACGGGCACCATGTCGATCATGCGGGCCTTGCGCGGGCCGAGCAACTCGGATACGGGGCCGAGGAGATCCGTGGGGATGTCGACCAAGAGTCGCTCCTCAGGCTCGTGGAGCTTTCCGTCGATGCGGCGCACCACGACCTCGGGACGAGACAGCATCAGCTCGTAACCCTCGCGGCGCATGGTCTCGACGAGGATGGACAGCTGGAGCTCGCCTCTGCCGATGACCCTGAGCACGTCTGCCGCCTCGGTGTCCTCGATGCGGATGGCCACGTTCATCATGGACTCGCGCTGCAGCCGCTCGCGCAGGTTGCGGCTCGTCACGTACTTCCCGTCCTCGCCCGCATAGGGACCGGTGTTGACGCAAAAATTCATCGCCAAGGTGGGCTCGTCCACGCGGACTCGCGGCAACGCGGGCGTGTCGAGAGAGTCCACGATCGTGTCGCCGATGGAGACATCGGCAAGGCCGGCCAACGAAACTATATCGCCCGCGTAGGCCTCCCCGGTTTCGACGCGGCGGAGGCCGCTCGCCGAGTACAGGCGCATGACGCGGCCCGTGACCGGCGGTCCCTCCTCGCGCAGCAGCGTGACCGATTGGCCAGCGCGAATGGTGCCAGCGTGAATGCGGCCTATGATCAGCCGGCCGACATAATCGTCCCAACCCAGGTTGTTGGCGTGCATCTGCAACGGTTCGCTGCGCCGTTCAGGGGGAGGCGGTACAGCGCTCAGGATGGCGTCGAAAAGCGGTCGCAGATCCTGCGATCCGTCGTCGAGCTCTGCGTGGGCAATGCCCGACCGTCCGATGATGTACAGCACGGGAAACTCGAGTTGCTCGTCCGTGGCGTCCAGGTCGATGAACAAGTCGTAGACTTCGTTGAGCACCTCTTGAATGCGCGCGTCCTTGCGATCGATTTTGTTGATCGCCACCACCACCGCGAGGCCAAAGGACAAGGCCTTGTGCAGCACGAACCGCGTCTGGGGCAAGGGACCCTCGGCCGCGTCCACGAGCAGGAGCACGCCGTCTGCCATCACCAACGTGCGCTCCACTTCGCCGCCGAAGTCGTGGTGACCGGGCGTATCGAGGATGTTGATGCGGACGTTGCCATAGGTCATGGCCGTATTCTTGGCCAGAATGGTGATGCCCCGCTCGCGCTCGAGATCGAAGGTGTCGAGCACTCGTTCCTGACCCTCTTCGAGGTCTCCGAGCAGGCCTGATTGTCTCAGCATGGAGTCTACGAGCGTGGTCTTGCCATGGTCTACGTGTGCGATTACGGCGACGTTGCGAATATCGTCTCTGGTCTGATTCGGCAAAGGGGGAGCTCCTTGAGGACAGGTCGCGGTCAATTGGGGATCGCGAGCGGTCTTCTTGTGCGCCCGCGCGGCGTTTTCGTCAACGAAAGAATATACAATATCGTCGGTCGGCGACCACCTCGCCTTGACACCCGATTTTTGCCGCTGCTATTCTCGCCCTAGACAAGTAGGCGAAAGCTAACGGATTGTATGGGCCCTTTGAGGCCAGAAGGCGCCTCGCCCAGGAGACAATCGATGAAGAAGGTTTCCCTTTTCGCCGCTGCCTTGGCCGCGCTGGTCGCGAGCTTCGGAGCATTGGCCAATGAATATACCGACGTCATCGACGCGTTTGACATGAGGTTCAACGGCGATCCGTTCGACATCAACTTGCGCATCGGCTACGAGACTGCGCTGCGCAAGTCCACCATCCGGCGCGAGGCTTTCGACCACCTTCCACTGGCCTGGGACTACTTTCCCTACACGGATGTCGCGCAGTTCAAGCAGGTGACTCACACGCTCAAGACCGAGGTCGAGATCGGCCTGTTTCACGATCTTTCGTTCCGGCTCGCCTTGCCAGTCGTTTTGCGGGACAGCCGGCAGCTCAAGGACAAGATGGGCAACAGCCCCTGGTCTGACCTGGACGGCGATGGCGTGCCCAACCAGCTGTTTCCCACGGACTTCACTTCACCTGATCGAAGCGGCATCGACTACATCAGCGCAGGGCTTTGGTGGGGCATCCTCGACCAAGAGCGCGACGATACCAAGCCCAACTGGACGTTTTTCCTCGAGGGACGGTTTGGAGTGGGCGAGACTCTCAAAGCCGGTTGCATGGCCGGCGCCGTCAACTGCGAAGACGGGATGAACATCAAGGGAGGCATTAGCCGCGGCTTCAATGAAATCGTCCTGGGCACCAGGCTGTCGCGTCGCTTCGGCTACGTCGATCCCTACTTTGGGCTCGAAGTCGTGATGGGAGTGCCCAAGGAGGGCACCGCGTATTCGGACAACGACGAGAACGCCGTCAATACCCTGCCTCCGCTCGTCGGTTCTCTCGATTTCGGCATGGAGATCATTCCCTGGGAGCAGAAAGAGCAAGGCCGCAAGGTGGTCATCAGCATCGGCGGCGGCGGCAAGTACCACTCCGAAGGGCGGGAGTATACGCCGCTGTTCGACGTGCTCGGCATCTTTGGAGATCCCGAACACTCGGCGGCCAACGAAGGCATCAACAACATCGATGAGAATGGCAAACCCTATGTCGATTACAACTCGAACGGCCTCCCAGATCCGGATGGTCAGGAGCGCGGCGCGGCCGAGACGTTTTCCGGCCTGACAGATGTAGAGAACTACGCCTCCTTCTACGGCAAGCTGTTTGTCTCGGTGCAGCCGGCCAAGTACGTCAAGCTGCGCATCGGTACCTTGATGGGACACGAGACCGAGCACTTCATCACCAAGACCGACCAATGCGACGGCGGCAACCTCGGCTTCGAAGATGGCGCGTACCAGTGCCTCCTGCCCAACTATGGGCACCGCCCATACCTCGACTCACCGGGCAACAGGTTCCGCGCTGAGGACACGTTTATTTTCAACTTCTTCGTGGATGCCCTCGCGATGTTCTAAAACGGCTTCTTATTTTTCCAAAAGAGGAGATTGCATGAATAGGCTGATGGCAGGCGCGATGTGGCTCCTCATGAGCGGCGTTGCGGCGCAGGTGCAGGCGCAGCAGCTGCGCTACGAGGACATCTTCACCAGTGAAGCTTTGCGCGTAGAGTTGGTGCACACGGCCTATCGAGATCGCGACGTTTTTGCCCTGGAGGCCCTTGCGATAGAACCCGTGTGGCCCGGGCCCCGGCGCAACCTCATCGACCCCACGGGATACGGCAAGTACCGGTTCAAGGTCATCGACAAAGCCACCTCGAAAGTCGTGTTCAGCCAGGGCTACTGCACTCTGCTGGGCGAGTGGATCACCACCGAGGAGGCGGCCTCTGGCGCCGGGCGCTCCATGAGCGAGCCCCTGCGATTTCCGCGGCCGAAGGCGCCGGTGCAGCTCGTGGTGGAAGGCCGGGTGGAGAAGACTGGGAAGTTCGCAGAGCTCGCGCGCATTGAGATCGATCCGAGCGCCTATGACGTGCCGAGCGAAAAGCACTTCGACTTCGCGGTGACGACGCTACACGAGAGCAAGACAGACTTGGCCCGCAGCGTCGATGTGGTGGTGGTCCCAGACGGCTACAGCCCCTTGGAAATGGACAAGATGCGCGCCGATGCGGCGAGGTTGTCGCGGCTGCTCCTCGCCTCGACCCCCTTCGATCGGCATGCGGACCGTTTGAGCGTGCGGCTGGTGGAAGCGGTCGGGAGGGGCAGCGGGCCGGATGAGCCGCGCAAGGGCTGGTTCCAACCGACGGCAGTGGGCACCACCTTCGACACCTTCCGCTCGCCACGCTACCTCACCACCGCCGACATGCGCACGCTCAAGCGCATCGCGGCGCTTTCGCCCTATGACACCATCGTCGTGGTCGTGAACACGAATCGCTATGGCGGCGGCGGCATCCCTGGCTGGTATTCCATCTACCCTTCGGATTCCGAGTACGACGAGTACGTGTTCCAGCACGAGTTCGGTCACGGCTTTGCCGGGCTGGGCGATGAGTACTACACCTCGCCCACGAGCTACGACGAGGACGCCTTCTACGCGGCTGGCGTGGAACCTTGGGAGCCCAACCTGACCATTGAGACGGCCCGCGCCAAGATCAAGTGGGGAGCGTTCATCCCTGCGGAGGTGCCGGTGCCCACCCCCGACGATCCCAAGTACGACGGGGTTGTGGGACTGTTCGAAGGCGGTGGCTACAAGGCCAAGGGCATCTTTCGACCCACGCGAAACTCCAAGATGTTCCACAAGGGCGAGGTGGGCTTTGGACCGGTGAACGAGGCGGCCATTGAAAAAATGATCCGCTACCTGAGCGATGAGGAGGTGCGGCCATGAAATCGCGGGTGTCGCTCCTCGTTCTTTCTTCTCTCATCGGGCTCGGATGTGGAGCGGCCCTGCCCCGGGACCCATCGAAGGGCGCACTGACTCCGAGCTTCGGAGTGGCCGCCTATGTCAGCACGGCTCCGCCTCGCCTGACGCCGAGCTCGCCCGAAGCCGCCGCTGCCAACAAACCGAGGGGCGATGCAGCGCTCCGCAAGGGCGAGCTCGTGCTCCGCGGCTCCACCGCGGGCCTCGTGGTCGTGGAGCTCGAGGGCACCGAGGCTCTCGAGCGCAGCAGCGTCGATCTTCCTGGCGCGACGAGCGATTTGGCTCTCGTGGGAGGGCTCGTCTATGCAGCGCAAGGTCCGGCAGGCCTGGCGGTGATCGACCTCGCCGATCCGACGAGCCCTGTGACGGTGTCCTTCCTTGACACCCCAGGAGGCTGCGTGCGCCTGTGGGCGAGCGGCCATGACGTCGTCGTGGCCGAGGGGAGCTTGGGGCTGGCCTTGCTCGATGCGAGCGATGCGCGGGCGCCCCGCGCCACTGCCACATGGCGAGGTCGAGACTACGTACGGCATGCTGTCGCGTATGGTCAGTTCATCTACGCGGCGGATGGCCGCGCTGGCATCGCCATCCTCGAGCGCCGGGGCGAACGGCTCCAGGAGATCGGCAGGCTCGAGCCCGGTGGGGATGCTCGCGCACTGTTCGTGCAGGACGAACGCTTGCTGGCGGCATTGGGCGGCGCGGGTCTGGCGGTTTTCGATGTCCAGGCTCCGGCGCATCCAGCTCTCCTCTCTCTCCAAAAGCTGAAAGACGCGGCGCGGGACGTGGAGGCTGACGAGCGCAACGTTTTCGTGGCCGGAGGCGATGCGGGCCTGTTGATACTGGAGCTTGCCGCTGAAAAGAGGCCGGCCATTGTCGGGACCCTGCCGACGCCCACTCCGGTCAACCGCGTGCGCCTCGATGGCCATCGCGTCCTCGTCGGCGCCGACTCCACGGGACTGCTCGTCGTCGACGTGTCGGATCGCGCGCATCCGCGTCAGATCTATCCCGGTCCTGATCCAGAGTAGTCCCTCGTTTATTCGCAGCCTTTGAGCCCAGCGCGCTGCTTTCCCTTGCGCTCATCCCTGACTTGGACGTAGCGTCCCAAACGGGTCGAAGCGAGCCAGGTGGTCGCTGGCGTTGCTGGTCGATGCTGGAGGAAAGTCCGAGCTCCACAGGGCAGGGTGCCGGGTAACGCCCGGTGGGGGTGACCCCGAGGACAGTGCCACAGAAAGCATACCGCCCCGGCTCGCCGGGGTAAGGGTGAAAAGGTGCGGTAAGAGCGCACCGGGGTCGCGGTAACGCGACTTGCATGGCAAACCCCACCTGGAGCAAGGCTGAACAGGGAGCAGTGACGCGGACCCTTGTGGTGCGCCGAACGCGGGCTGCCCGTCCGAGACTCCCGGGTGAGCCGCTCGAGGCGAGTCGGTAACGACTCGTCCAGA
Organism: Myxococcota bacterium; assembly: GCA_025453525.1. Classification (GTDB taxonomy): domain Bacteria; phylum Myxococcota_A; class Polyangia; order JAAYKL01; family JAAYKL01; genus JALOQD01. The sequence continues at coordinate 7,505 of JALOQD010000169.1, forward strand.
TGAATGACCGCCGCCTTCGGGGCCGGAAACGGCTTCGAGCGGAACAGAACTCGGCTTACGGCTCCTTCGACCCTTTTTTCGCTACCCCTGCCCTTTTCGGTCGAACGAGGGAAACCGAACATCGAATGGGATGACGCAAACCGTTCTTGGGTTTGACCTTAAGGGCGACGCGCGCAAACTCGGGCGTTCCAGATCTTGCCGGCGAGAGCCTGGGCCACTTGCTCTGTTTGATCAGGCGACAAGCGGTCTTTTCCGCTGACGCCTTCGGACGCTTCGGCGACAAAGGTGACGATGTGATCCTTGTCGTAGACGAATCGCTCCTCCACCCGTACGTCCGACAGCCCAGCCTCCCTAAGGCCGGCAACGAACTCCTCCTCGGTCACGGCGCCGGCGATGCACGATGCGTAGAGCGCGGCGTCGTCCCTGGCCCAGTCCGGGAGTTGGGTCGCCATGAGGTCTGAGACGACCACCTGGCCTCCGGGCCGAAGCACCCTGGCGATCTCGCGGAACACGCGGCCCTTTTCGGCTGACAGGTTGATGGCGCAGTTGGAGATCACCCAGTCCACAGAGGCGTTTTCCACAGGCAGCTCTTCGATGATGCCCCGGCGAACCTCCACGTTGGACAGTCCGGCTGCCTGGGCATTCCTCTTGGCCTCTCGAATCATCTCATCGGTCATGTCCACGCCAATGGCCCTGCCGCTGCGGCCCACCTTGCGCGCGGCGTGGAGGAGATCGATGCCTGTGCCTGATGCAATGTCGAGAACGACATCCCCTTCCTTGAGCCCTCGCAGGGCCGCTGGGCTCGAGCGATCGACAACGCCATCGGCTGGCGGCGGGGGAGTTCGGGACGATCGGCGGAGAGAGGAGCTCATGGGGGCATTCCTTTCTAGGGCGCGTGCAAACGCCCTATCGTACCCAAGCTTTTGAGGCAGAGGCCGAGGTGTCAACCATGAACTCACATTTCGGGATGGAAATTAGATATTGCCCCAGGCCTTGAGCGCGAAGTTTTGTCCTGAACCGAACAGAATGATGCTCATGGGCGTGGGCTCGACGAATCCGGCGAAGTTCGAATCGACCAGCACGTCCGTATTCTTGGGCTTGAACACGAGCAACTCGGCGTCGTTGACCGTCGCGTCGAAGTAGGCGAGGTCTGCCACGCCGTTGGTCCAGAACATGGAGTCATTGGCCGCCATCCACGCCGCGGTCGGAGAGGCAGGGACCGCATTGGCGGGAATCTGGATCATGGCGTAGGCGAGCAGCTCTTCCATGACGCAAGACGTGGGATCGATCACACACCCCGCATTGAGCGTGCCGACGGTCACGGAGAGGGCTCCGCTGTCGGACGTGTACTGCACGACCGCGGGCGGAGAGAAGATGGACATGAAATTGCTCGGATCGTAATGCGCGGCGGCGTAGACAGGGTCGAGCCCCGGCGCGGTGGAGACGGCTTTGAGGATCATGAAGCGCGGATGGGGGTCGCCGTCTTTTTTGACGTATGTAGACCATTCTGCGCGGTAGCCGGAGGTCTCTGCGGAGTTGCCTTCGAGTTTGTAGATGTTCAGGCTAATGGCGTATTCCGGGTTCTTCTGCTGATGCACGAATTTGATTTTGGACAGCTTGTATCCAGCGGGCACAAAGGCCGCCTCAAAGGCTTTTACGTTCTTCTTTGGGATGAGGTAATTGATGAACAGCGGTTTGGGATTCGCCGCGGTTTTAAAGGAGAGCAGGGGCACTTGCCCCTGCATCACGCCCAGGGCGTTGTAGAAGGACATGAGGCCGAACACCAAGGTCGGGTTGGGGCCGAACTGCTGCATGAGCATCGGGAAGCCTTGTTCGGGGGTGATCGGCGGATTGGGCGAGCCTGGCTGGAACGAGCCGAGGATGTTCATAACGAACGAGCCATAGGCGGTTTCTTGGAAGAAGTCGGCTGGCATGTACACGCTCGCCAGCGGCTGCGTCAGCATCTTTCCGCTTGGCGGAAAGAGGATGCTTTTCACTTCGCCCGTAAAGGCGAGCCAGGGCATATTGCCCGTGATCTGTGCGACGTTCACGTCTGTCGCATTGACCTTGCCGCGCGCAACGCTCGAGTTGTAGTACATCTTGACCGGCGTGCTCATCAGCGAATACGTGGTGTCCGCAGCGCTCAAAACTTCGATATCCTGAGACCGGGGTTGCAGATTGACTTGGGGCACGGTGATCGACAGATAATTTGCTTGATCGACGATGAGGCCTGTCGCAACTCCATTGGAAATACTCCAGTCTACAGGACCAGTGGGGATGCTGAGCACTTCGATCGGGTCAATCCCCGCCTCTGAGCTTTGCTTGTCGAACACCAGCGCTCTGGGCGTCGGGTCGCCTCCCACCGTCACATAGGTCTTCCACTCGGCCTTGTTGCCTGTGGAGAGCCCGCTGCTCTTGAAGACATTGAGAGTGATCGTGTAACCCAACTCGTCGTTTTCCAGAGGTGCAATTGGGGTGAGCTGCATCGAGGCCGGCAGCGCTAGGGCTGCCGCGAACGCCGACGCCATGCTGTCGGGCACGTTCCAGTGGATGATGATCTGATCGTCGGCGTTGAGCTCGAAAATCGGCTGCGCAGAGCCGTTCACGGCGCCCACCGAGAAGTCCTGCGGATTCCCGGAAAGGACATACCCAGGCACCGAGTCCCGGAGCTGCATTCCTCCAAACGCCTGGCTCCTGGCCCCGATTAAAGTGGCGGTTTCTTCAGGCGTCAGAAGCTCTACCGTGCGCGCATGCCGTGCGCCCGCGCGGGCCGACGCCTCGTCGCTTGTGGCCTCGTCGGCGCTTTCGCACCCCATGACGGGCAGCCATAGAGCCGTACTTGCAATGGCAAAGATCTTCGTAAACTTCATCGCAAACTCCTTGGGTAATATTGTGGAAAACCGCATGGGTACCCCACGCCATTTCAATGGATTCCCAAACTTATTGGGAAAACCGTCCTTGGCTTTTGCCTTGTGGCACGGCCTTGAGTCAAGAACTAAAAAAAGGTATATGTGTTCAAAATGAATGATGATTACGGTGTGGCCGTAGGATTCCATGGCCAGGCGTGGGTGTTCATGGCCGCGTTTAACCGAAATAGCTCGCCCGGTCGAGTCCCCGCATTCCCACGCAGCAGAGCCACTCTTCTCTCGTCAGTGCGTTTTCCCAAATTTGCCCAATACTAATAGGGGCGAGCTCCGCCTTTTTTTTTGGACCGCTCGTGCGATGGCAAACTCGAGGTGTGGAAAATGGCCGATGAGGCACGTGGCAGGCAGGACGGGGTGCTCTCAGGGCAAGAGCCGCAAGCTCGGCTACGCCAGTGTCCGTCGTGCTCGAGTTTTTTCCCAGCGGATTTCAAGATCTGCCCTCACGATGGCGCTGCGCTTGGCCCAGGTTCGGGCCTCACCGATGTGGATCCGCTGATCGGCGCCGTGCTCCACAACACCTACAAGATCAAGCGCGTCGCCGGAGAAGGGGGCATGGCGCGTGTCTACGAGGCGGCTCACCTCCGAATCACCGGTCGGCGCGTGGCGATCAAAGTGCTCTTTGCTGAGCTGTCCCGGCTTCCAGAAATGGTGGAGCGCTTCGAACGCGAGGCCCGAGCCGTGGCGAGCATTAAGCATCCGAACGTCGTCGAGGTATGGGACTTTGGCACAACCCAGACAGGACAACCGTTCATCGCCGAGGAGTTTCTCGAAGGAATCGATGCCGGGGTGCTGCTCAAGCGTTCGCCCATTCTCGAGGTTCCAGATAAACAACGGATTGTCCACCGGGATCTCAAGCCTGAGAATCTGTTTCTCGTCGGCGATATCAGCGCACTGAACCTCAAGATCCTCGACTTTGGCATTTCCAAGCTGGCCGGCACGGGCGAAAACGCGCTCACGCAGACTGGTGCGGTGCTGGGCACCCCGGCGTACATGGCGCCCGAGCAGGCCCGAGGCGAGAAGGTGGATCAGCGCGTAGACATCTTCGCCCTCGGCGCGATCCTGTACCGATTCTTGACCGGGCAGCGGCCGTTTGAGGGCTCAGACGCTGCTTCGACCATCGTCTCAGTGCTGACCAGCGAGCCGATTCGGCCGCGAGCGCTCAATCCACTTTTACCCGACGGGCTCGAGCTCGTGATTCAGAAGGCCATGGCCAAGTCGCCTCGAGAGCGTTTTTCGACCATGTCCGAGTTCGACGAAGAGCTCGCGCCGTTTGACACTGGCGTGGGCCTCCAAAAGAGCTCCCTTGCGGCACTAGGGGGCGCGGGCGAGGCAACGCTGAGGACCGATCCCGAGGGCGAGACCCTGGTAGGGGGACTGGCACCGTCTGCGGCTACGAGAACGCGGAGTGACGTGCGCTTTGCCCGTCCGACCATCTTGCTCGTTGGCATTGTGGCTGCGCTCAGCGCCGCGATGGGGCTCGCCAATGCCGCCGCCGCTGCCTTGCGTATGCTCCATGGGCGGGAGCTCCTGATGATGGAGTCGATTCTCATTGTTGTCGGAGTGGTCGCCGCACTCTCGACGCCGCTGTTTTTTCTCACCCGGGAGATGCTGCGCACCAGTTGGCAGAATTCGGCGCGGGCGCTGATCACCGCGACCCTCCTTCGGCAGGTCGTCTTTGTGGCGCTGTGCATCTACGGTTTTAGCGAGCTTGCGATAAGCTTCGTCTCCTGCGTGATCGAGCAAAACTCGGTGATTGAGCAGTGGCCTGGGTGGAACATCGTCTTTTTTGGCGCGGCTTGCGTTGGGGCGGGAATCGTGCTTCTTGTCCACTTTTTGAGGCGGCTGCGCGCCTGATGCCAGGGGCATATGTGGCGATGGCCCAAGGCGAGATTGGTGCTTGCCTTGGCGTCCAGGGCGAGTACGATTCGAATCGTCCAAGATGAGACAGGAGGTCCGCATGTCCACCCTGACCCTGGAACAGGTCGTTCGCAATTGCGTCGAGGCTGAAAACGCAGCGGCGCGATTTTATGAGCTCCTCGCCGACTTCACCCTCAAGGTCGACGCCCGCGATTTTCTGCAGTCCATGTGCAAGCTAGAGCGCGGCCATGCGATGAGCATCGAGCGGCTCGGTCAAAAGCTCGGAGCAGGCGAGCTTCCCATGCGAGCCGATGACAACGTAGAGCTCATCGAGACCGCCCCGGCCTGGAGCGATGTGGCCGACATCACCCTCTCCGAGGCCCTGGGCCTCGCCATTGAGCTCGAGCAGCATGCGGAACTCTACTACAGCGCGCTAGCCGATGCGACCAAGGGCGAGATCTCCCAGCTCTTTGCGCGCATCGCACAGGACGAGAGAAGTCACTTGAAAATGCTCGCGTCCCGCAGGCCATAGCCATTGCCTGCTCGGCGGCCTATGGGTTGTGCCGCAGAGCGCTGTGCAACCTGCCTCAGCGCCAGCGAAGCGTGTCTGCCCCGCCCTTGATGACGAGGTTCTGGTTGAGGCCTTCGGCGTTGGAGACGAAGATACCGCCTCTCGACGAATGGAAGGCCACAGAGCGGCAGTCTGGAGAGAAGGCGGGGTCCATATTGCGGCCTTGGTTCTGAGTGAGGCGGCGCATCTGGCCCGAGCCGGCGTCCACGGTGAAGACGTCGAACCCGCCGCCTTCCATGCCGGTAAAGGCGATGAGACCGGAGCCGCCCTTGGGGCACCAACATGGAGTCTGGTTGTAGTTGCCTTTGTAGGTGATGCGTTTGGCGCCACCGCCGCCAGTGCCCATGACGAAGATCTGGGGAGAGCCGTGGCGGTCCGATACGAAGGCGATCTGCGATCCGTCTGGGCTAAAGCTGGGGGAGACGTCGATGGAGCCAGAATTGGTGAGGCGCCGCAGCCCGCCGCCGTCTGCATTGCCCATGTAGATTTCCGAGTTGCCGTCCTTGGAGAGCACCACGGCCATCTTGTCGCCATGGAAGGTGGCGCCCATGTTGAGGCCCGGCTCCTTGAGCACTGCGGCGCGCTGACCTGTGCGGTACAACCAGGGAAATCCCTCGACGTAGGACGTGTAGTAAATGCCTCCAGGGCCGAACGCGGGCAACAGGTTGATGGAGTCGTTCTTGGTGACGCGGCCGGCGCCGGGGCCTGTCCAGTCGCCGACCATGATCTGCTTGTTGCCCTTGCCCATGCTGCGCGCAAAGAGGAGCTGGGTACCGAAGATGCCATCTTGGCCGGTAAAGTAGCCGACCACTTTGTTGACCCACTTGTGCACCAGGGGCTTGGTTTGCCCGCCGGTGAACGTCTGACTGAGCACCGCGGTGCCGCCCTGCGCCACCTCGAACAGCTTGCACTCGAGCTTGACCTGGCCGCCGGATTTGGTCACCTGACACTTGCTCACGCCCTGGGCGCCCACCTGCAGCCACGGGTCCTTCTCGATGGACATGCCCTCGGCCGAAGCGTTCGCGAGATACGATTTGGGTTCGATCACCTGAAACAGGTTCGAGAGCTTGAAGTCCAGCGCCGAGTCCGCCTGCACGCTCGCGGCCAAGGCGCTATCGCCCAGGGTGGGCACGGCGATTCTGTACAGGTCGCGGATGCCGCCCCAAATTTCCAGGCGCAGGGGGGCGTTGTCTCCGGTTTGAGGCAGCGGCTGCTCCTTGGAGGCCGACGACGGAGTGTTCTGGGACACAGCAGTGTTCGGCAGCCATAGGCCAGCCAGAGCCACCATGAGCAAGCTCGCAATCGAGAGTCCTAACCGTTTCATTGAACGCACCTCCGGCCTTGGACGTTATTGCTCCGCACTCGCACCGTTCATCTTGATTTCAATTCCACCCCCAAAAATCTGGGCCGCGATGGCCTCTGGTGGGGAGGGTAGAGTCTTGACCTCGACTTTTACGGTTTCGACGGCGGCCAGGATACTATCATCAAATCTTCGATTTCCAGATGATTTGGAGATTTCGTAGGAAGAGATCGACATGTCTACATCGAATCGCAAAACCAATTTGGCGTGGAGTCGCTTGAGCTCCTCGTTGGAGAAAATCGTTGCGACCAGCCATCTTTCCTGAATCAGTTTCATAATCTTTCGACCGTACATGTCTCCGAGCGAGGCGAGCCTGGGATCGGTCACATCGCCGTCCGGCACCCCATCTGGGTGACCCTCGGGAACGACATCTTGGATTTCGGCAAAGGCGCGGGCCTTGTCGTACACCTGCCGCAGCTTGTTGTCGTCCACGGCCTCGCGTTGGCGCTCGGTCTTTTTTTCGGTATCGCGCTCTTGTTTTTGTGCGTTCGAATCGAGAGGCAAGACCTCTTCGGGCGCAGTGGCCTGAACAGGAGCGATGCGGTCAGGCATCTTATCGGGGTCTTTGATCTCGCCTGCCTTGAGGAGACGCGCCTCGATGAACTCGAACGGCTTGTGCTTTGGATTGGGTTTGGCTGCTGCTGCCGATATGGTTGGCAGGGCGATCATGAGCGCGGCCATGATCATCGTAGACGTGGCACCGGCCAGGAGGGCCAGTGG
>JALOQD010000459.1 GCA_025453525.1 Myxococcota bacterium
ACCCACTTGGCCACGTCGGTGATGTCTTGAACGATCATGGCATCTGTCGTCGGCGGCAGCATGGCCTCCCGGTGCTCGCCAAGAGCGACGATGTAGCCCCAGGAAGCGAAGTGCTCTGCCGTGCTCTTGTAAAGACCGACGTCCAGTTGAAAGCCGTGGCTGAACACGATCACTGGGAAAGGAGCAGGACACTGGACCGGCAGGTAGACGGTGACCGGAATCTTGTGGCTGCTGTCCGTGCCTTTCGCAGAGCCTTTGAACTGCGTGAACGCGCACGGGCCGAGTTCTGCTGGGTCTTCTGGCACCGCGATTTCATCCGTTCCCGTATCCGTCGCGTCGATGTCGAAGGTGTCACTCTCCGAGTTGAAAGTGTCCGTATCAACTGACGTCGCTGTGTCTGCCGTGGTTTCGGTGTCTTCACTGTCCGTAGCAGTCTCGTTGCCAGCATCAGATCCAGGACAGCCGACAACCAATAGCAGGCCGAGAACCAGTTTGGATGAATGTCGATGGTACTGCATCTGTTCTCCCTATTGGGTAATCGTTTTGACCTAAAAATAGATTACACCAAGGGGGATGGGGGATGCTGCTACAAAAAATAAAGCTATTTGGCTGAAGGTTCTTTGGCATGAACGCATTCATGCCTCGCGGACCCCGACTCGCCGCCCCTGCCTGCTCCAGCGTTCACCTATCCCGAGCCGTTTGACGCATCGCAAGGTCTTGGCCTAGTCTCGTGGCCATGACGGATTCCAAGAGCCCAGCTCGTCGCATCCGGGTCGGCTGCCCCGCCCACAACTGCGGTGGACGGTGCCTGCTCATCGCCCATGTGGAGAACGATCGCATCACTCGCCTGGAGACCGACGACCGACCCGATGTTGTCGAGGCGCCGCAACTTCGCGCTTGCGCGCGCGGGCGTTCCTATCTTCGCAGGCAGTACCACCCCGATCGCCTGACCCACCCCTTGCGCCGCGTGGGTCTTCGAGGCGAGGGTCGCTTCGAGCGCATCAGCTGGGACGAGGCCTTGGACTTTGCGGCGAACGAGCTGCGACGCGTCCGGGACACTTACGGCCATGGCGCTTTGCTCATCCCCTATGGCACGGGCAGCTACAATCAAACAGGCGGTTCTGGTGTCGCGCGCCGCTTGCTCAACCTCTTTGGGGGGTGCCTGGGCATCTACAATAGCTACAGCTGGGGCGCGACCAACATCGCCACGCCCACGGTCTTTGGCACCCTTACGACCGGAAACCAGCGCCAGGACTGGCTGAACTCCAAATACATCCTGATGTGGGGATGGAACCCGGCCGAGATGCGAGACGGGACCAACAGCGATTTCTTCGTCGTGGTGTGCATCGATCCACGCCACACCCCGAGCGTCGCGAGCCTCGCCGACGAGTGGGTTCCCATAAGGCCCGGCACCGACGTGGCGATGATGAGCGCCATGGCCTATGTGATGATAGAAGAGGGTCTCGTTGACCGCGCCTTCGTCCGCGCTGCCTGCGTGGGTTTCGACGAGAGCCAGATGCCGGTGCCAGGCGCTGAAAGCTATGAGGACTACATCCTCGGAAGGCGCGACGGCGTGCGCAAGACTCCGCAGTGGGCAGAAGCGATCACAGCCGTGCCGAGCGAGACCATCGCCCGCATCGGCCGGGAGTATGCCACGACCAAGCCCGGGGTGCTCTATCAAGGCTACGGCATGCAGCGTCGGGCCTATGGCGAGCAGGTGGTGCGGGCCGGATGCGTGCTCGCGGCGATCACCGGCAACGTGGGCATCCCCGGAGGGTGGGCATCTGGGCTCGCCGAGCAAGCGCCGGACGGCGGGGGATTATGGAACGTGCTGCCCCAAGGCGAAAACCCGTTCAAGGCCCAGATCCCCTGCTTCCTATGGACCGAGGCGGTGCTCCGCGGCCACTCCATGACCGCCGCCGACGGCGTCATCGGCGCAGAGGGGCTCACGAGCGACGTCAAGCTCATCTACTGCGTGGCCAGCAACATGATCGTCAATCAGCACGCTGACCTGAATCGCTCGGTGGCCATACTCAAAGACGAGAAATTGGTCGAGACCATCATCGTCCAAGACAACTTCCTGACCCCCTCGGGCAGGTTCGCCGATCTCGTGCTGCCAGCGTGCACGCAGTTCGAGACCTTTGGAGTGGGCGACGGCTGGAAGTACGGCGACGAGGTGATCCTCATGCCCCAGCTCGTGCCTCCCCTCGGAGAGACCAAGAGCGACTACCGCATCTGCGCCGAAATCGCACAGCGGCTGGGCATCGGTGAGCTCTACACCGAGGGCAGAGACGAGCGCGGCTGGGTCGAGCATCTGCTCGGCGTGTACCGCGAGCGCCGCTTTCCGGATTTGCCATCACTCGACGAACTGCTCGAAAGCAATGTGGGCGTGTGGGCCAGAGCCGTGACCCGACCCGCCGTGGCGTTTGCAGACTTCCGAGCCGACCCGCAGGCCCATCCTCTCGACACGCCCTCGGGAAAAATCGAGATCTTTTCCAAGCAGCTTTACGACATGGAAAGACCCGACGAGATCCCGGCCGTTCCCAAGCACATCACGGAATGGGAGAGCCCGTTCGGAAAAGAGGCGCAGCGCTTTCCGCTTCAGGTCATCGGGCACCACACCCTGCACCGCGTGCACTCGACTCACGACAACAACGATTGGCTCGGCGAAGCATTTCCCCAGCGAGTGACCATGAGTCCGGTCGACGCGGCGGCCCGGGGCATCTGTGACGGAGACCTCGTCAAGGTTTGGAACGATCGCGGCGCCACGATCCTGCCCTGTCGCCTCACACCGCGCATCATGCCGGGCGTCATCGACATTCCCCAGGGCGCCTGGTGGTCTCCGGATAAGCAGGGTGTGGACCGTCGAGGCAGCGTCAATGTGCTCACCTCGCACCGCCACACGCCGCTGGCCTTTGGATCGGCCCAGCACACGATCATGGCGCAGGCCGCCCGCTACGAGGACGAGCGATGATGCTCAAAAAGGGATTCCGCTTCGACGCGCGCTCCTGCTCAGGATGCAAGACCTGCCAAGTCGCGTGCAAAGACAAGCAAGGCCACGGCATGACCACGCGGTTCCGCCGCGTGTACGAAATCTCCGGCGGTGCTTGGGTCCAGCAAGGCGCAAGCTGGCATCAGAACGTCTTCGCCTATCACCTCTCCATGTCGTGCAATCACTGCGACAAGCCCATCTGCGTGGAGGTGTGCCCGAGCCGCGCCATGAGGCAAAACGAAGACGGCATTGTCACCGTAGATGAAAACCGTTGCCTGGGCTGCGGCTACTGTGCGTTTGCCTGTCCCTACGGTGCGCCACTGCTCGACCTGTCGAGCGGGGTCATGACAAAATGCGACCTGTGCGCCGACCTCCTCCGCGAGGGCAAGAGCCCAACCTGCGTGGCCGCTTGCCCCATGCGCGCGCTCGAGCTCGAAGACGTAGAGGACCTGCGGCAAACCCTCGGTCGCGGCGCCGTGTTTCCCTTTCTGCAACCAACACTGACCGAGCCCAATTGGTATGTCGCTCTCCATCCCGACTCAGACCGCGCAGCGGATGGACAGGCGCGGATCGCCAACCGCGAAGAGGTGGAGCCGAAATGAAGGACCGCTCCTTGGTTTGGTTCACCGTCCTATCGCAAGCGGCAAGCGGCTGTGGGAACGAGCGTCGTCTCGAACATCCTCGCCCTAGTCAGTGTTCCTTGGCTCGAGCATGCCTTTTTCCGCAAGGCCTCTGCGACCACGGCTCTCTTGGCCTGCCTCGGCCTCGCGGTCTCGCTTTTGCACCTGCGCCGTCCTCTTCGGGCTGCCAGAGCCCTCTCGAACCTCGCCTCGAGTTGGCTGTCCCGCGAGATCTTCTGCTGCCTCGCGTTCGCCCTCTGTTCCCTGGCTAGCGCCGGATCTTGGCATTGGGGAATCGGCTCCAATGCAGCCCGGCTCGCCCTCGATTCCCTCTGCGCCTTTTGGGGTCTGAGCCTCCTCGTCTGTATGGTTTGGGCATACCGGCTGCGCACCGTGCCATGTTGGAACACATGGAGAACCCCAGCGGCCTTCTGCCTCACCGCGGCCGTTTTGGGCTCGATGATGACAAGAATCCTGGCCAGCCTCGAGACAAGCGCTGCGCCGCTTTGGACCAGCCTCGCATCCGCGCTCCTCGTTGCACTGCTGCTCGTTTTCGCCACTGCTCTCCACGGACGAGCGACCGCGGCGTGGCGAGCCGCCGCAGCCCTTTTCACCTTGGTCGGGCCTCTTCTCCCCCTGCTGACCTCCAGTTCGAGCTGCGCGACATGCGCCCCCGCCTTCCTAGGCCTGTGCCTGGCCGCCGTGGCGGAGTTACGAGATCGAGAAAAGTTCTACGCGATCCGGGACGAAAATCCCTGACGACGTCCTCTTCTGCCTGCAGGAAAGTCGAGCGGGTCGTGCCTCAAAGCTTGAGCCGTGCGGTCTTGAAGCGGCAAGTTCATTTGGCTTACCTGGTCCATATTACGAACAGAAATCGGTTTGAAGAATGGACCATCCCCTTGAGCTGAACCCATAACTCTCTGGAATCACTGCATTGGAGGAAATGGCATCCGTCTTGCTTTCCCAAGAGTGGCACCCTTGCAGAGGCAGGCGCCAGATCAGAAAAAAAACGGAAGGTCCTCGAGTCAGAAACCCATGCCCATGTGACCGGCATCCATGGGCAAACAAAGGAGGCTCTAAACACATGTCAAGAATACCCATATTGTCAGTCGTCGCAGTTACTGGCCTTTTGAGTGTTCTAGTCAGCTCTTCAGCGAGTGCCTCTACTCCGCCCATGAGCTGCCGAAGCCTGACCTTCCCTGGCGGCGCGGCTGCCTGTCAGGACTACACTGGCTCTGGGTACAACCCATCTGTGTTTGATCCCACGGGCAGCGGGACATATGCGTGCAGTGTTCCTGGCGCGTCGGGTGGCACACCGGCCATCGGAGTCTACTGCGATCAAACGGGCAAGGTCGGCACCTGCCAGATCGGCGCTGGGTCTGCTCAAGAGATCAATCTGTACTTCTACGGCGGCCCGCCTGCCATCCTGGAGTCCAACTGCGTGAACTACATGCATGGCACCTGGATCGGCGCCGGCGGCGGCGGCGGCGGTGGAAGCACGGACACTCTTCCAGTGCAGGCCAAGGACGCCCTCGTATCCGACGAGCTCGTCGTGGTCACTCCCAATGCGGCCAGCCTCACCGACGTAGCGGCTGTCGTCGCGGCACGCGGCGCGATTACTTTTAGTCCGGCTCAGGGCGCCGTAGAAGGTCTGCTCATCTATCCGGGCGGCAGTGTGGATCCGAGAGCCTATGCCGTGGCAGCGCGCCTGATCGCCGAACAGGGCATCTTCGTGGCCATCGTCCCCTTCCCGGGCAACCTGGCCATCACGGATCCCATGCGCGGCTTGGGTATCATGATGTCCAACCCGATGATTCAAACATGGGCCATTGCCGGGCACTCTTTGGGTGGTGTGGCTGCGTCGATTCTGTCTGCGGCAAACCCCATGGGCAAGATCAAGGGCGTGGCCTTCTGGGCCTCCTATCCGGCTCCGGCCATGGGCCCGGGCACGGTGGCGGCTGACTTGTCCGCAAGCGCGCTCAAAATCGTGTCGCTCACTGCGGACCAGGATCTGGTTCTCAACCAGGCGAACTACGCGGCCACCAAGGTCCTGCTCCCGGCCACGACTCGTTATGCCTCCATCCGCGGTGGAAACCACGCCCAGTTCGGCTACTACGGCGCACAGTCTGGCGACGGAACGCCGAAGATCTCGGCCGCTCTCCAGCACGAGCTGCTGGTGGGCGCCACCGTTCAGATGTTCAATCGCATCGGCCTTTCGGCGGCAGACGACGTTGTCAGCCCGATTTACGCCGCCCTCGCTGATGTCGACTCGAAACTCTGCCAGACGGCGCAATTCCTCGTCGCGGGGTTCAAGGGCCGCGACTTGAATGTGCAGGACGTGCGCGTCACGACCCATGCGCTCGAATCGGATTTCGTTTCCTCCAAGCCCGAATTCCCCATAGACGGCTCGGCCCTGGTCTCTGCCACGGTCCATGCGCATCAGATCGTGAGCCCCGACAACGTCAACGCTCCGGCCATCATGGACGGCGAGATGTGGTGCAAGATGAAGTCCCAGGCCGCGATCGCCGCGCAGTACGGTTTCACGCCGAAGCATGTCGGCCGGTCCTGCAAAGAAGTCAACGAGCTCATCTTCGCCAAAGCCCTGACCATGGTCGATTGGCGGACGGCGTTGAAATTCTTCTTCTCAGGTGCTGACCTCGATTTCATCGATGATCAGGCTGCGATGATGGGGCCAGAGTGGCTGGCCAATGAGGTCGTGCTCGCCGAGGGCGACGAGGAAGGCGACTACACGCTCCAGGCTTCCAAAATGGAAGCGCCTCTCTTCGTTCCCCCGCCTTACGGTGGCGCTTACTACTGCAAGGTGTGGTCGACCGAGGCCGCCGTGAAGTTCATCCTCGAGAACCAGGTATCCTGCCACTAAAGAGCCCACCTGCACGGGTCAGTGACGTTCATCCTCAAGGCCCAACACCCCAATCCGTTCCACGGTCCCTGACCTTCCGCCTGATTTCGGGTTCAAGTCTCAGCCGGGGGCCGGAACCGAACCACGACCCGAACCACGACCCACCCAAGCGGAAGAGGTTGTAACTATTCGCGAAGATCGGACGCCTTAAATTTTGTCGCAGAAAGTTGTCAACATTGGGGGAGAAGCGGCCGAGATATTCGGGACAGCTGGGCACTTAAGACAGGCCACGGTGGCCGGTTATGCGGAGGCGCCAGCGAACCAGGAGCAACGACCATGGGGCTCGTGCGCATGCACTTCGAGGACCAG
>JALOQD010000170.1 GCA_025453525.1 Myxococcota bacterium
AGGAGCTTAGTATGTTTGATGCATTCGATAGAATGATCGTGAATCTCCAGCAAATGCTCGACGAGCTACGTTTTGAGTTGAAGCTCGACCTTTCGTTAGAGGACCTCTACTGCGCACGAGCGTGCTGTGGCGAGGACATCGCCGGGTTTTTGGATAGTGCAGTGAGGCATTTGCTCCAAGCCGAGTCCGAAAGGCTGAGCTATGTTTTGCAGGCACAGGAAGTCCGTTTTGCCGAAGACCTTCTTCGAGGAGTGTTCGAGCAACTCAAGGCGCAACAAACCATGGCGTGGGCGTTAGCGCTGCCCGTGGAAAGCGAGGAATCGTTTTCGTTTGGTTGCGGCGCCGATTCGATAGATGGCTTGTCTGCGCTCGAAGATGTAGTCACAGATGAAGCGCGTTACCGAGTCGCTAGAAGAGGCGCAACGGTCTTTGTCGAGATAGACCACGATTCTGAGACGAACTTCTTTACCGACCTCTCGTTCGAAATCAGCCGCGGTGGCCTATTTGTGGCCACATACGATGTGCTCAGCGAAGGAACGCCTCTCAACGTGTTCCTCTCATTGCCGTGTGGCCGATCTTTCCCTTTGCAGGGATCTGTTTCCTGGGTTCGGGAATTTGAAAGCTGCGCAGAGGGCGCCTCTCCGGGCATGGGCATCACCTTCAAACAGCTCACCATGGAGCACACCAGTGCCATCTCTCGCTACATGACCGAGCGCCCCCCATTGTTTTTCGAAATGGCCTGATCAGCACCAAAGCCGCGATTTTTGCGAAGCGCGCAACGATAGCCCTCGCGCTGATTGACATATCCGACCCCGGTGCAGTACGGCTTGCCCGGCATACGGCTCACTTGCGCGGCCCTTTACGCAATGCGCTGGTTCTCGCGGATGGATTGTTCGTTTGGAGGCAACACATGACATCGAGTAGACCGCTTCTGCGCTTGGTCCTTTTTGGGCTCGCGCTCACCGCCTGCTCGTCCCAAGAGTCCGGCAGCCTCGAAGAAATGGGCTCGGATACCGACAACGACATTTCGGTTTCCACCGAGGATGGGACATCGGCGGAGACGGACACCAGCACGTCGGACACAGGGAAACAGGAGGGCACAGAGGGCACGGGCTCGACTTCGAACCCCAAGGACACAGCCACTGGCGCGGACACGAACCCCAAGGACACGGGGACAGGGTCGAATCCCCCCGATTCAGGCACGCCATCGGAGACGACGACGCACGCTGATACCGACTCCTTGGGCTTGTGCGACGTGCCCAATCGTTTCCTTGACGCACCCAAGGCTTCATCCTACGTGCTGTTCAATGCTGCGGGGTATCTGAATGACCCGTCCAACGACAGCCCTGTGGCCGCCGACGCGTTCATAGAAGTGCAATACAAAGGTGTGAGCCTTGACTTCAGTGCTGGCAGTGCGTTGGCCTACTACTCCAGGAACGGCCAGCGCGCCTACTTCAAGCTGCGCAGCGCTGCCGACACAAAGGGTCGCTTTTACTACGCTGAGGCCAAAATCAGCGTCTTCGACCTTGTAGCCATGAACGCACAGGGCGAGCATCAACTCGACCTGTACGATGGCGAAGCCCAGACCACGACGCGGTTGTACGAAGGCTGGCAGGACAAGGCCGGCAACATCGACAAGCTCTGCCTGCTCGGCGTCCCTTCGGAAAACTCCACCTACTATGCGTGCACCACGGGCATCGACTATATGAGCAACGTAGGCGAGGCCTTCTCCATGGCAGGCAATGTAGAGATCTTCGATGACACCGAGTACCTGCGCGAGGTCGAGTATGCCATGTGCCTGTGCGACAATGGCGCGGGCTCGTGGCGCTCCTGCGATCCGGGGATCCCCGACGACTACGGCCGGCTGCGTCTGTCGTTCCGCGACGGCACGACGGCGAACAACTACTTTTCCAAATACGTGTACGACGAATCCAAGGTGTGGAAGGGCAATGCTTTGAATATCGGCTATGTCAGCGCCCACGAAGCCGGGATGTGGCGCCATACCTACAGCTTCATGACCGGCGGCCTGAACATCCTCTCGGGCGCCGCTGAGCTGGGTCCGTTCGTCTACGGGTTTGGCGAGCCCATTCCCTATGGCTCGGGCGTCATCGGCCTAGTCTCTCACGACGCGGCCACTCACCAGATCATCGTGCGTCAGCAATCCTTTGCAACCCTCGACAAGGGCGCGGAGCCCGTGGGCCTTTGGCTCGTCGCCTATGTGCCCGATGACGTGCGACAAGATGATATCATCGAGTTCGGCATCGGAGAGGGCACGGCCAAGCTGTTTGCCTATGACCCGAGGGATCCCAGCGAGTGCATCCAAGCGATCGCCTGCAACACCTCTGCCCGGGTCCAGCGTGCGACCAACCTCACCGCCGCAGAAGGCGGGACCTTCGAGCTGCGCACAGAGGCCGATGACAACGGCAGCACCATGAGCCTGCGCCTCGCCTATCCAGGGGAGAACCCTGCCTGCGACCTGGACACCTACCTCGCGCAAGCGGGTCTGCCCATCGACGCCGCGGTGTGCGACAAGCTGTGAACCCTCGCAGCGCTTCAGTCGAGCTCGAGCGGACGCGTAAAAACGCCATACGGATTGTCCGCGGTTCGGGGAGGCCTATCCGTTCCCCAGCGCTTCCCGGACCTTCTCGCTCAGGTCTTTGATCGAGAACGGCTTCTCTAGGAAATGCACTCCCTCTTTCAGCACGCCGTGGTGGGCGATGACGTTGGCCGTGTAGCCCGACATGAACAGCCGCCGGAGGTTCGGATGGATGGACAGCAGGTTCCTCGCCAGGTCGCCGCCGTTCATCTCGGGCATGATCACGTCGGTCATCAGCAGATCGATGCCTCCCGGGTGCTCCTGGGCCAGGAGGATGGCCTCGCCCGGCGTTTGAGCCGCAACCACGGTGTATCCCAAGAGCTCCAGCATCTTCGTGGCCAGCTGCAAGATCATCGGCTCGTCTTCCACCAGCAGGATGGTCTCGCTGCCGTGGCTCGCTGACTGCGGCCGGCGTTCGTCGGTCGCCCGCGCGGCCATGGCCGTGTCGCGTGGCAGGTGGATTCTGAAGGTCGTGCCCTGGCCGGGTTCGCTGTCTACGCAGATGAATCCGTCGTTCTGCTTGACCGCGCCGTACACGCTGGAAAGGCCGAGCCCCGTGCCCTCACCGACCTCCTTGGTGGTGAAGAAGGGCTCGAAGAGGTGGGAGAGCGTCTCGGCATCCATGCCGCAACCGTCGTCGCTGACCACCAGCAGCACGTAGTCGCCGGGTACGAACCCTGCGTGCTGGGCGCAATATGCCTCGTCGAGGGTGGTCGTGCTCGTCTCGACGGTGATCTTGCCCACTCCGGCGATGGCGTCCCGGGCGTTGACGCACAGGTTGGCCAGGATCTGGTCTGCCTGGCTGGGATCGAGCCGCACGGGCCACAGGTCCCGTCCCGGCAACCAGAGGAGTTGGATGTCCTCGCCGATGAGCCGCCCCAGCAGCTTGAGCATGCCCTCGATGGTGGCGTTGAGGTCGAGCAGCTTGGGGGTGATCGTCTGCTTGCGGGCAAAGGCCAGGAGCTGCTGCGTCAGCTCGGCCGAGCGTTCGGCGGCCTTCTGGATCTCCTCCAGGTCAGTGCGCAGAGGGTCGCCTGGGAGCACGTTGGCCATGGCCAGCTCCACATGCCCGAGGATGACCCCTAGCATGTTGTTGAAGTCGTGGGCCACCCCGCCGGCCAACCGCCCCACGGACTCCATCTTCTGTGCCTGGACGAGCTGCGCGTGGAGCTTCTCCTTCTCCTCTTCCGCCCGCTTGTGCTCGGTCATGTCGCGCACGTTGACGACCACCCCGCGGATGTCGGGGTTGTCGAGCTGGTTGGTGCCGCGCGCCTCCAGGTGAACCCAGCCGCCGGTCTTGCGCCGATGCCGGTACTGTACGCTCTCTTCTCCGGTCACGGTGATATTTCGGAACGCCGCCAGTACCCGTGCCTGGTCCTCGGGGTGAATCATCCGCTCGATCACCGGGATGTCCACCAACTCGGCTGGAGCGTAGCCGTGCACCCGCTCTGCGGACGCGCTCACGTAGCGCTGGATGCCCTCGGCATCGAGGATGACAATCGTGTCAAAGGAGTTGTGGATGAGTTGCGCAAAGCGGCGTTCGCTCTCCCGCAGCGAGAGCTCGGCCCGCTTGCGCTCGGTGATGTCGGTGTGGGTGCCGATCATGCGCAAGGGCGCGCCGTTGGCATCGCGCTCCACGATCTTGCCGCGGCCCTGGATCCAGCTCCACGAGCCGTCCTTTTGTTGGAAGCGGAACTCGACATCGAAGCGCTCGGACTTTCCAGAGAGATAGGCCTGGATGGCCGCGTCGCAGTGGGGCAGGTCGTCGGGATGCACATGGTTGGCCCAGGCGACGAAATCCTGCGGGAATTCGCCAGGGGCGTAGCCGACCATGGTGTAGTAGCGGTCGTCGAATACGGTCTCGTTGGTGACCAGGTTCCAGTCCCAGATTCCCTCGTTCTTGACCGCCATGGCCAGGTCGAGGCGGGTGGCTAAGGTGTTAGGATCGTCCATGAGTGAGGTAATAATATACGCAATGTTCGTCGCCGCCAACCGAGGGGGCCTCAGCGTCGCCCCAGGACCGGGCTTGAAAAAGTCCGTCAAATCGCGGTGTGCGACAAGCTGTGAACCCTCGCAGCGCTTCAGTCGAGCTCGAGCGGCCAAGGGAGTAGGGCGTCCTGACACGAGAAGAGCCTTTTGCCATCGCCCAAGGGCTGACAGGTCGATGTGTCGATGAGCTTGAGCGGACGCGTAAAAACGCCATACGGATTGCGGTTCGGTTGGCACATCCCTTTGCCATCCCACGAAGAAATCACATGGTAGGCCTCGAGATTCAAATGACCCTCCCTATCTTCAACGACCCGAGTGAAGTCGTCGATCACAAAAGGCCCATACCCGGCAGCGCTCGTTCTCATGGGACGAGACCAAGACGGCTCGAGAGCGCTTGTGCGAGCTCTTGCGCCTGGACGCGACAAGGGAGCGTGGCGCAACGTCACACCTGCGCCCTGATTGGCCAGGAGCAGCAACCTGTCTTTGCAGCGATTCCGCGCCGAGGGCGGGCACATTTCCTTTGTCACGAGGCTCAATCCCACCTCGCCGAACTGCGCATCGATGACCGGTGTCGCATCGCCCTCCTCAGTGGACCAGGCTTCGACTCCCGTGTTTTCGTCAAAGCGGTAGTAGAACACGCGGAGATCCGAAAGCCGCATCAACGCCAGGTGTAGTGGACTGCGGCGCATCGGTTGACCTGCGCCCAGCATGAGCACCGCATCTCCCTCTAGACCCAGCGCAGCCTGACACAAGGGGCTCTTTTCATCGTCTAGACAGGCTCGTCGGCGCACTTCTCTTGGCAGCAACACCATCGCCGCGATGATGAATTTGTCTCGCGAAAATGGGCCCTCCCCGAGCAGCGAGAAGCGAAGGCCATCGGTCGACACCGTGAGAAACGAACTGGCTCGCCTTCGACCACCGGTACGGGTCTCCTCTTGTGTCGCCGCAATGGCCGCTCCGTAAAGGAGAAGCACGACGTCTGAGTCGCCCAACTCATCGCCGCGGCTTTGAGGAAGGTGCGCAGTGGGCAGCGAGGCAGCCACGGCTCCTGTTGGTACGCTGAACTTCCCAAGGCACGGCACATCGTCACCATTGGTCTCTTCGCACAAGGGGAGTGGGTCTCGTCCGTTGATCCCGTCAACGACGAGAGGCCAGAAGCCGCGCGCCTCTCCCGAGTCTTTCGTTCCCAAGGCCAGGGCAACCTCGATCCCGTTCGACGCGTTTTGGTCGCGGGGCACTCCCTCGCCAAGGTGACCGCGTGAGGACGGTCCGTCCACAGTGAGAATGGCGTCGTTGCAAAAGCGCTCCGGGCGAGCAGCGCCACACGCAGAGGTATCCGCGGTGCCGAACGAGTCGCCCATGTAAAGGAACGTGCGACCCGTTTTACCCAGGCGGACGCTGTACCCGAGGTCTGTCCCACCCAGAAATCCGCCATCTTCGGGGACGTACACCGATTCGTGGCGGTTCTCTCCTGCGAGCCAAATGTCCTCGGCGCAGAACCACAGGGAATCGCGATCAGAGGCGCACGAGCTGGACACTTGGTTCCCGTTGACGTCGAGGTAGGCGCCGCCGCGCACATCGCGTTGCTGGCCTGTGATGCCCAGAGGGGTGAACCCAACAAAGGCCTCCATCGGTGACAGGGCGCTCGCGTCTTCGTTGAACGCCTTTGCCGTCGCACCAGATTCGCCCGGGCATGTGCACTCATCGCCGCAAACCTCATTGTCCTTTTGAGGCGCAGAGCACTCTAGGGGACAATGGCAGCTATCGTCCGAGCAATGAAAGCATTGACTACAGTCTAATTCCGCGACAGTGGTGTCATCCATTTCGCCGTGATCTGCCCCTTCATCTTTGATACACCCAACGGCAAGGGAGACAAAAAACACCACGACTAAATTCATCAAAAGTATTTTAGAAAACCTTGATCCCCCGTCATTTTTAATAAGCATAATGAATTTCCTTCCATGATTAATTGAACTTTAATTGCAATCATATTTGCAGCTGTTGCTGCTCTTTGGGCGCTCACAGAATTTTCAAAAAGCTTTGGATGCTGTGGCGATATATCCGCCCGACATGATTTATCAAGCAATTATCATGCTCAATATTAAGTCGAGTGTTTTCAGTGGGTTGGAAGGCGGTCTTGCGATGAATGTCGTTTTGATGTGACAGATTTTAGAAGCAAGTGTCTATGGAGCCTGACAGTGGCCTTCCGACTTGCTGCTTGTCCGGTTGGAAAGACCTACTGCGTGAACGTCACCCCGTTCACGTTGCCCTCGATGTCGAAGTGCTCGACGAGCTCGTTTTTGTTGTCGTCCGTCAGCAGGGTCATGTTGCCCGACTGTTCGATCCGCACGTTTTTGAAGTGGATGTTCGACGCCGTGTCTCCTAGGTACATGCTGATCACCCGTCCAAAGATTTGAATGTCTTGGAAGGTCACGTTATCAATCGTACCGGTTGCGTCGCGAATGAGCCCGACCCGAATGGCCGCCGCATTCTCTGGACCATCGAAGCGAATATCCCGGAACGTGATGTCGCGAATTTCGTGGTTGTCTGTCGTCTTGTACACGCCCAAGCCGACCCGGTGGGCTTGTCCTTCTGTATCGTAAAGGGGGTTTTCCATCGCAATGATGTCGCACTCCTGGAAGACAACGTTTTGCTGTAAGCCCGTGCCCCACTCGTGGGCGATGACAAAGCTTCCCCCATTGTGGTTTTGCCAGACGACGGTCCGCTCTACTGTAATGTCGTCACCCTCCATGATGCGCACGGAGTCGTCGCCGGCGCGCACGAAACTGTCGGAGACGTTTGTGCCTCCGCGTATTTGCATGCCATCGCTGTTGTTGTGCCATCCCAGGGCTTTGAACTGGTCGATCGTATGATTGTGCCAGGTGTGCAACTGGTGGCTCGAGGCCTGCACCACCGTTGGCCCGATGATGGTCCCCTCTTGAAAACTCTGGATCATCGTGGCCCCGTCATCGTCGTTGTTGTGTCGCTCTTCCCAAGAGAAGCCCTCGCCAGAGAGCACGCCGTTACCGAGGATCTGCTGCTCATAATACTTTTCGCCGCTCTCGTTTTTGAAGAGAGCCAGCTTTCCGCGCACCCAAGCGCCGCGGTGCAAATAGATCTTGCAGCCCTCCAGAACCGAGGGGTACAGGATCCCACGGCCATCCGAGCGGTTGTTGATGTTGTGCACGCCCGGCCCAAACTCATGCGTCACATCGACAGGCACAGGCAAAGGCATGTCGTTGACGAACACGTACATCGCATCCCGCCTGCTGGAATTGGCAGGATACTCATACGCGAGAGGCTCGTCGCCGTAGTGAACGGAGACCCACTTTTCATTGCCGACGGCATCGAGTTGAATCGATGCGCCATTGTCTCGCCTCTGGACAGCGATCCCGTAGCGGCTCGGTCGCACCTCGACATTCAGAGGGAAGGTTTCACCGTCGATGCGGCGGATGGATACGCGGAGTCGGTCGTCTTCTCCCTGCGCCACGTCCACCCAAGACATGGTGCGACCGCTGTCACCGTGCCTCTTGTCATCGACGATATAGGTGTGGGGTTTGACGATGACGTCTCCCTGCCGAATGGTGACTTCGAATTTGTCCGACACAGGCCCTGCCGGACCGTCGTAGTAGTCGAGCTCGCCCGGTGGCAGGAGCTCGTCCGGTGGTATCTCGCTGGTGTCCACGCCGGTATCTGATCCACCGTCATTGTTGCCAGAGCTCTTGCAGCCTACGCAGGTCGCGCAAACGAGTCCCACCGTCGCGGTCCAAAAAACCAATGTCCTCTGCATGGACTCATTCCCTCCGTGGTGGTTTCGTTCCTCATCCTGCGAGCGGCAGATGTTTGCCGATGTAGCCGATCAGCACTGTGCGCTCAGGCGGTACATCGACGAAGTGAATGCGCCACTTCTCATAGTTGATCTTGCTGTGCCAGGAGAAGAGGCGCTTTTCGCCGTCTGGACACACAAACGTGCGGGTCCCACCGTACATCGCCAGCGTGGTGCTGCTCTCCTCCGAGCACGGGAAGGGGTATCCCTCGGCAAAGGGTCGTTTGCCGTCCCACTGCCTGGCGTGCTCGTTGAGGGCGAACAGGTGCCGAACGATGAACGGAAAGGTTCGTTCAGAGCCGGTCAGCTTGGCCAACTGGTCGAGCGCTGTGCCCGTGAAATCAAGCTTTTCCAGAAAATCTGCGCGAAGACGGATGATCGCGCTGCCCGAACGAAGCTGGTGCTGCTGGCGCTGTGCAATCCAGGGACCGCGCCGCGCGACGGCCGCAGCATCATAGAAATTGCAGACCTGCTCGGCCTTCTCCTTGAGCACGTCCGCGTCGAGGCAGCTCATGACTACGGGCAGCGGGTCGGTGCAGAACGGCGGCACAGGCAAGCTGACAACCGTGGCGTCTTGAAGCACAGCCAACCCGATTCCGAGGCCCCGCTGGCCCTCCCACGTTGCCTCGGCGAGTAGGCCCAGTGAAAGCTCTGCCTCGTCGTGCAAGGTCTCCAGGAATGGCGCCTTGCCGACAGCACTGCGAAGACGCTGCCTCCGCTCACGCTCGACCGTGGGATCTCTGAGCCACTCCACAACCGAGTAGTCAGGCGCCAGGCGCCACTGCCAAAAACCCTCATGGGTGCGAAGGATGGACGGCACCCTGTGCAGTGCGGCCGCGTGGACGGTCTCCTGGAGGCAAAGAAGCCAGGCCCGCGCGGTCGCGGCGCTCGGGGCGGCTGTCTTCATCGAGAGCTCGTTCAGGAACAGCTCCACGGCTCACCTCGCACTGGGCACGAGGAGCTGATCCAGGGCTGCATCCCACTCATCGAAGAAACCCGCAGGCCAGCAATCGATGCGCCCATCTCGGTCCATCTGCGGCGAAGTGAGCTCGTGGATCGCCCGATCGGCATGATCGATTCGCTCGAAAAAGTGAATCCGCACTCGGTCTGGCGAGAGCTTGCCATCGTGCACCGCGACGCGTACGCCGTTGAGGACATGGTCGCTGTGGGTTTCGAGGATGATCTGGACTCCGCTGCTGGCCGCAAGCGCCAAGAGCTCACCCATCCGCGCCTGGCCACGAGGATGCAGGTGGGCCTCGGGATTCTCGATGATGACGAGCGTGCCTGGTCTGGCGGAAAGCACCGCGACGAGAATGGGCAGTGTGTAGGTGAGGCCAAAGCCAACGTTGGTGGGGCGGTAGACATCGGTCACGTCGCTTCCTGACACGAACTGGTAGCCCAATTGAACCGCGTCCATGGCCCGGTGGGCTGTCACCTGGAGGCGGGTGCCAGGGCTGATGAACCCCAGCCACGTCTCCACCTGGGCCAGAAGGTCAAAGCTCGCGGCTTCTGGCCGCAACAGAGGGCCTGGCGCGAGCCGCTCCTTTCCAAAGGTTGCGAGAAAGTGAGCTGTCAGCTCGCCGCGCATTCCCAGTTGCCTGCGCTCGCGCACCAAGAAATCGGAGGTCGAAAACGCTGTCCGCGGGCCCACCCTCTCGGCGCAGAGGTATTGGAAAGCGTCTCCGAAGAGCCCTGTTGAGGTCGTTCCGTCTGTGGAGGGCATGGCCAGACGGGCCGGTGGAGGTGCCACCCCCTTGAGGACGTCCGCACGCTTGTCGTAATTGAAGACCCACTCCCTGCTGACCCCGTCTGTGACGAGCTCGAAGGCGATTTGCTCGTCCTCGGCATACCCGTACAGGGCATCCGAAGCCGTGCCGATCTGCACGAGGTCACCATTGAGGGCGAGGCGTCCCTGGTCCAGCAATCCCTGCTCGGAGGACTGGCGAAGCACCAGCAGGGCTTGGATCGCCGACGACTTGCCCGCGCCGTTCAGACCGGTGAGCAAGGTCAGGGGCGAAAGCGGAAGGGTGACGTCTCCAAAACACTTGAAATTCCGGACTCGAAGCGACTCGATCACGTGAGTGTCTCCCTGATGATGCGAGCGAGCTCACTGAAGCGCCGCTCGACCTTGCGCGGGTCTCCTGTGCCCTGGGAGATGGCAGAATCAAACTCCGGGTCGTTCATCAGTGTGATGAACGCCTGCGCGAGGTTTTCGCGGCGCTCGACGAGCGTCTTCAATTCCTCATCAGATAGGGCGTCGAGCCCTATCGACCAAGACTCGAAGAGCGCCTTGTTGATCGGTTTGCGTCTGTCAGCGGGATTGTAGCGCTTGCGGAAGGCGTCATTGCCAAAGAGCTCATAAGCCGCTGTCATCGCTCTTTTGAAGCGCGCGCTGAGCTCGGCTTGTTCGATCTCGCTCATCCGGTTGAGGCGTTGCATCTGCTGGCTCAAGAATCGGTCGAGGCTGTGCGCCTCGTAGCCCGCGTACGGACTGAGCACGAACGAGAGAAACCGCAGCACGCACTCGCGGTCGGCCATGCGCTCGTTCCTGAATGACCCACCTTTGACGCCCACGAACTCGGGCAGAGCCGCGAGTTGCTGCAAGAGGTCAGCCCCTGGCCCCTGGTAGAGCGCATGCCGGATCTCCTGCAGGGAAAGTGGCAGGCCTCCTGTGTTGATGCGCTTGAAGATGTTGAACTTCACATCAGGAGGTGTCCCAGGCTGAATCAGGTGCACCGTCACCTGGGTCTCCTCGATGCGTCGCTGCATGGTGCGCGGGAGCTCCGAGAACCTCTTGTCGGTCAAGGC
>JALOQD010000460.1 GCA_025453525.1 Myxococcota bacterium
TGGTCGCGTGAAACAAATGAAACCGGCTTCGGCACCCGGGGTCATGATTGTGAAAACCCCTGGGGTCATGATCCTGAAAAGCGACAGTGGGAGCAATCGTGACCATACGCGATGTCCCCAAACCTGAGAAGACCTTAATGGGAGTGTAGGCGAAACAAACATCGACCCGCCAAAACGCCGGAATATGGTCTTCCCTTGAGGACCGAGGACTGTTTGAGTCGGTCCGTTCGATGCCCGAGTTCCGAGAGGTTCGAAGGGGAATGCCCGATTTTGGCTTCTTAGCGGCTCGTTGAAAATTAACGCTATGTTCGTCGCCGCCACCGGCGGGCCGCCAGCGCCTTCTGTCCCGGTTCCGACACCCCGCTCAACCTCAACCGCGCCGTCGAAACGCCCTGAATGGCCTCCGTCAGTCCCGCATTGGTCTCTCCAGGGCATCATGTTGGCGAAGACAGCCTACTGGGATAGGCTCTTAGCATCTGGGCGCATCAGGGACTTGTTCTCATTCAATGGACCCAAACACCTTTGCCTCCAACCGGGTTCGTTCCTTGCTCTTCTTGCCGCGATGTCGATGCGCGGCGATGATGGCGATCGCGGTCGTGACCAGCACGCCGCCTACGACGAACGATGCATAGGCCACGGCTTCATGGGCTTTCGCGTCGCTCTTGGCCTCCTCGAGTTTAGTAGAGTCTAGAGCTAGCCACGCTGCTTTGGTTTCCTCAACGTCGGCATTTTCCCGAACCACGGCGAACGCCGTGCCCAAAGCGAGGGCGAGTGTCGCAACGCCGAGAAGCGCCGACGACGTCCCGACGATGACGGTTTTCTGATGGCGCACGTCCGGCTGCCGCAAGAGCGGCTGGTGCGAGGGCTCTGGGTTCAGCGAATCGGACGCGGGATGAGCGGGCGCAGGAGGAAGAGCCTGCGCGCTTTTGAGAGGTTGCAGCTTCGCCTCAAGGTTGAGTTGGTCTCCTGCTTTGCCATCCACACTTGTGACAAACGGCTCGAACCCGTCCTTTTCGATTCGAACCTCGTGGGTTCCTGGCAGCATGCGCACCGGACCTGTCAGAGGGGTCGTCCCTTGTGGCGTGGAATCGATGAGGAGGGTCGCCTCGGCCTCGCCCACTGCGAGCTCTATGCGCACAACCTGGCGATCGATTTCTTCCAGCACCTCCTGTGCCTTGGCGCGCCGCCATGGCGACGAATCGCTTCGCGCATTGAGGTAGCGCACCAAAAGCTCGGCGGCCCGCACCGAATCGTCGAGCGCCCTGTTGCACATGGCGATGTTGAACAGAACCACGGTCCGCGGCGACAACTCGTAGGAACGCTCGAATTGGCGGAGCGCGGCGACGTAGTTCTGCGCAGCAAACAGCTCAACAGCTTCTGCAAAGGCTCGCCGGGCCTCCTCGTTCTGTCCGCCTTCCGATGAGGTCTCGGCTCTCTTTGTCTCTGGCTCTTGCGCCCGCAGGCCTTCATACGGCATGAGCAAGGCGGCACCTGCGAGGATCCAAGCGGCGAGCGTTCGCTGTCTCGTACAAGACAGATTTCGGTAAAATTCAATCATAGTTGGGATCGATCACCGCCCCTAATTTTCCAGCCATGGGCGATCCGCTTTGCGTCGGGCCGCCTTCCACTCGAACGCCGCGTTTCGGCCCCTGGCCATCTCGGCGCAGAGGGGGGCCATGGAGCCGCTTCTTTTCCGGCAAACGCCTCTCGGCCGAGGACGACGGCGCGGAAAGCTCCGTGGTCTGCACAGATGCGCTCACCTGCTCGGATGCCATGGGCTTTCGGGGAACAGGCAAGGCCAATCTCTTCTTGAAGCTAAGCTCTGGAAGATTGGAAAAGAAAGTGGGCCGATGGGCGCCTGTCTCCACGGCCCTTCCGCTTGAGTTGCTCATGGGCGAGGCGGCTGGACTGCTCGAAAGGTGAGAAGAGCCCATCGACCCAACCCAAACCGCAGCCACGCCGATCGTCGCGACCAGGGCCAGGCTCGCCAAGCCGAAGGCGATGAACCTGTAGCGCTTGCTGCGCCGCGCAGAAGCGTCGCCGGGTCGAGCAGTCCTTGTGTCGGTGGCCTCGAGGGATAAGGGGCATTCTGGAAGCGGCGCCGGGGGAATCGTGGAGCGGTGGGTCGCCCAGTCTCGTTTTGCCTGGGCCAGCGGCGGATGCTCCTCCACGAGAGGGAGAGCCAGAAGGGCCGCGCGCATGTCCCTCGCCGAGGGAAACCGATCCTGAGGCAGTCGGGACATGGCCTTGAGGACGATGCTTTCGAGCGCAGAGGGTATCGCGGGAGCGAGAGCGCAGGGCGGGGGTGGAGCGGCTGTCAGGATGTCACGTACGATGGCGTTATAGGAATCACCCTTGAACGGTCTGACACCGGTCAGTGCCTCGTACAGCATGACTCCTACGGCATAGATGTCGGTGAGGTGTCCGATGTCGTGATCGCCCATCGCCTGCTCGGGCGACATGTAGTCAGGGGTTCCGAGCACCATCCCCGTCTGTGTGTGCGCTTCCAAACCCAGGATGTTCGTCTGTGCAGCCTTCGCGATGCCGAAGTCCAAAACCTTGACGAAATCACTTCGATCTCCCACCCGTGTCACAAAGACGTTTGCCGGCTTGATGTCGCGATGGATGATCCCAGCGCCGTGCGTCACCTCGAGCGCGGCCAGGACCTGCTGCACAACATCGACGATGCGAGCCACCGACAGCTTCCCACCTTCGATCAACGCCGAGAAATCGGCGCCTTTGAGCAACGGCATGACATAGTACGGAACACCCTCTGGTGACGACCCGAGGTCCAGCACCTCACAGATGTTGTCGCTGCCCAGCGCTCCCGCTGTCTGCGCTTCTCGGCAAAAACGGGCAACCGCGTCAGAATCCATGGTTCCCTGTGGGGACAGCACCTTGATCGCGACCTTTCGGTTGATCGAGACATGCCGTCCCTCGTACACGACGCCCATGCCCCCGCCGCCGATGACCTTGCCCAACCGATACCGGTTGTCGAAAAGAGCTCCGGGTTTGTACGCAGGAGCGGAGGGCCTATTTAATCCAGCCATGGACATCGAAAACCGCCGAGTGTCCTTCCTGCCCCCAGCTCGAAGATATTGTAGAAAGAATACTAACCGCACCCGAGTCGTGCCAGAGGGCATTCGAAGAAACTTCGTCACTCAACAGAGGAAGTGGGGGCTGCGAGAACCTCGAGGTCTACCACTATTGCGGCCAAAGGAACGCATACGTAATTTCTCCAGCACGGATCGGGAGCTCCTTTTCCAAAACGATCCGATCTTCCCGACCGA
>JALOQD010000461.1 GCA_025453525.1 Myxococcota bacterium
CTTCGCCATCAAGATGCCCAGGAGAGACCAATGCGGGACTGACGGATGCCATTCAGGGCGTTCCAGCAATGCGGTTGAGGTCGATCGGGGCGTCGAAACTGGGATCGAAGGGGCTGGCGGTCCGCCGGTGCCGGCGACGAACATAGCGTTTATCCGGGCTACACTCAGCATTGATCTTCTTCTCGCCCGTTACGAAATCATACTTCGTGATGAACGCGAGGACATGGAGACTCTGGGGTGGATACGGATGCGGTTCCCGACATATTGGTAGGCAAAATCAAGAATGGAATCCGCGGTCGCTTGGCACAGCCGTGTGCCTTAACGCTTCCAGTCCATGTCAAAAAGTACCTTCCCTGGGAGATTAACTAGGTTATCTGTGACGGCGGGAGATGTGTTAGTGCTTGTAGTACCAGCGCGAACTTTCGTTTTAACCTTCATGTCAAGTCATCCTTTTTTTGGCTGAATTCTATTATCCAGCAGGGCTTGCCTATACAAGTAGCATGTAAAGAAGTCAATCCTCAAAGGTACGCGAATTTGACTCGCGCACGGTTCACCTACTATTTTCGCATCCGTGATCTCCGAAGGCACCCGAAGTAAGTCTGAATAAGCAGGAACATTCAGGCCGCCTTGCTCGGCGGGAGGGCACGAGGCCTCGTGACGAGCTTGTCCCGCTTGATGTTGGGGTCAATCATCGAATTCAAGAGGAGCCTTTCGAAGTGCTCGAGAGGCGGGGAGTTGATGCCAGCCAGGGAGAGGACCTCGTGTAGAAGGTAGTAGGATCCGAGGAGTTTGAATGTTCGCAAGCAGCGCTTGGTGCTGTCGTGTTGGTCGATCAGGTCGCGCAGGAAATCGGCTTGAGCCTGACCTTCCTGGTCCCATCACCGCGTCCATCACCGCGTCCCACCCAAGCGGAAGAGGTTGTAATTGTTCGCGAAGATCGGACGCTTCGATTTTGTCGCAGAAAGTTGTGCCACTTCGATCTCTAAAGCTCACTGCGTGGGTCGCGCTTCGATCCAATCGAACGCCGCGGCGAGCTGCCTTTCATCGCGGGATAGCCCAAGGCTCGCGGGCGATGCCGCGTCCGAGAAGGTGAATCGAACGGTCGTCTCCGGTCTCTCTGGGGAAAAGGCGCGGTCGAGCTCGTAGGTGCGTTCGAGCTCATCCAGGCAGAGGTTTTCGAGCAGGACTTCATCCACTTGGATTGCGACGCACTGCTGAGCAAGGCCGCCAAAGGGGGCTGCGCGGTACGACAGGGTGTAGCGCCTGCCTGGCTCGAGCCGCAGGTTCACCGACGAGCTTTTTCCCGTTGCCCAGACGAAGGTCCTTTTTCCATCTCGCTCATTGTGGGACCAACCGCTTCGCAGGGCAGGGCGAGCCGCCTCGCGCCCGAGGTCGAGTCGGACTCGCAGGGGCGTGGTCTGGCTGCCCGGCAGTCCGAGCTCTAGGAGCAGCAGGCCTCGCCACTGGGACAGGTGGGCGACCTTGCGAAAGCGCATGGACTGGATGAGGCGCCTCGCTTTTGGGTTCGAGTCCAGGAGCCACGGTTCGGCCACGAGGTAGACAGGACGACCTTGGCGCAGGGAGCGCTCTGCGAGGTCGAGACCCTGAGGGTGGGTGTAGTCGAAGGTTTCGAGTCCAACATACAGCCGCAGCGGACCGCCGAAGTTCAGGGCGCCCACCAAGGCGTCGCTCGGGATGAGCTCCGCAACGGTCATGGCGTCGTCGCGATATCCTTTGTCGAAGCCGGGCATGTGCAGCCCGCGTTGCATGCTGTGCCACAGCCCCAGGACCACTGTCCCGACGAGCATCGCGAGCAGGCCGGCCTGCACGAGGCGCCTGCGCCTCGCCTTCATGGTCTGTGCTCTGCGGAGGATGGCGCCAGAGCCCCAAGCGGCCAGCACCATCCAAGCTGGCAGACTGGACAAAGCGAAGCGCAGCCACCACCACTCGTGGAACGGGTGTCGCCATAGGGCGTGGAACGCAAAGAAGACGAAGCTCCACAGGCAAAGGGCGATGCCGGCTCTTCCCGCACGAAGGGCGCCCCAAACGGCCAGGAGCGCGATGGGGGTCAAGACCCGGAGCGCTTCGAGTCCCAGAAAGGCCAGCTGGGGCGCAAAATGCTCAAACGAAAGCTCGGCCAGGTTGCGACCGTAGGCCGCGGCAAAGGGCGAGCCGAACCTCCCGGCGAGAAACGCTGCCACGATGGCGAGGCCAAGGGCCATGGCGGCTACAAAGCGACGAGAGCAGCCTCGCGCCAAGGCCACGAGAAAGAGCACGGGGCCCATGAGCAAACTGGCGGGTCGGATGGCTATCGCCAGTGCAACAGCGGCGCCGGACCAGGCACCGCGTCGTCGTTCGAGCAGCACATGGGCACCCAGCAACGCCGTGGCGGCTGGCAGATCGCTCATCATGCGAGCCGCTCCCCACACGACGATGGGACAGACCGACCAGGCCACGGCGAGCAAGAGAGCAAAGGGAGCTGGCGCTTTGTCCCGAGCCGCAACGTACACCAGCGCCACAGACAAGGCGCCGATGAACGGGTTGAGATGGGTTTCGAGACCCGCCAGCCCAAACAGGGCTAAAAGAGCTGGAAATCCCGGGAGGAACAGCGAGACGACGTGCCTGTCCAAGCTCACATGACACAGGGGAACGACGGCCGGATATTCCTCTGGGTCCAGGCCGCCGCCCAGGCCGGAATCCACGCCGCGCAGGGTGAGCGAATCGGCCAAGTAGGCAAACGAATCGCAGCCGCCCACGCCGCGGGCGCGCAGGTGGGAGTAGATGAGGAGCGCCGCGGTGCACAGGCTGAGGGCCAGCCAGTCCCAAGGCGTCATCGAGCGCAGCAGAAAGAGAAGAGGCACTCGCTTCGCGTCGGTGGCGTTTTCGTTCTCTTGGGTGGTCGTCGTCGCGGCCATGACCGTTCGCTCACAAAAGCGTTCAAACAAAAAAAGGCCCCGACACACTCCAGTTCCGATACCGTTGCTCCCGTCAAGGCCTGGCGGGTTCTCGGACCAAAGTCGTCGGGGCCACAAAAAAAGAGCCACGAGCGCGCTTTACCTACCACGGGTCGAGGAATGGGACAAGGACCTTGCGGGGGTAAAAGAGGGCTATCGCAAGATCGGGGACGCTTTCCCTCGCACCGAAGGTGCGGCGGAATGCAGCCCCCTGGTTTTCTTAACCCGGGTTGGGCGGACGCGGCTTCGCTGTTTCTGCCTTTTACTTTTCATCCGCGCTGAAGGCGCGACGGATGGGCGCGCTGCTTACGCGAACAGGTAGTCATGCGTGGAAG
>JALOQD010000171.1 GCA_025453525.1 Myxococcota bacterium
TCGTCCAGTGAATACCACCAGTATTCCCTCTCCTCGCGCCTTGCTGGCAAAAGCGCCTCGACCTGCCCAATTCTGGGATCTTATTCCTGCGTGAACCCTAAACGCCAGGATGGGCCCCGAACATGATCCTAGAAAACCCCGTGTCCTGAGCTACACTTTTTAGCGGGGCCTTAAGACTCTGGAAGGAACTGGACCGTGAGCACAAAGAAACGCCCTTTAGACCCCGACGCGCTCCACAACCTGGAGACCTTTTTGTCCACGGACCCAGAGAACCTCGGAGCGCTCAAAGCCCTCGCCGACGCGTACGAAGCAAGCGAGAGTTGGGAGAGGCTCACCGAGATCATCAAACGCATCATCGCGACCTCGCAGCTGGAGTCGGTCGAGCTCAAAGGGTACTACACCACGCTCGGAACCATCTATACCGACAAATTGCAGCAACCGCAGGAGGCCATCCAAGCCTTTAGTTATGCCTCCCAGGTGGATCTCATGGACCTTGTGCCCCTGCGCGCTCTGGAGAAGATCTACGCTGCGCAGGGCATGTGGGAAGAGCTCGCCGACGTGCTGGGCCGCAAAGCCGAGCTCCTCCCGGAAAGCGGAATGATCGAG
This sequence comes from Myxococcota bacterium, assembly GCA_025453525.1. Lineage (GTDB taxonomy): Bacteria > Myxococcota_A > Polyangia > JAAYKL01 > JAAYKL01 > JALOQD01. Next base: position 607 of record JALOQD010000171.1, read on the forward strand.
ACCCTGCTCCAGCAGGCGAAGGTATACGAAGATGTCCTAAGTGAACCGCATCGCGCAAAGTCGGCGTACACGAGGATTCTCAACACCGCTCCACTTCATGATCTCGCGTTTGAGCGAATGGTCGACATCGAATCAGGGCAGAGGCATTGGGACGAGGTCGCGGAGCTCTATCTCAATCGTTTGGCTTATGTCGTAGAGAAGGAAGCACGTATCCGAATCTTCTACGTGCTGGCAAGAATCTACGAAGAGCATTTGAGACAACCGGACAAAGCCTTCATCGTCCTGCAAACGGCCTTTGAGGAGGACTCTTCGAATGACACGACGTTGGGCCATCTGGAGAGACTGGCCTCGATAGCGGGCAAATGGGATGAGCTGCTCGCATCGGCAAACCAGGCCTTGCAGGCTACACAGGACCAGCGAATCAAAAATGAGCTGTGTCTCAAAATTGGGCAGTGGTATGCGGATGAGCTGTGCTGTCCAGAATACGCCATTCAATATTACCAACAGGTGTTGGTGGTCCATCCATTTCATCTCGGGGCGCTCAAGCTCATCGGAGAGCTCTATCGCAGCACACGGCAGTGGGACGAGCTCGCCGCGGTGCTCGAGCGCGCTGTCAAACGCGAGACAGATCCAGAGCAACAGAAGCTCTTCCATTTGGAATTGGCCTGTCTCTATGAGGACCACCTCCAAAACGCCGGAGCGGCGCGGAGTGCCTACACCGCAGCCCTCAAGCTCGATCCCGGCCTCAAAGAGGCCCTCGTCGCCCTGGAGCGCCTGCTCGGCGGCGAGCGGAATTGGGCAGAGCTCATTCCTGTCTTGCGAAATCGGCTCGAAAACCTCGGGCGAGATCCCGGTGGCAGGGTGGCGCTGCACCTCCGCATAGCCGAGATTTTCGAAGAGCATTTGGACGATCCAAAATCGGCGATCGACGAGTACCGCCGAGTCCTCGAGGTTGAGCAAGGCAACCTCCTGGCGCTCAAGGGGCTCGGGCGCCTCTACAACAAGGTGGAGCGCTGGCAAGATCTGTTGGACGTGCTCCTGCTCGAGCTCGCGCACGCCGCAAGCGAGCGAGAACAAATCCAGCTCCTCGAGCGCATTGCACAGATGCAGGAGCAGGAGTTTGTAAAGCCGGACAAGGCCGCGGACCACTACGAGCAAATCCTGGAAATCGAGCCTGCCAACGAGAAGGCGCTTGCCGCCTTGGAACGCCTCTACCGTCAGCTTTCACGATGGCACGCTCTCGTCACGACTTTGGAACGTCGCGTGATGGCTGTGTCTGACCGAACAGCTCGAATCGGGTGCTACCTGCAGATGGGCGAGATCTTCGCGGCAGAGCTCGGCCAAGCAGACCGCGCCATGGACATGTACAAAAAGATTCTGGACATCGACAAGAAGCACCACGCTGCCTTGGACCAACTGGCACAGCTCCAGAGCCAAAAGGGAGACTGGGCAGGCGCCAAAGAGACCCTTGCGCGCCTTGCCAAGCTCGCCGCGAGCCCGCAGCAGAAGGTCGACCTACTGTATCGATTGGGCAGACTCAGCGCGGACAATCTCAAAAACAGCGCTGCTGCCGAGGAGCATTTCCGCTCCGCGCTCGACGTGGAGCCTGGGCACTTGCCGGCTCTCGCCGCGCTCCAACAGATCTACATGGATGATGGGCAGTGGGTTCCTGCCTATCGAGTGCTCGAGGCACAGCAAACGCACACGCAAAACCCAAGGCAGAGATCCAAGCTTCAACTCGCCTTGGGTGCGCTTTGCGCCAAGAAGCTCCGCGATGATGCACAAGCCTTGATGTGGTACGAACAGGCCCTTATCTCCGATCCGGACAATCAACAGGCAGCCGATATCCTCGTCGACCTGTACATGCGAGACGAGCGATGGCGCGAGGCCGAAGCGCTCCTCGACAGGTTGGTTCTATCGGGCGAAAAGTCACCTGTGGCTCAGATGCAATCCAACCATCGAAAATATGCAGCGGTCGCGGAAAAGCTCGGGAACCTACCCAAAGCGCTCAAGGGGTATCAAGCGGCTTTCTCGCTAGACACGTCCCACCTCCAGACGGCGTTCAACTTGGCTGACGCGTACTTCCGCCTCGAGCAGTGGGACGATGCTCAAACTCTGTTCGAGTGGATGCTCTCTCAGCCCCTTGTAGAGCAAAATCCCGCAGCGCTCGTCGAGGTTTACACCCGGCTGGGAGTCATCGAGGTCAGGCTCGATAACGCTCGCCAAGCGCAGAAGATGTTCGAGAAGGTCCTGAAGATCGATTCGAAAAACCGCCCCGCCTTGACCGCAATTATCGAATTGAACGAGCAGCGGACAAACTGGAAGAAGGTCATCTCGTACAAACTCATGCTCGCGGATGCGGTGAATGCCTGGGAAAAGGGCTCACTCCTTGCCGAAATCGGGGACCTGACCAAAGAACAAATGGACGATCCTCGAAAGGCGATCTCCTACTATGTGGCGGCGTTGGGCTTCAATCCCAGGGATCGCGCGGTCCTGTCCAAACTCCTTGCCCTCTATCAGCAAACCAAGCAGTGGCAGCGGGTCATAGAGGTCATCGGCGAAATCACCTCGCTCGAGACAGACGACGACAACCTCGCGATCCTCACCTACTCCATGGGGGTCGTGTTCCGAGACGAGCTCCGAAGCCCCGAGGAAGCGGTTGAGCAATTCGACCTCTGCCTCGACTACAACCCGACGAACCTCAAAGCCTTCGAGGCGATGGACCGAATTTTAACCGAGCGCAAGGACTGGAAGAGGCTGGAGCGCAGCTATCGCAAAATGCTGTATCGCCTCACGGGCAAGGGACAGACCGAGCTCGAAGTCCACCTATGGCACAGTCTCGGGGAGATCTACAGAACCAGATTGGGGCGCGCCGAGCCAGCAGCCGCGGCGTTCAAAATGGCCGCCACCCTCGATCCCGACAATCGAGCCCGGCATGAAATCCTGGTGGAGCTGTATTCGTCCATGCCCGATAGCGTCGACAAGGCGGTCGCCGAGTACCAAGGATTGATCCGCCAAAATCCTCGGGACGCAGAGTATTACAAAAGGCTGTGCAAGCTCTATATGGACAGCCGCCAGTTCGACAAAGCCTGGTGCCTGTGTGCGACGTTGGTCTATTTCAAAAAGGCCAGCGACAAGGAACGCAGGTTTTACGAAGAGCATCGCAAACGCGGGCAGGGTCGAGCGCAGGCGAGGTTGGACAACGAGCACTGGCTCCAAGATCTGTTTCACCCTGATGAATCGGTGTACGCGGGCAAGATTTTCGAAGCGGTCCTCCGAGTCGTCCGCAACCTGCGGGCTCAGCCGATTAAGGCCTTTGATCTAGGCAAGAACATGAGCCCCAAGCGACCTGACAAACTGGGTCTGACCGAGGGGTTCTTCTATGCAGCCCAGGTGCTCAACCTGCCCGTTGTCCCAGCCCTCTACATTCAAAAGCAAAAGCCTGGCGGGCTGAGCTTCGTGATCACCGATCCGATAGCGACGGTGTGTGGTTCCACGCTCCTTGCAGGCTACTCCCACCAGGATCTCCTTTTCCTCGCCGGCAAGCACCTGTCCTACTATCGTCCAGAGCATTACATCCGCTGGGTGTTGCCCGCGCATCGCGACTTGAAGCTGCTTTTTTTGGCCGCGATGAAGGTCGGAGCGCCAAACATGAAGCTCCCCAAGGACAAGAGCGGAGCACTCGAACAATATGTCGGCGTTCTGCAGCAGCAGCTCGAGTCCATGGAGGTGCAGGCGCTCGGCAAGGTCATTCGCCGCTTTGTCAAGGCAGGGCAAACCATGGATATCAAGAAGTGGGTGCGCGCCATCGAGCTCACCAGCTGTCGAGCCGGGTTCCTGCTCGTCAGCGATCTCGCGGTGGCAGCGCAGATGGTCCAAAACGAGGCCGACCCAATCAAGGAGATCACGGCCCAAGAAAAGATCAAAGAGCTTTTGCTGTTCAGTGTGTCCGAAGAGTACTTTCGCTTGCGGATCGCTCTGGAAAAGACCATCAGCAGCTGAGTCACGGTTTTAAGGGACGCGGCAATCACCCGCGACGAGCTCTTAAACTACTTGCAGTCGTGCTCTATTTCCAAACCGCGCTGGAGAAGCTCTTCGATGACAGGGCCTTGTTCGTCGCAATCGATCGGAATGTCCGTAATCATCAATCTGTCCCCTTGGCCCATCCCAGGGTTGTTCAGAAGAGAAGACAAATCCCTCACGTGGTTACCCACCAACAGCAGAAACTCGAGGTTCACCAATCCTTCGATGGGGGCAAGGTCTACAACCCGGTTATCGCGGAGCCAAAGCTCTTTCAGAGTTGTGAGACCTGCGATGGGACCCAGGTCGCTGATGTCGCAGTCTTCCACGTCGAGCACTTGCAGATTGGAATGATGGGCTAAGAGCGCCAGGTCCATCTCATCCCCGGCGATCCGAAGGTCTTCGAGTTGGGTCATTTGAGCCAACACCGAAAGATCGCCGATCGGATTTTCGCGGATGAGGAGCCGTCGCAGTGTCGTTAGCCTCGAAAGAGGTGCGATGTCGTTAATGACGTTTCCGTCCAAATTAAGCTCTTTCAGTTTTGGCAGGCCAGAAAGAGGGGAAACGTCACTCACCTGACCGAGACGAAGAAAAAGGCTCTCGAGATTTTCCAATCCCGAAAGTGCATGAAGATCGCTGATAGGGTTTTCGTCTGCGCCGAAATATACCAATTTCTTAAGACCCAAAAGCGGTGAAAGATCACGCACGTCGTTCCAACTGATGTCTAGCTCCATCAGATGAACGAGGCCGGACAACGGTGTGATGTCCTCGATGTGATTTCCCCACAGGGACAATTGGGTCAATTCGGTCAGGCACTCTAGTCCCTTCAGGCTCGATATTTCGAGCTCAGGCGCGCGGAGCGTGTCCAACAATAAGACGTCATCGAGCTTCAGGTCACCCTCGGAGATCCCCAACGCGCTGCGCACGGCCGCCTCTAAATGTTCGTCTTCAAAACTAATGACGCCGTCGCAGTTGTTGCCATTTTCTCCTGTTTCAATCTCGTCTGTATTGTCCTCATCCATCTGAGGGCATCCAAGATTGGCCAAAAGCATCGCTCCAGAGAAAATCACCATTAATTGCCTATGCGTTCTCATCCATTCCCTTTTCATTTTAAACTCCCTAGTTGTTTTTTCCTGCATTCACTCGTCCATCATCGGTCTCTCATGACCTGAACGAATCAGCTGTAAAGCAATCCAGATGCCAACCCAAGCCGAGGCGTGACCTCGACCGCCAAGACCCTGTGATTTCGAATGGTGTTCCTCCTTCCCAGCTCACAATTTCCCTTAAGCAGATGCCTGTTGTTGCCAATTTGACACACATCACAGAGTGCGACTGGTCAAACTGGCGATGGAACTCCACCTTCCCTTCAACAAACAGCGACTCTCGCTGTCTCAAGGGTATTGGCGGTCAAACTAGAATTTCTGTATGCAAACTGGGAAAAAAATCCCTGATCTCACATCTCTGCGCAAATATTTGGAAAACAGTCGCACGACGATGTCGGCCGCGCTGAGCACGTCGTTCTCACGTCTCACGGTCAATTTCGGGATCGCTCATAAAAAAATCAGCTCCTGACCCGCATCCAGCACCGAGCGCCCACCGCCAACTCTTCGATGCCCTTGCCAAAGGGCCCGAAGAAAACCCGTGGGCAACCTCTTGACGCCAATGCATTGGTGCTATACAACACTATAGCACCATGTTGTTGCGCATTACACCAGACGACGCCGTTCCCATCTACCGCCAGATCGTGCGGCAGGTCCGCGAGGCATTGGCCTCAGGCAAGCTCGTTGCAGGCGACAAGTTGCCTTCGCTGCGTGAGCTCTCGGCGTCTCTGGTGGTCAACCACCTCACGGTGAAAAAAGCCTACGAGACTCTCGAAGCCGAGGGCCTCATCGAGACGGATCGAGGCCGCGGGACGTTCGTGTCCGCCCCCAAGACCAAGGGAACCAAGGCCGCAGGGCTCAAGACCGCACGAGATCGTAGAGCAATCGTGGATGGAGCTCGAGCAGGGGAAGAAGAAATGACGTCGATCTTTAAAATATATCTGAGAGCCTACCTCGTTCACCGTTGGTGGATGCCAGCCCTAGGCCTCGCCCTTGCCGCTGCCGTGTACCTCGGAGGCGAGCCCAAGGCGGCTCCAGGCACGTCGCACATGGGGCTCGTGTGGCTGTGTTGTCTGTGGACGCTGTTGTCGGCGACTAGCGCGAGCGGGGCGACGCTTACAGAGTGGACCGTGGAGCTGCTGTGGCCCATGCCCAGGCAGCGGCTCTACTTCGGCCGGTTGTTCGCGGCGCTTGCAACCTATACTCTTTCCACGGCCCCACTATCGCTGGCCTGTTGGATCGCGCTGCCAAGCGGGTTTGCGTTGTGCGTTCCGATGATCAACGGTGCCTACCTTGTTTCGAGCATCGGTTTGTACGGTGAACGTCGATGGTGGCAGGTGGGAGACAATGATGTGCTCACCATCTTTTCTGCGGGTTTCTTTTCCTTTCTCGCTCTCGTTCTCCTTGTTGGACGCTATTGGGGCATGGATGACAGTAGCGGGTTTAACTTGCACCCCATCGTTCCCCTCAGCTTCGCGACATTGGGCCTTACCGTGGTTCTATTCTGGACACCCCGAGTGGTGGGGCGTTTCGACAGAAATGACATCTGCGCATTCGAACCGTCCGAGCCCATCCCGTCAATCCGTCTGGAGCAGACGGAAGGTCGCAACCAAGGGACCGGACGGTTCAAGACGTGGTGGTTCCTCGCTTTTGGGAACCGTAGCGTCGTTGGAGCCGTGTTTGTTGTAGCCCTTGCGGGCTACTATTTCGGGTTTGCAGTTTGTCATTTGAGCTACCTAATGCTGTCTGGGGCCGCAGCAGATTCAATGGCTGAGTGGTTCTGGATTCTTGCTATTGTTGGGTTCCTCCCGCGCGGGAAAACCTTCCTCCGCGATCGTCATAGCTGGCGTCTGTTTACCAATCGACAGCGGCGTGCTGTTTATCACATGACTATCGGTGTGTTCTTGGCGGCCGCTACACTGTCTGCAGCTGCACACAACGTCGGCGCATCTGACACGACCTCGCCGCCCGAAAACTTGGGAAAGCATCCAGCGGGTATCCTTGGATGTGGCCCTCTCTTTTCCCAGGACTCGGCAGAGGCCAGTGAAACGATCCTTTCGGACTACGCAGCCTGCATTCAGAACCGTTTCGGTGTGGAGGTGCGGAAGAATACTCCAAACAACCTCGACGCTGAACTTCAGGATGTGGTTGCTTCCGTCTGGTGGACTCAAGACCGTCCCAGAATTCTTGCCATCGCGCATCGGCAAATCGTGATATGCGTCGTGCTCGTCTTGATCGGACTCAATTTCCTCATCACACGGATCCTACGCTCCGGGAGTGTACTCGGGATCCTGCGCAGCGAAAAAGCCACGCATTGGGCGCTTCTCGTCCTACTAGCGGCACTGATGTACATGGCGCCAATTTTGCTGATCGACGTGCGCTACCCACTGCACCGCATCTGGACCGCGGACCTGTTCGCGCTGGTGAACTCTTACTACTACCCGCTGCTCGCCGCAGGGGCAGCGTTGATCGTGGTTCTCTATATCCGCAACCTGCGGTGGTTCGTAAAGCACGGGGGAGCTTAAGCTGATGTGGAGGTTAATGAGATGAGCGCGATTTCTTTTTCTTGTGTCAGGCTCGAATTTGCTTGGGCAATGGGGTTCTCGAGCGAAGGCCGGTCCAGCGAGCACGGGCCGTTCCTGGGGCGCAGAAAGCACGAGCTCGACGCGATCGTGGCGGCAACGCGGCCGCAGCTCGCGCAGGATACACAGAGATGACCTCCATCTTTAAAACGTACTTACGAGCCTACCTCGTTCACCGCTGGTGGATGCCAGCCCTGGGCCTCGCCCTTGCTGGAGCTGTGTACTTCGGAGCTGATCACGAGGCGGCGCCAGGCAGGTCACACATGCCGCTTGTGTGGCTGAGTTTCATGTGGACCTGGCTAACGGCAATCAGTGCGAGTGGGAGGACTCTTACCAAGTGGACTGTGGAGCTGCTGTGGCCCATGCACCAGCGCGAGTTGTATTTCGGTCGACTGTTCGGGGCGCTGACTGCCTATTCGATGGTGCTCTTGCCGTTGCTGGTGGCCTGCGGGATCGCAACGAATGAGCTCGTGCCGTTTGGCGTGCTCTTCCTTGGAGGGGCAATACTGCTGGGAGCCCTGGGGCTGCTCATGCTGCCGCGAAGAAACGACCAAGATTTGGTCCCGGCCATCTTGAGCATTGCGTTTGGGGTTGTGGGGTATCTGATTGCCGTTGCCATTATTGGCAAGGGGTTCCAAGTCACCGGCGTCAAAGAAGCCGTCGTCATTTCCGCAACATTGGGCTGCGCCGCGTTCGGGGGGCTCATCTTGTGGAGTTGGTGGTCGCTCGGTCAATGTGGACATTTTGGCAGGTCAGCAGCCTTGGCCATGCCGTCATTTCAAAGCAGTAAGGCCGGGCAAATAGACCTTGAATTGCGAAAGCAGTCACGGTGGCCTTTGTGGCTCCGCTTGGAGCTCCTCACTAGGGGATCCTGGTCGTTGTGGCTGATGGGGTTGATTTTCCCCTTTATGGGAATCACCTTTGCCTCGAAAGGGATTTCGTCGGTGCTCGCGCGGAATGACTTGCTGCCAGCCGCGTACCATCTAGCCGTCGGTTTCCTGTTCTTGACCATGCTCCCTTGGTGGATAACCAAGAGAACACTACCCATATTCTTTGTGAATAAGACGCAGCGGGCCATTATGGAATTCGTGCGCTCAGCCCCGCAGCTCATCATCGCAGTCGCGCTTATCCCTTTAATGAGCCTAGGAGCAATGCAATTGCCGGTTGCTCCCATCACAATGCAAGCAGAGACACTGCCAAAGCTCGGCTGTGAACCCAATTCCACGCCGGGAGCATCGGACGACAGCCTCGAAAGCGCGTTCGCCCATTGCCTCGCCAACCGCTCTGGTCTGGCCCTTTCCCTCAGGTTAGTTTCGTCAGAAGGGGTTCCAACCTACCATCTGCAGATCAGAGGACGCGATACTGATCTCACGTTTGTAGGCAACTTCAATCAGGTGTGGGCCTCCATCGGTTCGCAGATGAAGGAATCCGCATCAAGGCAGTCGTGTATCGCGCTAGTTCTGTTGTTCGCCCTAAGCCTTGCCGTGAGCGGTCTCGCCATGCGCTGGCGCGGGCATTCTATGCAGACGACACACGCCTCGGTCTTCGCTTTCCTAATGCCGATCATCACGATGGCTGGGGCAGTCTTGGTTTGTGATCAGCCCTACCCCCTCCACCGCATCTGGACCGCGGACCTCTTTGCGTTCGTGAACTCTTACTACTACCCGCTGCTCGCCGCAGGGGCAGCGTTGATCGTGGTTCTCTATATCCGCAACCTGCGGTGGTTCGTAAAGCACGGAGGCGCTTCATGACTCCGAGGAGGTCTATGACATGAGCGTTATTTCTTTTTCTGATGTCAGGCGCGGGTTCGGCAAGACGATGGCGCTCTCGGGGGTGAGCCTCGAGATTGCGCAAGGGGAGTCTGTGGGGCTCATCGGCCGCAATGGGGCAGGCAAGACGACCTTGCTCCGGATGATCCCGGCGCTGCTTCGCCCAGACAGTGGGGACGTGCGGGTGTTTGGCTTGCAACCGTTTGAGCAGCCCGAGGAGGTCAAGCGCCACGTCGGGTATCTCGCAGGCGGCGATCCTTACCCGCAGTGGCTGCGCTCGGCGGATCTGTTTGCCCTGTGCGAGGAGCTCTATCCAAGCTGGGACAAGGCCCTCGCAGCGCACCTGAGTCAGTCGTTCAAGCTCGATGTGAACGCGGCGTTGGGGACGCTTTCCACTGGCCAGCAGCGCCAGGCCGGGTTTCTTTGCGCCGTGTGCCATCGGCCCAAGCTCTTGGTGCTCGACGAGCCGGCGGCCAATCTCGACCCTGCGGTGCGGCGCGAGTTTCTCGAGGTGGTGCTCGACTTGGTCGCGACCATGAACACCACGCTCATCCTCTCATCCCATCAATTCGCCGACATTGAGCGCTTGGCGAGCCGAGTGGTGATCCTCCACGAAGGCCGGGTGCTCGCGGATCGGCCCATCGAGGATCTGCAAGAACGCTCGTGTCAGGTGCTCGTCGCCGGGGCTGATCCAAAGACGATACGCGCCCTGCCCTCGTGTCTGCGCGTTCGCCCTCGAGAAGACGGTGTGCTGGCCACCTTTGGCGCCGACGCGGCAACGGCCCACGCCGAGCTCTCGCCCTTGCTCGGGGCTGGCGCTCGCATCGCGGACACACGCACCATTGGGCTCGAGGATCTGTTCATCGATTGGACGAGCGGGGAATGATTCTTCTCTCCACAGCACTGACAACGATCGCAAGGATCGCGGCGCCGAAGAACGCAGGCACGAGCTCGTAGACGACGGTGTCGGACAGGCCGGTGAGCTTCCAGGCCACGGTGATGGCGAAACCGCTGAGCACGCCGGCGATGGCGCCCTTGCGGGTGACGAGATCGGTGGACAGCCCCAAGAGCAGCACAGGGCCAAAGGCCGCTCCTAGACCCGACCAGGCGAAGAGCACGAACCAAAACACGATGCGCACGTCTCCGAGGGCCACGAGCATGGCGATCACACCGATGGCGAGCACGGCGATGCGGCCAGCGAGTACCGAACGACGGCTGGCGTTCTTGAAACCAGCGACCTTCTCCAAGAGGTCGCGGCTCACGCACGACGCGGCGACCAGGAGTTGCGACGACACGGTGGACATGATCGCCGAGAGAATGGCCGCGAGCATGATGCCGCACAGCAGTGGATGCAGCGAGCGCCGAGCCAGCAGCGGAAAGAGCTGCTCTGGATCTCCACCATCCTGCATGAGCTCGGGCATGAGCACGCGTCCGGCCAGGCCGAGCAGCCCAGCGCCGTAGAACACGAGCACGCCCCAGATCATGGCGATGACCTGGGAGCGCCGGATCTTTTCGTCGTCCTGCGCGGCCATGTAGCGCGTGATGACATGGGGCTGTCCAGGATAGCCGAGCCCGATGCCGAGCAGACCGACCACGGCGCCGACGAGGGCCAGGCCTTGCTTGCCGCCGCCGATGGACACGAGGTTGGGATCGATGGCCGCCAGCTTCTCGAGGGTCGCGCCATAGCCCCCAGCCGAGCGCAGAGCCAAGATCGGCATGAGCACCAAGGACGCGACCATGACGAGCCCTTGAAAGAAGTCGGTCCAGCTCACCGCGCGAAAGCCGCCGAGCAGCGTGTAGGCGATAATGATCGAGCCGCCCACGAGGATACCGACCCCGTAGTCGAGCCCGACGATGGCTTCCATGGCTTTGCCCGTGGCGGTCATCTGGGCCGCGAGATAGCCCGCGAGCGACACGAGGATGACGAGCACAGCGCACGAGCGGAGAACCCGCAGCGGATCGCCGTAGCGGTCGGCCAAAAGGTCGGGCAAGGTCATGGAGCCTTGAGCGGCGGCCGCTCGGCGCAGCCGCGGAGCGAGCCAGTACAGATTGACCGCATAACCGAGCAGGCACCCAGGCGCGAACCACAGGGCGCTCACTCCTTCCTTGTAAGCCAGGCCCACGGCGCCCAGCACCACCCAGCCGCTCTCGGACGAGGCCGTCGAGGAGATGGCCGTGACCCACGCACCGAGCGAGCGCCCGGCCAGGAAGAAGTCCTCGGGAGAGCGCGTCCTTTGCCCAGCGACCCAGCCGATGCCGAGCAAGACGGCCATGTACAGAGAGACGATGGCGACGATGGTCGTGTCGGCGCTCATGGCTTTTTTCCCCACAAGTAGCGGGCAAGCACCGCCGCGACCACAAGGACCGGAACCCCGAGCAAGAACGCATGCGTGACCAGGGGAATCGCAGCTAACGTCACAGAAGGCACCTCCGACCCGCTATCTTGCCAGGAGGCGAGCCTTACCCTTCGAACCTCTCGGAACTCGGACATCGAACGGAACGACTCAAACAGTCCTCGGTTCTCACGGCAAGCCTCGCCTCCTGGCTTCACGGCGGGCTGTTGAAAAAATGTCTGTATTTTATGAACACAAACAGCGGTTCAGATGTCAAGGCAGGATCAGAAGGTCAAAGGCTACTGGGGCGTAACGGCTTGGGGGTTCTTGGTCTTTTGAAGCTCGTTCATGCCGTCGTCCACCTTCTGGCCAAACGAGTTCAGCATTTCCTGGAGGTCTGTGAGTGACACAGCTACGGTCGAGCCGGCCGGGCACTCATCGCCCTTGGAGGTCACGACGCGCATCTGCGCCACCGGCACGGTGGGATCGACAGCGGCGGCTGGCTTGATGATGTCACCCCCAGAGAGGGCACAGACGGTGCCATCGACGTTCGTCACGGACAAGGTCGTGTCCACGACAAACAGGTAGCCGGGTTTTTGCAGGGCCTGCTCCAAAGCCATGGCTTGCTCGGCTTGATACGCCTTGGCCGTCTGGTCCACTTGCTGGCGGAGCTCCTCCTTGAGCGGTTCGGAGATCGGCGCGCCAACGGGGGTCGGTTGCCCGGCCGCGGCCTGCTGACCGGCGGCATAGCCTCGGTCGTACTCTTCCTCGAGGCTGCGGGAGATGACGTAGTCGGTCACCCAGTAGGACGGCGCCTGGTAGACGGGATACGGCTGGTAGTACCAGCCCCAGGACGCATACCATGGAGTGCCCACCCAAACCCAGGTGTAGTGCCACGGCGCGGCAAACGGGGCGAAGAAAAAGCCCCAGAACCACGGGTTATACGTCCAATGACGGACGTAGCAATCGTAATGATGGTGCCCGTAAGCGCGACGGTGGTAGTAGCGAGAGCCCTCGTAGGAGTGCTCGTGACGGGCGCTGCCGTGCCGGGCGCTGCCGTGCCGAGGCGTGCCGCCGTGACCGGAATAGCGCCGCTCGACGAAGGTTTGGTCGCCGCGAACCACCACTTTTTGATCGAAATTTCTCCCAGCCCGGGTCATCGTCGGTGGCACCACAGAGAGCTCCCGCCCTCTTTGTATGGGCGCCCTGCCCACCGGCGCTCTTTTGTCGAAATCGACCCGCTGGGGGCTACTGGATCTAAAGCGAGCGGGCTCGGCTGGTTTGGGACTGGCCATCTTGGGTGCAGACGAATGCACCTTGGGCTCAGGTCGAAATGGCTTGACGCCTTGTTTCTGCGGGCTCGGCTGGAAGTTGCTCGGCGCCTTGGTCGATGGATGCGGCACACCGCTCGACGTTGAAGCTTTCGGCGCACTCTTGGGCTGCATGGGTTTCACTGTCGAAGGTTGAACCCGCGGCCGCGCGGTCGTGGGGCGCACCTTGGACGAGGATGACTTGAAGCTCGGCTGGGCTTTGGAAGTCTTGCCCTTGGATTCGGCGCGAAGGCGGACGGCCTGGGAATGTGGCTGGGATAACATCCCGTGCTCATTTCCCGACCTGCCCCGAGGCGAGGCTGCCGCGACGGGATGACTGGCCAACAAACCCATGGCTAGAGTGGCAAATGTGGCATTTCTAATGAATCTGCTGCATCTCATGACGTACCTCCTGCCCCCTTGGACGTAGGCCGCGGCAAAACGATTGCCTCTCGGCAGATAAAAAAAACATTCTCGCCCATACCATTGATGGTCCATATATTCTCTAACACCAGTCATAACCACTTCACGCACCCCTCTCCAGAGATTCTCGCTTTTTGCTCACCTTGCCCACACGGGCAGCGAGCGCGTCGAGATCAAACGGTTTAGAAAGCACGAACGCAATGCCGAGCTCCTCGACTTCCTTGATTCCCTTGTCCCCCACATGGCCCGTCATCAGGGCGAGGCAGAGGGTTGGGTATGCCTTTCGCAGAACAGTGAGCAGCTCCTGCCCGGACATACGGGGCATCGACAGATCGGCGAGGACCAAATCAAAACGATCCGCATCGCATTCGAACTTCTCGAGCGCCTCTTTGCCATCGCTCGCGGTTTCGACGTCATACCCCAGTGTTTCGAGCATCATCGCGGTGGTGCGCATCAATACGACGTCGTCATCAACTACGAGCACTCGACCTGAGAATTGGGTGAGGGAAGGCTCTTGGGGCCAACTCTTCCGAGCAATGATCGAGTCCTTACACACGGGCAAATAGAACTCGAAGGTGGTGCCTTGCCCCTCGGACGAAAGCAGGGTGAGCAGCGCACCGTTTTGCTGAGCAATGCTGTGGATCACGGCCAGGCCCAGACCGCTGCCCTTGCCCGCTGGCTTGGTCGTATAAAATGGCTCGAAGACCCTGGCCCGCACCTCAGCGGGAATGCCCACGCCATCGTCGGACACCGACACCCTCCAGTAGTCGCCACCTCGGGACAGAAGTGCCGGAGCCAGACCTTGGAGGATTTCGCCCTCCTTCAGGCGCACGCGCCGCAGGGCGATCTGCACCCTGCCCCCCTGCTCCTTGCCGTCCTCTCCCCTCATCAAGGTCACTGCGTGGTAGGCGTTGATGACGAGGTTGAGCAGAACCTGCTCGAGCTGGGAGGCATCGGCCCGCACGACCGCAGGGTCCACGGCCAATTCGGTGACGATCTCCACGCTCTTGTCGAACGACCCGCGGCAAACAGCCACCACATGCTCTACGGCTTGGTTCAGGTCCATCGGCCGCAAGCTCAAGTCCGTGCGGCGCGACATGGCGAGCAATTTTTGAATCATCTCAGAGGCTCTTGCCACGGAGCTGTCCACGAGATTGAGCATGCGCTCCACTTGCTCGAGCTTTGGGGCATTGGGCCGAAGATGATGACGGATGAGCCCCACAGCCCCGAGGATCCCGCCGAGCACATTGTTGAGATCGTGGGCCAGTCCGCCAGAGAGCAGAGCAATGGTTTCGAGTCTTTGTGCTTCACGGACGATCGCATCCTTTTTCTCGAGCTCGCTCACGTCGATGGCGATGCCGCGCAGACCCCGCCTGCCGGCTTTGATATCATAGACCGCCGAGTAGATGAGGATCGGCAACGTGGAGCCATCTCGTCGCAGCGCTCGGTAGTGATTTCCTTGGGAGTGCACACCAGCGAGCAGCGACCGCCAAACCCCGGCGGCTCTGGCTCGATCCTCGGGGACCAAGGTATGGAGCACGTAGATGCCAGGGTCTTCCAAAACCTCGCTCGCTTTGTAGCCGAACATGGAGAGACCGGCCCTGTTGACATACGTGAACCTACCGCGATCGTCCGCTTCGAACACCGTCTGGGGCAAGAGGTCCGTGAGGTCGCGATAGCGCTGCTCGCTCTCCGAGAGGCGCGCTTGATAGAGTCCGAGCTCTCCGACCATGGCGTTGAAGGCAGCCCCGAGCTTTGCCACCTCTGTCGGACCTTCGCGGACCACCGACACTTCGAAATCGCGCTTGCTGAGCTTCTCCACTGCAAAGGACAATCGTTCGATGGGCCGAGCCATGCGGGAAGCGAGGGCGAGCCCGAGCAAGACGAGAGCTCCGAAGATCACCGCGCCTATGAGGTATACTCGGCGCAGCATGGAGCGCAAAAAGCCAAAAACCCTATCGTGCTCCTCGGCGACGACGACCGCCCAGCCAGGCACCGCTGTCTCCCCATCGAGCGCAAAGCCTCGCAGGAGGGCATAGCCCCCGAGAAAGTTGGTGCCGAACATACTGAAATCCACATTGCCGCTGCTGCCGCGAAACTGAGAGAGGAGGGTCGGCCAAGCGATCTCCATCAAGTAGGCTGCCTGCGGGTGCGCTACGAACCGTCCGCGCTCGTCGATGATGAAGGCGACGAGCCCCTTCTGCTGCGCGACCCTCAAGGGAATGTCGGCGAGGCGAGAGGCGTCGAGCTGCAATGCGGCAACGGCGGCCTTGCCGTTTGGAAAAAGAAATCTCGAATAGAACGCCAAGGCGAGCTTCCCCGTGGCAGGCAAAAGGTGGAAGCCAGCCATGGCGTCGCCGTGGACAAGGGCCTCGCGAAAACCGCGTCGATAGCGCCAATCCCCTTGAAAATCGTAGGTCGTGGAGGCGAGCACCAAGCCCTTCTCATCGATGAGCGTAATGTCGCTATAGCCCTGCATGATCCGCCCAAGGCGCTGCAGCTCGAGGCTCAATGGCTGCTCATTCCTCGCGACCACTTCGACATTGCGAGCAACGAGCGAGACATCTGTGTGGGCCTGGCCAATCACGCGCGACACGTCGTCCCGCAGGGCTTGCGAGAGGAGCTCGAAGTTCCCATGGTGTTGCTGTCGAGCGGCTTGTCGGCTCTGCAAGATGGCAATGGATGCGGTCGCGGTCATCGAAACCAAGGCGATCGAAATAAAATAGAAGATAAACTTTTGCTTCATGGAGAGCGTCGCTTCAGCTCGCTGAAGATCTTTTGGTACTCGCCTGTCGCTGGCCCAGCTGGCTCGAAGCGAGCCCTCTGCCTGCGCTTTTCGGCAGGAGGCAAGAGCCGCGAGGCGCCATGAAGCATCCGGGTAGCGAGCTCATTCGTCTCGGCCATGGGCGAATCGTAGTGAAACGCCCTGGCCGAGCGCATCGATACGTCCTTTCTCGAGAGGAATTCGACAAAAGCATGCGCCTCAGCCACATGGCGACTGCCCGAAGACAGGACCAAGTAGTCTGCCCAAAGGCTGAAGCCCTCTTCGGGGAGAAAGAAAACGATGTTCGGATCATGGCCGGCTTTGGAGAAAACATCTCCGCTGTAGGCCTGGATGATATCGACCTCGCCGCGGCGCAAGGCCTCGATGTTCTCGAAGGTATCCCCAAACCGAACCGCGTTTTCCGCCAAGGCCTGGGCGCTGCGCCGAGCGCCATCGAGAGCAGCAATACTCCTGGAGTTGCTGGGATATCCCGCGTGGAGGAAGAGCAAATCCATGGTCTCGAACATGTCCTCGAGAATGGCCACACGGCCCCTCCATCGCGGATCCCATAACACTGAGATGCTGCTGGTCGCTTCGGGAACTCTTCGTTTGTCGAAAGCCAGGCCAGTGCATCCCCAAAGGTAGGGGATTCCCATCCCCAAGGGATCGGCGAACTTGGACCTCGCGGC
>JALOQD010000172.1 GCA_025453525.1 Myxococcota bacterium
TCCCCAGCGGTTCCATTCGCCGTCGTCTGACTATCTCCGCAGGCAATCGTGGAAAGCATCGCTGTCACAAGCGCAAATCGAGCGATAGCGACTCGTCGAGCCTGTATGATGAGGTGTTCCATTGTCGGCTCCTCCACCAAATCTGTGGGTCGACCAGGCAGGAGTTTTGTGAGTGTAGGCCAAATAAACGCTATGTTCGTCGCCGCCACCAGCAGGCCGCCAGCCCCTTCGATCCCGGTTCCGACACCCCGATCAACCCCAAACTCGCCGCTCAAACGCCCTGAATGGCGTCCGCCGGGCTCGTTGTTGGCTTCCTGGAGCATCATGATGGCGAAGACAGTAGCAGAACAGGTGAAAACGTGCCCGGAAAAGTCGCGCTATCCCACCTCGAGACGCAGCTCGACACCGGCTCGCTTTTGGGAGCCTTTGAAAAAGACCGCTGTTGTCACCAATCGAAGTCGAGCTGCGGCGACGCCCTCGCCGGGGCGATCAACGGTGGGTCCGCCGGTAGGCCGACGCCTTTGAGGTAGCGACGGACTGAGGCTGGATCCGTGACCGCCGCGACGATCTTCATCCGGCCCCCGCACTCGCACTGGAGTATAGGCCAGATAAAGGCCCTCTTCGTCGCCGCCATCCGCGGCTCGCCAGCGCCTTCTGACCCAATTCCGCCATGCCGTTCGACCCTCAACAGCGGTGGGTCCGTGGGGAGGCCCACTCGCTCGAAAAAGCGGCAGAGTTTTGATTGCCCTGGCCCCGCTGAGCTTAGGGCTCTTAGAATGCGCTTCCCACAGACAGGTACCAGTACGCCCGGCCTTCGTGCGGTCGTTTGTTGAGGTTGAAACCGAGGTCGAAAGACAGTGGCCCTAGGGGCGTGAGGTAGCGCAGTCCGCTGCCTGCGACAGGTCTCAAGAAGATCTCTCCTGTGTTGGTATCGAGTAGGCGGATCTTGGTCTTGTCTCGCCACAGGTTCCCGGCCTCGGCAAACAGGGCACCGGAGAAACCCAGCGCGATGGGCACTCGCAGCTCTGAGCGCAACACAAACATCGTCTCCCCACCGCGGTAGGGCAATAGAGCGTTCGGCGGCTCGGCGTGAGGTAGGGAATCTCGCCATGCTCGATAGATGTCCTCGGGTACGAGCGATTCCTCTGGGAATCCCCGGAGGGTCTCGATTCCGCCCACGTAAAAGTAGCGATCCGCCCAGGTCGTGGAATCGGGAGTGAGGTGGAAGATATAGCCAAAAGTTCCCGACAGCGAGAGAACAGTCTTGGTCCTACCCATGGGGATGTAGCCGGTCAGGGTCGCCTGAGTCCGGACGAGGTTCGAGTTGCGCTCGATGAGGTTTCCCTCCGCATCGGGGATGGGATCAAAGCCGCCAATGGAGCGCACCCAATCGCCTCCTATCCAAAACATGGCGCCCTTTGTGGGGTTGATGGGGTGATCGCGGAGATCCACGGTGAGCTTGAGCCCCGTGACCCAGAACCTCGATCTGCCGTGTGGAATGCGCGCGTACAGCGCGAATCGCGGATCGAGCACTGCGCTGGGCACGTCGATGTCGCTATATTCGATGCCTGTGCGGGCTTCGATGAGCAGCAGCTTGCTCGGACCTCGCAGGATCGGACTGCTGGTGAGCTTGACGAAGGCCGTGGTCCGTTTGGCGCTGAAGGCCGGCTCATTCACCCGCTCGTCCACGCCGTCGATAGCCCAGCCGAGAAGCCCGCGAGTTCCTGGAAGGCTGATCTGGCCGATGCCCAGGAGAAAATGATGCTCGAGTTGCTTTGCGAGGTTGTCGAGGTCCTCGCGATATCGCTTCTCGAAATCCGGAGTGCCGATAAAGAACAACCGATAGTTGGCGCGAGCTCGAAGCCGCGCAGCCAGCGCCCAGCCGCCGATGTTGAGAAACCCGTACTCGAAACCGCCGCGAACGCCTTCCACCGTTGCCAGGCCGGCGCGCATCTCGAGGTACTGCGACTTGCCCTCGGTGACCTGCACGCGCAAGGTCTTTAGCTGCGCGGGCTTGTCCGGCATATCCATCTGGACCGACACCGAGTCGAACACCCCGAGCTCCAAAAGCCTGTCTTGCGAGCTCTCGAGGCGCTTCGGCGTGATAGTGTCCCCTGGCCTGAGCGCCAGGCGCTCGACGATGATCTTCCGAGAGGTGACGGTCGCGCCGTCCACGCGAATGCGCCCCACGGTGGCGATGGGCCCTTCTTCGATCTGGATGGTGACGCGCGCCGAGGCCTTGTCGAGCGACAAATCGCTTCTCCACCTCACCTTGGCGAACATGTGGCCTTTGCTTTGGTAGAGCGCTTGAATATCCTTGCTGGCTTCTCGCAGCTGGTACTCGTTGTAAGGCTGATCGATGGCGAGATCTCCGGTTCGCAGCACCTTCCTGGAGCCCAGCAGCCTGTTGCCCTCCACTGCCAGCTCGCGCACGACTGTCTGGACACCCTCGCGAATCTCGATGTCGACCATTAGGGAATCACGCCACTGTCCGAGGCGAATGCACGGAGGCAGCTCCTTGCCCCGCTCAACACCCGACTGCCGCAGTTGAACCGGCGTGTAGCGCTCACCGTCCATGGTCAAAGGCTCGAGCTTTTCCGCAGCGCAACGACTCGACACCTCGACCGACAGAAACCCCTGCTCTCGGTAGAGCTCGGTGAGATGCAGGGTGGCTTCATCGTATATTTGAGGCACGTATCGCAGCTGTCGTCGGGCGCGGGCTGCACTGCGCTGGCTGGGTTTTTCGACCCCGTCGGGACGCTTGTCCGACAGCCCGACATCGTCCAAGGAGCCGGTATGGAGCGGCGAGAACACCGAGTTGACGGCCAAACGCTCACGAACGAAGGCAAACGTTTCGCTGGACAGCCGTTCCCCGTCGAAGTGCGTGTTGCCGTGAAATCGCAAGGCAGTGACCTCGACCATCGGCCCCTCTTCAACGGAAAACCGTACGACCTGCGCAAGGGCGTTCTTCGGACATGAGGCCGCTTCTCGAGTTTCGAAATCGCCTTGTTTTAGGGCGCAGAGACGACGGGGTTGCACAGAGGCGAACAGAAACCCCTCCTTTATGAGCATCGATTCCAGTCGCCGGGCGTGAGCCGTGAGTGCCACCGGCGCTGTGCGCACCGGTCCCTCCTTGGACAGCACCTCCAAGAGCTCGCGAGACCGCACCCGCTCGTTGCCACTCATTTCGAACGACGTCAGCAACCCGGGCCGGACATCGATCTCTAGCTGTATCTCATGCTTCCCGACCCTTCGCTCTCGCGCTTCCTTGGTGAGCGCGTCCGGGTAGCCGGCCTGCGCGAGCGCCTCCACGAGCTCTCCTCTGGCTCTCTCCAACTCCGCGAGATTGCGCAGCGAGCCCTCGCGCAAGTCGACCTTGCGGAGCAGCAAGGGCGCAGGAACATCCTCTGGCAACCCCAAAAGGAGGATAGTGGTGTATCGATCGGGCTCTCCCTCGACGATATCCACGATCAACGCCACACTGCCCTTCTCTTTTGTCGTTTCCAGTCGCAGCTCGGCCGTGGTCTCGCGGTAGCCCTTTTTGGCGTAGAGGTCGAGGAGCTTGCGCCGAAGCCGCCTGAGCTCCTCGGCCTCGGGAACGATGTGGCGCTCGAGGCTGAAGTCTATGGCCCGGCCGACTTCATCTTTGTCGAGAGCATCGTTTCCTCGCACCACGAGGGTGCCGATGCGGAGCAAGGGGCTCGCCTGGATGACGATCTCTATGCCGCCGCCGGGGCCTTTTCTGCCCCAGAGGCGAATGTCTCGATAATGTCCTGTGTCCCACAGCCGCTCGAGCGCACGGCTTACCAAGGTGGCGTTCAAAGGCGCGCCGGGGGGGATCGCCGCTTCCTTCACTACGTCGAACGCCGCATCGCCTCCAGCCCTTTTGACCGAGGTCACCGGACGACCCAAATTCTCGGCAGTCCATTTCTCGTCCAGGAGCTGGCCCTGCCCCTCTTGGGGTAGCGGCACCTCGGCCAAAAGATCGAGGATGGACAGGGGATCGGCCGAGCTCGTAGCGGCCAAGGGTGAGTCGCCAGCGGGTGCTTCTTCCTGGGTCGTCTCGGCCGGGGCTGTGCTCGTCGAGGGCATGTCAGTCGAGCTTTGCGGTTCATCGCAGTAGGTCGTCCACGGGATCGAGAGAGCGACCGCGACTGCGAACATCCCTGAAGTGCTCTTTGCCAGACCGTCCACTGACTAAAACTCCAACCTGAATTTGAGATCCAAGCCGATGTTGCCGACTTGTCCCTCGTTGTCGTTTTCGTAGCCGCTCGTCACGGCGAACCAATCATTGATCTTGTAATCGACATTTGCTGAAACGTCCTTCTCGGCGCCGACACTGGACGAAATCGACATCCAGATGTCCTTGTTCAGCCATCGACCGAGCGCCAGGCGCGTCGTGTCCGTGCCCGCTTTCTCGGAATAAGCAGAGTATATCTGCACTTCGACGGGAATCTTGGCGCCGCCAGGTCCGAGCTGTCCGAGCACCGGCGCCCCTAGGCTGAGCGCATTGCCGCCGAACTGGCGATTTTCGGCCTTGGTCAGCCCGGTCAGAACCAGAAAGACGATGTCTTCCTTGGAGAGATAGGGCTGGCTCGACAGCTTTAGGACGTATTCATCCACGGCGCCCTCGGCCGTCAGGGTCACCTTCCAGTCCCGAATCTGTCCGTCCGCCACCACGCGGAATCGAGGGTTGTCCGGCCGCGACGGATCTGTGAAATCCACCGAGGCACTTTGCACTTCGAAGGACTTCCCCGCGAACCGCACGAGCCCGCTTCGCCCGCGGATCCGTCCGAGAAGCCCGAACCGCTGATTCGTTCCCACCACCCGCAAGGGGTAGGAGACGTCGTCGATGACAAGGTCCGCGTCGAACAAGTTGTTTCGAGCCCAAAGGTTGCGATCGCCGTGCAATCTCACATCGAAAGTCACAAAGTCCTGATCCTCGTCATAGAGCAGGGCTCGCTTCACCGAAACCTGTTTGCCCGAAAGCCTATCCACGTTCAGATCCTTGAGCTCGAGCACGCGAATGTCCTCGGTGTACTTGAGCTCTTCTGCCTCGAGATCTCCGGTCACGCTGGGGAGCGCTCCGCTCTGGCGAGGCGAGCGCAGCACCAATCCGCCACGGGTGGTGGAGAGGACGACGCGCAGGTTGTTCATGATCGTCGGCGAGATATCCTCGGCCTCGGCCCGGAACCAGTAGTCTTCCACCTCGCTCCCCTGCAACCGCACCTCTCCCTCGACCCCCACGGTTCCCCCTGCGAACCGCGCGCTCGCTTTGGTGAGCCGCAAAACCCTCGGACTCATGACGACATCTGCAAAGATCTGCTCCAGCGGGTGCGGCAGCCCAGCGATCACGGCGCGAGCATCCCGAACCGAGGCCGTGCCACGAAGCGTGGGCCCGGAAAACGGACCGCGGGCGCTCACGGAAAACTCGAGCAGCCCTTCGGCAGAGCTCACCGCGTCCACAAGGCTAGCGACCCGCATGAGCTCCGCCGCTCCGTCGACTTGCAGATTCATTTCGTCCTCTGAGAACGAGCCGCTGATATCGAAGGCGATTCCCTGGCCGCGCAGATGGACCGGCTTGAGACTGAAGGAGCCTGCCTTCGCAGGTAGAGTGACGCGCGCCTCATTCTCGAGAGAGAAATCGTCGAGGCTCGCCCGCAGCTTCGTCAAGTCCACTTGTCCTGTCCATTCGGGCGTCTTCGAGAGCTTGCCCGAAAGATCGAAATCGCCTGTCATGATGAGCTCTGCGCGATGGTTGCCCATGTCGACATCGAGGAGGCGCAAGAGGTCCAGGTCTCGACAATACGCCTCCAGCGTAAAGCGCTCCTGTGCGAAATCGACCTTGGCGTGCTCCAGGGTCAAGAGCTCGCCGAGCAGGGTTCCTTGCGCCTGAAGCACGTTTTTTTCGACCGAGGCCTCTACCGTGGAGGGCCCGTAGTTGCTACGGCGCAGCTGCGTGCGCCCCAAGCTCACGTTCAGTTTCACCTTCGGCGCCTCGAGACTTCCCTCGACGACCGCCAGAGCCTGGGCCGTGGCGCTGAGCCCGATCTGGGCCGGAAGCGGGTGGTCGATGGACTCCATCTCGATCCCGGAAGCCACGACCACAAAGCTCAGCTCGCCAGTGCGCGCCCGAGCTCCAGAGACGACGATGCTGCCGCCTCCCTTGGACAGCACCAACTCGGTCAGGGTGAGCTCGCCATTGTCGAGCCGCAGATTCGCCCTACCTGGACCGAACCGCTCTCCCAGCGCTTTGAGGTTTTCGTGCTGCACCAAGGCCTCGATTTCCAAATTGTCCGAGCGGGCGGCGTATTTCACCGAGACGCGGCCCGAGAGAGCACCGCTCATTTCGCCGTACGGCGAAAGGTCAGCCGCAAACATTCGAGCCAGATCGGCGACTTGCACTTTCTCGGCATCGACCTTGGTGCGAATGCGCATGCCGCCCTTTGCGCCAAAGTCGATGATGAGGTTCTCTGTGCTGACTCGGCTTTGCCCCCACTCGCCTGTCGTTCCTGGAAAAGACAAAACCGAATCGGAGAAAGCGACCTTGGCGCTCACTCGATCAAAGGCGAAATTATCGATGCGCAGATCCTTCATGGCCAACTCGCCCGCGATCTGCGGATCCCACAACACGCCGGTGATCCTGCAGCGCAAGGGACCATGGCCGCGCAGCTCCAACCCCGCGACGTTGCGGACGTCGTCCAGATGAAAATCCTCCGAACGGGCCGAGATGTCGAAGGTCGGAGGATCATCGAAATCGAATCGCGCACCGACGGCCAGTTGCGTGGAGCCGAGCTCCACCGACAGACCCGTGCCGACGAGGTATTGGTCGGTGACCTCCACCGCTCCGCGCACCCGCACTTTGGGCACATGGATCACCCGAGGCGGCGCCGTGGCGCGGAACGAGTCGCTGAGCACCGTATGGCCGCGCACGTCGAGGTCGACATCCCCTTTTAGCTTTAGGGGCTTGAGCGTTCCTGAAAGCTTCACCGGACCGCTTGTGCGCTGCATGACGTAGGCATCTGTCACCGTGAGATTCTCGAGCAGCTCCGCGAGCTCGATGCCCGACAGTTGCAGGGCGAGACTCGTGGAGAGCGAGTCGTCGAAGGCCAAGTAACCCGCCAAATCCAGGTGGCCGCTTGCGGCCTCGAGCCGGGCCTCCTCTATCGCCACTCCTTGTGGAGCGAGGTTGATCTTGGCGAGCAGATTGCCGATGATAAAATCATCTACCCGGGCCGCGCTCAGGCTGACTTTACCCTTGGCCGAGAAGAGGGGCTGAGCCTTCTCGTCCCGCGCGACCTTTGCGCTGCCTTCGAACGATGCCTCTCCAGACATGAGGGGCAATTTCAGGGGCAACCTGGCTAGGGCGTCCAGCTTCACCTTCAGGCTGAGCTCGGCGACATCCGGCCCCTTGGGCCACAACGGCAACGGCAGATGCGCGTCGCGGGCATGGAGCTCGAGATCCTTGGCCCGCAAGTTGAGATGCCGGACATCGACCGCAGAAGGGGTGATCTGGGCCCGCAACTCGATGGTGTCGACGGTCTCGTCAACCTTCTTTTCGCCGTCGGTCCAGCTCACCTGGAACAGACCGAGCAGCCCCCTCAACTCGGCGGCGTCGCCTCCGGTGAGATCCAACCCCAGTCCCTCCATCGACGCATCGATCTCTCCGAGCCGGCCGGGATCGTGCACGCGCACGGAAAAGTTACCCTCAGACAGCGCGATGGCGCCGAATCGCATGAGTCGCTCCAAGGGGAACGGCGCCGGCGGGGCGGCTTTGTCCGGTTTGGCCAGTAAATCGTCTATTTCGAATTCGTCGAGCTCGGCCACGCAGTCTGGGGAGCCGAGATAGATCTCTTGCACCTCGAACACCCCGGACAGGAGCGACAGCGGCTCAGGTGAAAACTCCGCCTCTTGGGCGCGACACGAGATCCCCAGGGCTGGAGCCTCGACACGAATGCCCGATATGCCGATGCGCGGTGGCAAGATCCCCAGGTCGAGCTCGGAGAAAAACGCATCGATGCCAAGCTGGCGGTGGAGGCTTTCTCGGAGCTCGTCTGCGAGACGACGGGTGCCGGTCGGTGAAGAGGCCCATGCGAGCAGAGCAGTGACGAAGAGACCGATCACGGCCACTACGACGATCACTGCGATGCCGATGCGACGTGCCAAACGATTCAATCATCCTCTCGCGGTCCGTTCGGGACGAGCTCGAGACAAAACTCGTATCCCGCGTTGTAATTATAGATAAGAACCTCCCCGAATCCGAATTTGTTCAAATATAAAGCCAATTAGTTCCCGTCCCGAAATGGGGCTTTCGGGACGGGAACCAATTAGAGCGGATGAACGAGCGGACCCAACGCTGGACTCGAATCAAAGGTGCCCCAGGGCAGGGCAAACCACCACGTGAGCGCCGCGGCGCCGAGCTTGCCCCTGGGGGAGAACCCGGCCTTGTTCTCTTGGGTTTCATCCCATGGGTCAGACAAGAGCTTCCAGAGGAAGAGCCCGGCAAACCACGGTTCGTCGATAAATGCTCCGAGCACCGCGTCATACGCCATGGCTTGGTAGGGTTCGTCGTACCGCAGGGCGCTGCAGTGCTCCGGCCACTCCCAGGGAGCGAGCGCCGAGTCAGAAGCGCTCTTGATCCCAAACTCCGTGAAGATCACCGGGCGATCCCAGAGCACGGCCAAGGCCTCGAGGCGAGCTGCCCAAAGCCTCGCCTTTGCCGACATCTGTTCGAATCCGTCGCCAGGTTTTTCGGCCAAGGGGGAGAAGGCATTGACTCCGATGAAATCGAGCTCGTTCCACAGCTCGACATCCTCGACCTCGTCCCAATTGGCGCAGTAGGTCAAAGGTCCGCCGTAGAGTCGACGCACAGCGGCGATGGTTCGTCGCCACCTGTCTGGCCGGGCATTGGTCGAGCTTTTGAACTCCACGCCTATGGACAGAAGGTCCACGCGTTGTTCCTCTGCAAATGCCGCCCAGCCCAAAAGAAAGCGCTCGTATGAGCTGAACCACGCTTCCCAGGCCGCTTCGTCCCCGGGGTCGATCTCGCCTCGCCACTGCCCGGACATCACGTACACATGGGGAAACAGGGCCACGCGTAGACCGCGCTGCCGAGCTTGATGGATGGCTCTTGCGAGCATTTGCGTGGCGCGAGACAAGGGGATCTCGAAATCTGGAATGATGTCGGTATCTTCGAGGTCGTCCATGCGGCCGAAGGGCGTCAGTGAGACCCAGTTGGCCCGCAGGTCGACGGCTTCATCGAGAGCCTCGCCACAGCGCGCGCTGCCATATCCCACCTCTCCCAGTCGTGTGTCCTCGATGGGAGCAAGGGTCACACCCCGCACCTCGAGGCGCCTGCGGACGAGACGAGCCGGATGATCGGTATCCCCGACTTCGAGCTCGCTTGCGCAGGAACAGCTTGCGCAGGACAACAGCACGATGACCGCGCTACGCTGCACGGCTGGCCATGGGTTCATTGGGCTCGAAGAGCGGTGAGCAAGGATCTCGCCTCATCGGTCTTAGCAAGGTTGGTGGCTCGATCGAAATAGCCAGAGACGAGAGAAGCCTCTGCGCCCGCGAGGGTCAGGAGCCGGGCTGCCTCCACGTTGTAGAAAAAGCGGTTGTCGGTGTCATGCCCATCGGCGAGATGGCGCAGCAAGTCGGCTGCCATGGCAGGCTCAAGGTCTTCCTCGTGGAGCTTGGCCAGGGCGAGCGCAGAGGCGGGATCGATCGCTTCGTGCTCGCCCTTGGAGGCAAAGTGCTCGACCACGGACATGAAGGTCTCCTTGGCCTCGCGGCGAGCCCCTTTTGCGAGATAGGTCATCCCCATCTCCCGAATGACCGCGACGTCGGGTTTGAGCTGGCCCATGAGCTCGCGCGCCTTTTCGAGAGAAGCGAGGGACGCGTCGAGCTCTCCGCGCTCGCGCTGCATGACGCCCACCGAAAGCAACACCTCGTGACTGCCGGGCAACAAGCGCATCGCGGCCTGCCAGTGCTCGCGCACATCATTCTTTTGGTCGAGCTTGTTCAGAATCCGCGCCAGGATGAGATGGGACGTGGCCCTCAATTTTCGATCATCGGGTGCCTCGTCTTTGCAGCGCTCCAAGAACACTCGGAGGCTTTCCACAGCCGCTGGAAGCTTGTCGACGGCAAGCTGCAGCTTGGCGAGCTCTAGGCACAGATAACACGGGGTCTCCTCGCGGCTCACTTCGCGAACGGCAGCATCGAGCAACGCAGCCGCCTCTGCATGGTGGCCGTCGTGCGCCAAGAGCAGGGCCTGGCGCACGTCCTCTGGAGCTTCGACCATCTCCTGCGCTTGCGCCTCGGTCCAGGTGCCGGCGATGACCGCGAGCACGTCGTCCTCGCTCATCTCCTCGGCCGTGCCCATGAGCCGCTCCTGGTGCGCAACGGCGATCGCCTTGCGGCGCTCTTCCACGGTGGACTTAATCGGAGGAGCATCGCAGATCTCGAGCGCGTCATCGAGCACCGCCAATGCTTCGTCGAGCTCGCCTGCGCTGAGGTAGCCATCCACATCCCCGAGCCGCACCTTGGCGAGAGCGAGCTTGCAGGCCGCCACACGCTCTCGGATTCGACCGACCTCCTGAGGCGGCGCGTCCTTGGCCTTGTCGAGCGCCTTTCCGTAGGCCAAGCGAGCCTCGCCCCAACGCGCTGAGGCGAAGTGGGCATCCGCCTCGTCCCTGTTGCTCTCAAAAGTGCCGCCAAAAAGCCGAGCGAAAAACGACATGTCTCCTCCGAGCATCCCCATGGGTTCGAGGACGCTAATCGAAGGAATGCCCTGAAATGGGGGAGTTTGTCACGCGTCTCTTTGGGGCATGGATCGGAAGACCGTTAAAAGGATAGGGTTCCCAGGCTCACGGATACGGTATCGCCCTGGGTCGAAGAGCTCGAGACCGCCACAGTGGGCGGGAAATACACAGGGCCGTTTGCCTTTTGGCCGCGGTCAGCGGTCGTCTTGTCCGTCTGCTTTTCTCGACTGCCCAATCGGTGAAAGATCGCCGCTCCGATCGCCGGCAGAAACAGCGGCAGAACCACATGGGTCGCTGGCCAAAAGAACGGGCTGTCCGAGGGCCGCTCACCCAATCCGTAATGGGAGGCGGCGCCAAGGCCAAAGGCGATGGCCGAGCCGAGATAGGTGAACCCGCGGTTCCAGACAGGATAGGGACCACCAGGGAGTAGCCGAGGGCCCAATCCATGAAATCGGTTTTCCGTCCATCGTGCTCCAGCTCGGCATTGAGCGCATAACATAAGGCCATACTCACGGCCTGGACTCCCACGGTCACGCCGAAGATCGCCGCACCTCGAGCAGCCGGTTGGGTGGTGCGCGCGGGCCGCGGCTTTTGCGCTGGAGCGACCACAGGGGGAGGGACCTGCACGAGCGGCGGAGGCGGGGGCTCGATACTGGGCGCGGCGACCGGCGCAACGACCTTGACGGGCTGCGAAGGAGGAGGGGGCGGCGGTGCGGCCATGGCCGCGAGAACGTCAACGACCATGGCGCGACACTGGGCGGTCACGCTGGCTCGAGCAACGACTTTCGTTTCCTGAGCCGAGACTCCTGAGCGCGCATTGAGTCCGAGCACGCTGAGCTCGACATCCTTGTCGGCGGTCGCGGCGCGAATGATGAGCACGCGGCCTGATTCGAGCAACTCCGCCATGGCCCGGGCATCTGCTTCGCCAGACGGCGCCCGACCCTTGGCCTTGATGGCTGAAGCCACTCGCTCCTCTTTGACGGGCTCCAGCCCCAGCGTCCGTGCGATGTCGGCGCTCGCGCTGAAGATCTCTGCGACTGACTTGGACGGCAGTCCAGGCGCCTCCACCGCGATCACCACATTGATCGCAGACAGCGAGGATGCGACATCCCCCTCGAACTGCTTCTTCATCTCGACTTGCTGGGCTGCGACCGGTGCACCTATCGCAAGGACAAGAACCAACGCACTGAAAAATAATTGCCTTTGTGCCAACATGCGACACCTCCCTCTCGTTCCCCTCTCCTAGCGAAAACCGTGCCGAGTTTTCACTGGACCGTCGAAAGCGTTGTAACTATGCGAAATCTGGTTCTAAAGAGAGCCATCTTTACAGCGAGGGGTGGGGAAGCCCCGGTGCGCCCGTCGCGAAAAGTATACACTAGCGCGGCGCGAGCGCACGATTCGCCTCCTCAGTCGTCGCCTTCTGCCGCAGGCCCTGGTTCGTTCGACCTCCGTACGACCAGTTCTTCGGTCAACGTGGCGAGCTCTTGTTCGCGCTCGGACTTTAAAACCGCGAGCCGCGTGTTCTCTTCTTCCAGCTTGCGAGTCAACTCCTCGACATCGAGCATCTGCTGGTAGCTCTCCACTGCCTTGGCGATGGTCTGGCGCAGAACCTCGTCGTCGCCTTTCTTGATGTATCCAAAGGGCCGGAACTCGTTCATGACCTCGTAGGGATCGCGCACGTCCTGGTAGGCCGAATGAAAGATAATCGGGACGTCTGGCTGTTTCTTTTTCAATTCGATGAAAGTATCAAAACCGTCCTTGACGCGCATCCTGACGTCGAGCACCACGGCCCTCGTGCCTTTGTGGAGTGAGGCGACGCCCTCGTCTCCCGTGAGCGCAAAGGTCACCGTATAGGTGTCACCGAGCACGAGTCGCAACGCTTCGCCCACGTTTTTGTCATCGTCCACGATTAGGATTTCCGGTCGCGGTGCTTCTAGCTCGGAGGGCGTGCCGGCTAGGGCTTGATCGAGGAGTTGTTCTATGTCGGTGTTCGCCATGTCACCTTACTCCATCTCTTCCGTCTGCGCCGACGATCTCCGACACCCACGATCCAGGCCCGCGTCTCCGAGCGTTCTCGAGCGCGCGCTCGGCGATTTGAATGAGACGGCGGGCGTCCGTGCCGGTGCCGGCCGGGAGGCAGACTGAACCGCTCGACACGGTGGTTTTGGCGGGCTGGTCATCTTTCCCTTCAGGCTGCAGAACGCTGGAAATGCGGCCTTTCATTTCTTGTCGCACCATTTCGATGCTGGTGGGTCCCACCCCGGGCGCGATGAACGCCACCTTGGCATCCCCGATCCTCCCGACGAGCACCTGGCCGCCCAGGGCGCTCGACAGCGTTGTCACGAGGTGCTCCACGATGTCCTCGCTTTTGCCCATGCCCTCCCTCCGCCGTAGGGTCTCGAACGAATCCACCTCGACGACGCAGCAAAAGAGCGGCCGTTTGTCCTTTCGACAGTCTTCGAGCACGCTCCCCAGACGCAGCACGATGCTGCCGATTCCATAGAGCCGTTGTCCCTTAACGTCGGCCTCATGGGGCTCGCCGCCTTGCAAGGAGGTCGACGGCGGCTGGCTCATCTTCCTGTGGGGAATCATCGAGTCTTGCTTGAGCATGGAGCCGAGCGCCGCTTTCTGCTCGCGAATGTGATCCTCTCGCTCGAGAATGCGTTTTTGCAGCTCCTCGTTCTGGAGCATGAGCGCGCGGAGCTTGCGCTCGGATTCGCGGAACTTCTTGCGATAGTCGACGGCGCGCTCGAGGAGGGAGACGAGCTCTGATTCCTTGGCTCCCTTTTGCAGATAACCGAACGGCTTGAAGGTGTTCATCACCTCGTAGGGATCTTTGAGGTCCTGGTACGCGCTGTGGAAGATGATGGGCAGGTGCGTAAAGCGCGCTCGCATCTGCTCGAAGCAAGCGAAGCCGTCCATCGTTTCCATCTTGATGTCCAGCAATACCACATGGATGGACTCGTCTAGGGCATCGAGGGCTGACTTTGGATCGTTGTAGCTCGAGACATTGAAGCGATCCGCGAGCACGACCTCAAGGGCCTCACACACGCGATTGTCATCGTCGACGACCATTAAAAACGGACGGTCGTCGTGCGTGGATTTGAGACTGTCGTCCTGCGCTCCAAGGGCTTCGTCGAGCAAATTATCTAGCTCACTGATACCCATGCTCCTCCCCTTTTCCGGCTCCCACAAGAGCCGTGGTCGGCAAGATGACTGTAAAAGTCGTCGACACGCCCTCCTCGCTTTCCACAGCAAGCGTACCTTTATATAGCGAAAGGTACTTTGTCACCATCCCCAACCCCAAACCGGTTCCAGTATCCGGCTTTGTCGAGAAGAACGGTGCGAAAATGCGCTGGAGGTTGGCCTTGGGGATGCCCTCGCCATTGTCCCACACAGAAATCCGTAGCTCGCGTTGGTCCAGGGTCGTCGAAATTCGGATCCGCCGAGAGCTCGTTTCTAAGCGCAGGGGACTGATGAGCGCGTCCTGGGCGTTCAACATCAGGTTGGAAAACACCGAATGGAAGTGACTCGGCGTGCCGTTGACCTCATGTCCAGCGCTGAACCGCCGACCTTGGCGTAGTCCATGATGAGGGTCGTCACGTCGAGACTCCGCTCGATAGACTGGAAGGCCTTGTTGGTCAGAAGATCCATCCTCTTCTCCGATTCGTGAACCTCTTTGACGATCGCCGCGACCTTTTGCGCTGAACCGGCCGGCATCTCGGCCTTGGCGAGCTTGAACAGCTCGAGCAGCCGCTGGCTGTTGTAGGCGAACTGACTCTGGGGCTGCCCGGCCGTGGCGTTGATGCACAGCAACTTGCCGACCAACATTTTGGCTCCAGCCAAGGAGTTGCGCATCTCGTGGGCAAACCCTCCGGCCATCTGCTTCTCGGTGGTCTCCTTTTCGAGCTGGACGATGCGCTTGTGGGCCTCTTCGAGCTCTGCCGTGCGCTCCTTCACCTTTTGCTCGAGGATGACGTTCTGGCGCTTGACCTGCTCGAGGCGGATCCGCGCGATGGCGAAGATGAGGCCAGCAAAGGCCGCGAGACAAAGCAGCTGGAACCACAGCGTCTGGTAGAACGCCGGAAGCAACTCGAAGGAGGCGAGCACCGTCTCCTTGCTCCACACACCGTCGGCGTTGCGGGCCTTGACCAAAAATCGGTACTCGCCGGGGTTGAGGTTCGTGTAGTAGGCGACTCGCCGCCTGTCCGCCTCGACAAAACCGCTATCAAAGCCCTCGAGCCTGTAATCGAAGATGATTTTCTCCGGCGAGATGAAGCTCGTGGACGTGTAGTGAAATTCGATCGTCTCGGCGCCGGGCTCGATGCGCAGGTCGGCAGTGACCGGCATGGGCTCGCCGTTGACCAGAAGTTGCTCGAGGAGCAGAGGCGGCGGCGTTTTGTTGAGCTTGATGTTCGCCGGATCGATGCTCGTGATGCCGTCCACCGTGGGGAACCACAGGCGGCCCGTTTTGTCTCGCGTGCCTGCCGGGGACGAGCCGCCGTTGCAATCGTGCTGGCGCATGCCGTCTGCCTGGTCATAGCTCACCGAGTCGACGCGTGAGATCTTCCCGTCGGCGAAATCGAGGAGCTGGCGGCGACTGACGCGAAACACGCCTTTGTTGCAGGACATCCACAGATTGCCCGCGTCATCGGGCAGGATCACGTAGACGACATCCTCGAAAAGGCCATCGCGTTTGGTGATGTTGGTGAACACGCCGCCCCGCAAGAGGGCCAGGCCGCCGCCGTAGGTGCCAAACCAATAGTTCGCGGCTTCGTCCTCGTAAAAGCTGAGAACGACATCGTGGCCCAGGCCGTCCTTCACCGTGAAGACCTTGAACGCCCCATCCTTGTAGCGAGTGATCCCCTTGCCCCACGCGCCGATCCACAACGCGCCTTGGCTGTCCTCTTTGACCACGAGGACTTGATTGCTGGCGAGCCCGTCTTGCTCGGTGATTTGCCGCGTGACAAGCCCCTCTTGAGTCTGCCGCAGCTCGAGCAAGCCCTTGCCGTAGATGGCGAACCACAGGTTGCCCGCTCGGTCTTCCTCAATGGAGCGCACGCCGCCCAGCGGCATGTTCGCGAGCGCCTCGGGTTTGGAAAACAGGCCGTCTTTGTACTGCAGCACGCCTTCGTTGTAGGTGCCGATCCAGAGGGTGCCCTGGCGGTCCTCGATCAGGCCCCGAATGCCGCTATCGGGAACCCCGTCCTTTGGACCGAAGTTCTCGAATCGGCCGTCGCGAAAGCGACTGATGCCCTTGGCTCCCAGGCCGAGCCACAGGGCGCTGCTCTTGTCCTCGAAAATGGTGCGCACGCTGGGCTCGAGCAAACCGTCCGCAGTGGAGTAGGTCGTGAATTTGCCGTCGCGCAGTTGAAAAAGGCCGGCCATTTCCGTGCCGAGCCACAGGTTGCCCTCCCGATCTTCGAGCACGCTGATGAGGATGTCCTTGCTCAGGCCATCGGCCTCGGTCAGGGCGGTGAACTTCTCTCCCTCGAGGCGCAGCAGGCCACCGCCAAAGGTGGCGACAAACAGATTGCCGTCCCGGTCCTCGGCGAAATCCGATATTATCAGATTCGTAACGCCCTGCTCCTTGGCGAACGACGTGATCCGCTGCCCGTCCCACCGAAGGATGCCATCGCCCCATGTGCCGAGCCACAGGCGACCCTTGCGGTCCTCGTACAGACTCTCGAGACCCTTGTTGGCTGCTTCGGGGATCTCCGTGGCTGGTCTGACCTTGCCGTTCTCGTAGCGGCCGAGGCCCTTTCCAGTGGCGAGCCACACGCGCTTTTTCGAATCGATGAGGATGGAGTTGACGACGTCGAACGGCAGCCCTTGTTTCACCGTGTAGCTCGTGAACTTTTCGTCGCGTAGCACGGACAATCCGCCCACGGTGCCCACCAGCAGCTCTTTCTGCGCAGGCGCCTCGGCTATGAAAAACACTTTGTCGTCTACAAGGCCGTCCTCGACGCCGTAGTGACGGAATTCCCTGCCATCGTAACGAACCAACCCACCCCCGTTGAGCCCGACCCATAGGACTCGGGCAGAATCGATGAACAGGGCCTTGACGTCGTTGGCCTTCATGGCCGGGGTGTTGGATTTATCAAAGGTGGTGAACCGCACACCGTCGAACCGAGCCAGGCCGTCCTGGGTGCCAACCCACAGGTAGCCGTCCGCAGATTGGGCGAGGTCCTGCACCGTCACCTGGACGAGGCCCTGCTCGACAGACCACGCAGTTTGCACGTACTGGCGCATGTGCTTGTGAGGGTCGAGGGCCGCGCTGGGTCGGGGATAACTCAGGAGCAAGAGGGCTGCGCCCAAGGTCCATGCTCGGACCAAAGTACGGTGAAGGGTCATCACTAAAGAATATGAATGGAAGAGAAAGACCGTCGACGAGAAAAACGGTCAGACGAGATCATTTTTTCGGGTGACGCATAGATGACGGGTCTCCATGAATAGGGGAGGCCTGCTCAGACATCCCACCCCAGGGCAGAGGCGGCACGCTCGTAGCGCACCGGTCCGCCGTGCTTGCCGAAATAGAGCTTGCAGTTGGCGCAGGAAAACGACGGCCACAAGAGGGCGCAGGCCTCGCCAAGGCACATCTCGTAGTGGAGGCACTCTTCCTTGCGATGTTGAGGAACAGCTTTGATTTCCAATGGTTGTTCGAGGCGCTTCATGGCCGACAGCTCCTTGCTAGAAGATGCGACTGCCCACTGTTTGCAAGGCTTGGTTGTCGGCGGCGAGGCGCTTTTACGAAAAAAAATGAGAGGGAATCGCTCTGGGACCGAATGCCGCGTTCATCGGGCCAGGTATTCGAGCAGAGCCGCGGCCACGGTGTCCATGGGACCGGCGCCGACGCACAGCACCGCGTCCCCACGAGAGAGGTGAGCCGCGATGCCCTCGTGCGCGGCCTCGAGAGAACCCACGGTGTGGGCCTGTCCCCCTGCGTCGACGATGGCTCGCTGCAAGGCCTCGGTGCTGACGGCCTTGGTCTCTGCCTCGCTGTCCCTGGCTGTGTAGATGTCGATGAGCAACGCGAGGTCCGCGCAGCGCAGCACGCTTGCGAAATCGGCGAGCAGCAGGCGCGTTCGCGAGCTCTGATGGGGCTGGAACGCGCAGACGATCCTGCGCCCTTCGAACCTCTGCCGCGCGGCTTCGAGCAAGGCCTTTAGCTCAGTGGGATGATGGGCGTAGTCGTCGACGACGGCGATGCCGCGGGCCTGGCCGAGAAGCTCGAACCGGCGATGCGCTCCGGGGAACGAGGCCAGATGCGAGAGGGCTTCGCCGAGCGGCACCCCCATGTCCTCCGACGAAAGGCTCGCGGCCAGCGCATTGGCGACGTTGTGCCTGCCGAGTTGCCGCACCGTGAATCTCCCCAGGTTTTCACCGTGCCATACCGCAGAGAAGGCCGTGCTCGTCGACTCGAATTCGAGCTCTTCGGCTCGCAGCTCGGCGCTCGGGCCAAAGCCATAGGAAACGGTGCGGCAATCCGTGGCCGCGGCGACTTGGCTCGCTCGCTCGCAGTCGGCGCAGTAGATGAGCAATCCCTTCGGACCGAGCCTGCGGGCAAAGTGGACAAAGGCCTCTTGAATTTCATTTACGTCGCTATATACGTCGAGGTGGTCTGCCTCGATGTTCGTGATGATCGCTCGCTTGGGCAAAAGCTCGAGAAACGAGCGCTGGTATTCGCAGGCCTCTGCCACGAACCCCCTGTCTTCTCCGAGGCGAGCGCTCTGCTCCAGGCCGCGCACGGTTCCGCCTATGACGAATCCCGGATCCTGTCCGGCGCTGCGCAAGATCCAAATCGCCATCGAGGCTGTTGTCGTCTTGCCGTGCGTCCCAGCCACGGCCACGGTGTCGCGCTGGGCGGTGAGGAGGCCGAGGGCTTGCGCGTATCGCAAGATCGCCAGACCGCGGTCTGCGGCTGCTCGCAGCTCTGGATGGTCGTCGGACATGGCAGCCGTGGCGATGACGAGGCCTACGACGTCGCAAAGGTGTCGGCCGTCCTGCTCGGAAAATACAGCGATCCCCTGGGCCTCCAGGCGAGGCCTGACGGTGTCCACATTGGGATCTGTGCCCTGCACGGCAAACCCACGCTGGCGCAGGACGAGCGCAAGACCGGACATGGCGCTCCCGCCAATGCCAGACAGATGGATGAGGCTGCCTTGGGGCAACGAGTCGAAATCGATAGGGGGGCGTTCGGAATGGTGCATGGTTTGGAGAAAGAGAATTTCCTTTTATTAAGGCTCGTCGGTCGTCGCAGGCGTGTCCGTGGCGGTCGCGTCGTCCGAGTCATCGGTCTGCGGCTCTTGCGGATCACTCCAATCCCAGGGCGCGGTATCGGGCTCTAGGCATTGACATACATCGTCTATGCATTGACCGAAGGGATGATCGTCGTCATCGCCGGGCGGTCGGCCTTTGGCCTGACAGGTCGCCTGGCAGTCTTTTTCGACACAGGGGTAGCGCTTCGTGTTTTCCGGGTCGCACCCAGCCGACCACACAAGCGCCGCGGCTGCGAATAGCGCTGTCCAGGCGTCGAATCTCATGGCGAATGAACCTCCTTGCAGGGGCGCCATCTTACCACGTCCAAGGCCATAGCATACCGTGCTCGTTTGGACTAAAGTATCCGCGCCATGAAAATCCTCAAACGCGACAGTTCCCCTGGCGCCCCCCATACCGAGCTCGTGCGTCGCGTCGCCGATGCTCGAGACCGGCTGGTTTCCGAAGTGGATCGACGCATCGTGGGCCAGCGTGAGGTGCTCGAGCACATGCTCATCGCCCTGTTCGCCGGCGGGCACGTGCTCCTGGTGGGCGTGCCAGGCCTAGCCAAGACGCTGCTGGTCAAGACGCTGTGCAGCTCGCTGGGCCTGGAGTTCGGCCGCATTCAATTCACTCCAGACCTCATGCCGTCGGATATTACGGGCACGGATATCCTCGATGATGTCCCGGGCGCGAGCCGCACGTTTCGCTTTGCTCGCGGCCCGATCTTCCGCAACTTGCTCCTGGCCGACGAGGTCAACCGAACCCCACCCAAGACCCAGGCGGCGCTGCTCGAGGGCATGCAGGAGCGCAGCGTGACCGTGGGAGGCCATTCCTATCCCCTGGAGCGGCCCTTTGTGGTGTTCGCCACCCAGAACCCCATCGAGCAGTCCGGTACGTATCCCTTGCCCGAGGCGCAGCTCGATCGGTTCATGCTCCAGGTGAACGTTGGTTATCCTAGCGCCAGCGAAGAAATCGAGATCGTGAAGCGCAGCACCGTGGGCGAGTTGCCCCCAGTGACCCCCATGCTCAACCGCGAGCAGATCATCTCCCTGCAAGACACGGTACCGCTCGTGCCAGTGGCCGATCACGTCGTGGAATACGCGGTGCGGCTGGTGCGCCGTTCTCGGCCCAGCGAGACCTCCGCCCCCGACGAGGTGAGGCGTTACGTGGTGTGGGGAGCGGGCCCGAGGGCCGCGCAGATGCTGGTCCTCGCCGCCAAGGCTAGAGCGCTCTTGCGCGGTCGTTACGCCGTGGATGACGAAGACGTCGCGGCGCTTCTGCCCAGCGTGTTGCGCCATCGCCTCGTCACGAGCTTCGAGGCCGAGGCCGAGGGCATCAGACCCGACGATCTCATCGCCAGAATTCTCGCCACCACGCAGAAATGACCGAGCGCCACGACCAGCCGACCAGCCCGCTCCTCCCCGAAACCCTGGCAGCGCTGTCGACCTTCTCCGTGAGGGTCCGCAAGGTCGTCGAGGGCTTTCTCGGCGGCTCTCACTCCTCCTTGCATTTCGGCGCCTCGGTGGAGTTTGCCGAGCACAAGAAGTACAGCCCAGGAGACGACATCCGCCACATCGACTGGCGCGCTCTGGCGAGGACCGATCGCTATTTCGTCAAGCAGCAGCAACGAGAAGTCATTCTCCGCTGCTTGCTCGTGCTCGACCTCTCGGCCTCCATGGCCTACCAAGGCTCGAGAGCCATCGCCTCCAAGCTGGCGTATGCCGCTGAGCTCGAGGCAGCGCTCGCTTACGTCCTCATGCGCCAAGGCGACGAGGCCGGGCTGCTGTTCTTTGCCGAGGGCATTCGCCGTTTCGTTCCGCCCTCCCGCCGCCCCGGACACCTCAAAGAGCTGTTCGCGGCCTTCGTCGCTGCCACGCCCTCGACGGAATCGGGCACTGCGTTGCACGAGGCGATCACCCTCGCTGCCGAGCGGGCAGGCAGGCGGGCCATGGTCGTCATTGCGACGGATCTGTGGAGCTCGCCGGTAGAGACCGAGGCCGCCCTCACCAAGCTCGCGAGTCGCGGCCACGACATCGCGCTCTTCCACATCTTGGACCCAGATGAAATCGATCTGCCGTTCCGAGGACCCAGCACCTTTGTCGGGATGGAGGACGAGCACCCCGTCCACACAGACCCCGCCCTGGTGCGGGAGGCCTACTGCGAGAGGCTCGCGGCCGAGCAATCCAAATGGCGTCACCTGTGCGGAGAGGCCGGCATCGATCTCTATTCCATCCGCACGGACGAGCCCATTTCCGCGCTATTGGCCGAGTTTGCTCGTCGCCGCTCGGGGATCAGGAGGCGCATGTGACCTTCGAATCGCCGTTTCCGCTGCTCCTGCTCGCCGCCGCGGGCCTGCCTGTTTATTTGCACCTGCGACGCCGACGCGTGACGATCGTGCGCTTGCCCACGGTGCGGCTGCTCGCCTCGGTCGTCCTGCAACGAAGGCCGCGACTGCGTTTTCAAGCGCTGGCACTCCTCACTCTGCGCGTGGCCATCGTCCTCGCTGCCGTCTTGTCCGTCGCACGACCCGGCGTATTCGTCCATCGCCCGGGCGGACTGCGCTCTGGCGGGGCGCTGGCGGTCGTGCTCGTGATCGATGACTCCTTGAGCATGCACCACGCAACGTCGAGCGGCAGCTCCTTCGAACGCGCCCAGAAGCTCGCCCTCGAGGAGCTCGGCCGCTTGCGGCCCGGCGATTCCGTGGGGGTGATCTTCACCGCCTCTGCTGCCGAGCCCGAGTTGTCGGCGCTCAGCTTCGACCGGGAGCGAGCCGAACGCGCCATCGAGGCTGGCAATGCCGGCTATGCGCGGGGAGATCTTCGAGCCGCCATCGAACGCGCCGCGGCTGCGCTCCAATCGAGCCCCTTGCCGCAGCGAGAGATCGTGCTCATCACGGACCTCAGTCAGGGCGATGACCTCGGCCGCTGGCCACCCCTCTCGCCGAGTTCCGGGATCGGCCTGCGCATTCTCGAGGCCGGCGCGAAACAGCGCGATGGCAACACGGCAGTGGTGGACGTGCAGGTGTTCCCCGCTGCAGACGGTTCGCCCGAGGACATGGTGCTCGAGGCTCAGGTGGCCAGCTTTGGCAAGAGCGCCGCCACTGGGCTCGAAATCTCCCTAGAGGTCGACGGCGCCGAAGCGGCCCGTGGCAGGGTCGATGTCCCGGCAAACGGAGTGGTCAGCAAGAAGTTCTCCCACCGCTTCTCTGGCGAAGGGATCCACCGGGGTCTGGTGCGCATTGGGGAAGATGCGCTGCCGCAGGACGATGTTCGCTATTTTTCGGCCATCGTGCACAACGCCATCCGTGTGCTCGTTGTGGATGGTGATCCTCGTCCAGGCTCCCATCTCGACGAGGTGTTTTATTTGGAGCGGGCGCTCTCCACCCAGCTGCCCGAAGAGGTGTCCATACGGCCGGTCGTCCTCGATGCGGAAGCCGTCTCAGACGCTCCGCTCGGGAGTTATGACGTGATTTTCTTGGCTGGCCTCGAGGCGCCCAAGGCCTCCTTGGCAGAGCGACTCCTGTCGTATGTCAACGAGGGAGGCGGTGTGTTCGTGTCTGCTGGCGGCGGGGCGGCGAATATGGGTCTGCTCGCCTCTCTTCTTCCGGGCAGGGTCGTTTCCTTGCGGAAAGCTCCAGAAGGACGCAAACCCTATCGCATCGCGTCCGTGGTCCGCGACCATCCGGTCTTCGCGCCTTTCGGCAATGGAGCCACGGGTCTGGAGCAGGCGCAGATTTCGGCGCATTT
Organism: Myxococcota bacterium; assembly: GCA_025453525.1. Taxonomy (GTDB): domain Bacteria; phylum Myxococcota_A; class Polyangia; order JAAYKL01; family JAAYKL01; genus JALOQD01. The sequence continues at coordinate 22,772 of JALOQD010000172.1, forward strand.
GCTCGTTCGCGCCGAAACGAACGGCGAGCGCAGCGCCCTGCTGGAGCTGGGGGGCGGGTTGCCGCTTCTTCTCGAACGCAAGCTCGGCAAGGGGCGGGTTCTGTTTCTGGCGACCACCATCGATCGCGAGTGGACCGACATTCCCATTCGGCCCGGTTTCCTGCCTCTCGTCCAGCGCTCTGCCCGCTATCTCGCCGGGCGCTTGGACGAGCCCCGGCTCCCACAGATATTGGTGGGAGAAGCGTTGAATCTAGAGATCAGCGCCGGCATGCAGCGACTGGTCGTCCGAGACCCTGCAGGCAAGGACACTGCCTACGCGGCCAGCGATCTGCGAGGAAAGTCCTCGCTCGCCTTTCCCCATACCTACGCGCCAGGACACTACCGCGTCTGGGCCGAAATCCCCTCCCAGGGCGGGTTGCGAGAGCTGGAGAACCACGGCTTCATCGTGGTCACCGACCCGCGCGAGTCGAATCTCACTCAAGTCATCGCAGCCACCAGCAGCGAATCCAAGGCCAAGCAGGCGTCGTCCTCGGCGTCCATCGGGGGCACCCTGCCGATATGGCCGTACCTTCTCGTCGCGGCCATGTTGCTCTTGTTGTGCGAGACTTGGGCGGCTGGCCACGGACTCCACAGATCCCACCAAAAAAAACAATGACCCGCTAAG
>JALOQD010000462.1 GCA_025453525.1 Myxococcota bacterium
GTAATTCACCGGTCCTCCCCGCCGATGGCTGTGTTGCTCCTCCTCGACATGCCGACAAGCATGCCTCGTCGTCCCGCCTTGCCCTCGGCGCGGATCCCTTGGGCGACTTACGGAACGAACTTACGGTCTGAGGTACTCGTCTTCGCGGTAGGCCAGCGTTCATCGTATGGACACCTCGGCCCAGGTCGTCGTATATGGTAACTGTCCTGCGGCGCCTTATTCGGAGAAGAGGCACGCGACGGAGAGCAGCCACAAAAGGACACTTTTTTTCGAGGAGGAACTCATGCGTGGTCGTTTCACTCTGTTGGCGTCATGGCTCGTGGTCTCGGTGCTCGGCTGCGGTGGCGCAAAAGCCAACGCCCCAGCCGAGGATGACCCGCTTGCGCAGGTCGCGGCGGCGGCGGCAAAAAGCGATGATCCCAAAGTAATGGAGGCTCTCGATCGCTGCGACAAGGAGATCGCCGCTGCTGAGCTCCAGCCCCCGGACGCGCTTTCCGAGATTCAAATCAAAGCCTGCTTGTACGCCCTGAACGGACAGACCGCTCCCTGCGGCAAAGGTCCGAAAAAGCAGCTCGCGATTAAAGTCGTCATCGAGAAGACCGGCGCCGTCAGCAACGCCTTTGCCGTGGGGGACGGCAGCGATTCTCCCGAGGCCGCCTGCGTCATCGAGGTCGTAAAAGCTGGCAGGTTCCCCAAGTTCAAGCTCATCGATCCGGCAGTCGTGAAGTTCGCCTTCACAGTGGGAACACAAACCGCGCCATGAGCGTGGCACTCAGTAGACGCTCTTTCCTGCTGGCCTCATCTGTCGTCGGTGCCGGCGCTGCCCTGGGTTGCATTCAAAGTGCGACGGCAACACAAGGTCGCGCAGCGCTCAGTCTTCCCGCCGCCATTCCCCCAACCCGATCTTGGCAATGGAAGGACCAGGAAGAGGAACTCGTGGTCGCACAGCGGCCGGACTTCGACATCGTCACTCGACAATCGCCGACCTGCCGCGTGCTGCGGCAGCGGACTCGTCGCGTGCAGCCACTCGTTGATTTGTCGATCATAGCGAGCCGCATGGAGGCCACCATGCTCGCGGCCAAGGGCGTGGGTGTCGCCGGGCCGCAAGTGGGGCTCAACCTGCGCATCGCCACGCTCATGCTCGACTACAAGTCCGACAAACCTCGCATTCAGTCCTTCCGCAACCCGTTCATCATCGAGCGCTCGGACGACAGCGTCGAGGGCTATGAAGGCTGCCTCTCCATTCCGGGTGTGGGTGGCATGGTGCGCCGCAGCTCTTGGGTGCGCGTGTCCCATGAAACCCTCAAGGGCGAGACCCTGTTCGAAGAGGCGCAAGGCTACAATGCCGTTCTCTGGCAGCACGAGCTCGACCATCTCGAGGGCATTCTCTACGTGGACAAGCTCCTCGGCGACCTGCTCCCCATGGATGAGGTCCGCCGCCGCCGAGAAGAGATGGACAAGGCCAAGGGCAGCGCGCTCTTCCATCTCCCCGACAACGACATCATGATCGCTTAGCCAAACCTGTGGGGGTCGATCCTCAAGAGAACGCGGTGCAGCTCCCGCAGCTTCGGCAGTTGCTCGAGGACCTCCGTCACCCTGCGCAGCGAGGGTTCCACAAACCGCAGGAACGACGGATTGCCGCGCACGCGGTCGATGAACACGAACCGCCCGCCGTCCTTGAGCTTGCGCTGCACTGTGATGAGCAGAAACTCTTCCCACGCTCGCTCGAAGGGCAGGCTCATCAGCCGGGCATAGCGTTCGACCATCTCCTGCTTGAGAGACATGGATAGGTCTACATAGGAATCGTTCAGCAAGGCCACGAGGTCGTAGAGGCGCGGACCCACGAACGCATCCTGAAAGTCGATGATAGCCAGGCTCTGCGCTGAGGGCGCTGTCCCGAGCACCATCAAGTTGCGGGACTGGTAGTCGCGGTGCACAAATCCCAAGGGCAGGTCTGCAACGGTCCGGGCCAGAGCGTCGAACTGCTCGTCGAGAGCACCCCGCAGCGCTGGCGGAAGCGTCGTGTCGAGCAGGGCCTCGGCGCCCCACTGGCGATAGTGATCGAGCTCCCATCGGAGCAGATCGTAGTCAAACCGCCGCAATGCCGCAACGCATGTGCTAGGCACTGGCCAAAGGCGCTGGTGAAGCTGGGACAAAAGCTCCACCGCTGCGCCGTACCAAGCCCGCCGACCCTCATCGTCGGCCGCAGCCACTTTGTCCAGGAGCAGGGTGTCCCCCAGATCCTCCAGCAACACCAAGCGCTCGGACAACGCGGCGTCCCAATAAATGGCGGGCACGCGCAGCCCTGCGGCGCTCAAGTGCTGCGCCACGTCCACGAATGGCAATCGGGTCGGAGCAGCGCCACTGATGCCTTCGTCGCTGCAGAGCACATCGGGGGGGAGCTCCATGGCGAGCAGCCTCTCGGGATCGCAGCCCCGCGGCATGAGAATCCTGTGATAACGCCTCGTCGAGGCGTCCGCTGGCAAGCTCGTCACGGACACGGGAAGGATCTCTGCTCCGAAGAGACCGTTCAAGGCAGCTTGGAGATGCATGGGTGGCTCCTGTTTTCTCCTGTCCCATCAACCGCCGACAACCAAATCTCGAGGTCCGCCATCGCCTTTTCCCCGACCTGCTGCCGGTGCTCCTTCTTGCCCTGCATGCGTTTGCGGGGCTCATAGTCCAGCATGGCCCAAACGATGTTGGAAGGCTGATAGCTCTTCGTCACCTTGCGCAGATGACCGAAAAGGCCACCGAGGGCCGTGGTGCGCGGCGGCGGCCCCAGCACCTGTCCCTTGAGCTGCGCGGCCATCAGCCAAGCGCATAGCAGCCCCGTGGCGATGGCTTCGACATAGCCCTCCGAGCCCGTCAGCTGACCAGCCACACTGACTCTGGGCAGGGTCTTCAGGCGCATCTGATCGTCGAGGACGAGGGGCGCGTCGACGAAGCTATTGCGGTGCACCTGGCCGTACCGCTCGATGCGTGCTTGTTTCAAAGCGGGGATGAGGTGAATGACCCTGTCTTGCTCATGGCGCAATAGTCGCGTCTGAAATCCGACGAGGTTGTAGGCCGTGCCTGCCTTGTCCTCGCGGCGCAACTGGACCACGGCATAAGGCCAACGCCCCGTCTTCGGATCGGTGAGCCCCACGGGTTTCAGCGGCCCGAACTTGAGGGTGCGCTGGCCGCGTCGAGCCATCTCCTCGATGGGCAGACAGCCTTCGAAAAACGGCGCGGTCTCGAAATCGCGCAGCGGTGCCTT
>JALOQD010000173.1 GCA_025453525.1 Myxococcota bacterium
ATCCTTCTCCAAGGCTAAAGGAACTCGGACATCGAATTATCCAACTCAAACAGTCCTCGCCTTTCCGAAGGACGCCGGAAAACTCCCATTTCGGGATGGAAACTAGCTAGGGCTTTTGCTTGTCGTTCCTTCTTCTGCGGGTCTATTTTTTAAGGAGTGACAGTGGTCGAGCGTCTGAAAGAAGTCATCCTATAACTATGTCGCGCAACTATTGCCAATGGAAGGTGCGAGCATGAACTCGGAAGAAAGCTCCAAAGACAGGAGGCAGTCACCGCGCGTCGGGGCGGAATTTCGCGTTAAATATTCGACCTTGGACCAGTTGGTCCTCGCCTTTACCAAAAATATATCCCAGGGCGGTTTGTTCATCGCCACTGAGACACTTCTTCCAGTCAACGCCGTGGTCAACCTCGTCATCTCTCTGCCGAATGAAGGCGGTGACATCTCTTGCATTGCGCGCGTCGTGAGAGCCATGGGGCCCGATGATGGTGATCCCAATCGCAAACATGGGCTCGCCTTGGAGTTCCTCGATGTCTCGTGGGAGAGCATCGAGCAGATCGAAGCCTATATTTCCCAAACGGTCGCCAGGGAAGCGGAGGCGAGCATGTTGCCCCGCTTCGACTGCAAGCTCAGTGTCCTGGTCGTCGACGACGACAAGACGTATAGGGAAAACGCAGTGAGAATTCTTGCAGAGCAGGGCCACGAGGTGACATGGGCCGAAGATGGGCTCAAGGGGCTCGCTGCCTGTTTGCGCAAGCCGCCAGATCTCGTCTTGTCCGATGTCAACATGCCCTTAATGGATGGTTGGAATTTCCTGCGAACCATCCGCGCTCGCCCGTCGCTGTCCTCTACTATTGTGATATTTCAGACAACTCTGAACAGCGAAAAGGAGCGACTCAAGGGGTATCAGCTCGGCGTGGATGACTACCTCGCCAAACCCTACAGCGCCGAAGAGCTCCTACTGCGGATCGAGCGCCTATTTCAGCGCAGCGCCGCACGAAGTCAAAATACCTCGAAGAAAGCGCTTCGTGGAGATATCGAACAGGTTTCATTGCCGACAGTTTTGTCGATGCTGGAGCTCGAGCAAAAGACAGGCGTCGTGGTGGTCGTAGGCCCGCGTCTCTGCAGGTTGTATGTTCGCGAAGGGCGCCCGATGAATATTGAGATGGACGGCGTGACAGGGAAATCTCCGCTCAACTTGGTGGTGGAGCTGTTTCGCTGGACCAAGGGACAGTTCGAATTCGCTCCCCAGGATATCCACTCCGCTGATGAGCTGCAGATATCCATGCAGGGTCTCCTCATGGAGGCCGCTCGTCTGACGGACGAGGAGAACCGCTGACGGTTCTATTCCGTGGAGTCTGAGGTGCACATTGCCGGTGTCACGCCAAGTCCGAATGAAGATGGGTTTTGACAGAAAAAAATGGATGTTGTGAGGCTATTGGGTTGAGGAGTTTTTTTGTCAAAAGGGTGAGCGGCCATCGTTTCGTCACGACAGGGAAACACCTTGACACCACACCCACAACCGTACCACTGATCTGAGATGAAATCGGTCTGGAGGTGACGATCAAAGCTCGGGGATGGCCCCGGTTGAGGTCGTTGCTGCCGCAAGTGTTGCTCAATGCTGGCTGATGGCCAGCGGTTGAAGAAGGGAGATGTCCGATGGGAGACAAAGGCGGGAAGAAGGACAAAGCGAAGGAAGAGAAACAGAAGACGAACAAGCAACAGCAAGAGGCGAAGCGAAAGATGGACAAGCAGCCCACCAAAAAGTCCTGACGCATCAGTGGGTGTTAAAACTGGGGCTGACACCTTTTCCTCGCCTCACGGTCGCTAAAGAATCTCGGTCTGTTCCAGGGGGTCGTGCAAAGGATCTTCGCTTGGGGGCATCGAGACGGAGCAGGACGACACTCCGGCGCTTACCGCGTCATCACAGAAAACGAATGCTTATCGCCATCTGGGCATACCACCCCGAGGTGTCGAGGTTACCCCAGACCGTGGCCGGGGTGGTCGGGAGGCTGAATTCGTCTCCAGCCTCGAGCTTTGGGGCAAAGGTCGATGGGCCTCGAGCCAAGTAGCCGCCAGACAGCTCTCCGGCAAAGGAGAACTTCTTTACGCCGCGCGATTCGAGCCAGGCTACGGACGGACCAAAGGCCAGGCCGAGACCGCCGCCGACCTCCCAGGTCTTGTCCGAATCGCGGTGGGTGGCGCGCTCCGACGGGGCATTCTGCTGGGTCGTCTCCATGCGCACGAACGCCAACCCGCCATGGAGCTCGGCGAAGAACGCGAAGTACGAGGTCAGGCTGCGCCGCAGCCGGAACCCGGCCGTGAGGTCGTGGATCGCGAGGTGCGTGTCGCTGTCCGTGGCCGCATCGCCGTCGCTCGAGCCAAAACGATAAGCCACGAGGGGGAGGAAATCGAAGCCGGCGAATGAGACCGCGCGAATGCGGAGGTCTGCGCCGATCCGCATCTCCAGGGGCTCGTCGGACTGGAACACCCCAAACGCCGGATCTCCGACGATCACAGGTGAGATGGCGGCCGAGGCCTCGATGAGCTGAGCCGATGCCACCGTGGACGTGGATAGAATACCGACAAGCGCGAGCACTGCGAATGTAGCTCTCATCCTCTGCCTCCTTCTCAGTCGAGCACTCCGGCCATCAGGAAGCCGTCGTAAATAACCGCGGTTGCCCGGGTCGGTTCATCGAGGGAGAACATCGTGACCCTCCCCCAGTCGATATCGTGCCAGGCCAGGCCGATGCGCTTGTCCTCGAGCAGGAACAAGGCAGAAGCGAAGTCGTCGAGCATGAGCGAGGACGGGTGGCTGGCCGCAAGGTCTACGACGCCGATCAGCGCGTTGTCAGGCAAGAGCAGGTAGGCTGTGTCCTCGAACACCTCTCCCTGATTCCAGTTGTAGCCTGATTCTCCCAGATAGAGCCGGGTCGCGGCGCGCTTGCCCAGGTCGATGAGCAGCGCCTCGCTGCCGTTGCTCGCGCACAGGAACCGCAGCTCGTCGAGCTGGACCATATCGGAGATGGCCTGGTGCAACTTCAGCACGGTGAGGGCTCCATCGCGCAGTTCCAGCACGTCTTTCACCGCCAGAAAGCGCACCGTGGTGCTGCCTTGTCCCAGGAGCGCGAGGTCTCCATCTGGCAGCTCGATCAGGGTGTCCATGGATTCGCCGAGGCTGACAAAAAACCGATCCGCCGTGTCGACGTCGATGACCGCGAGGCGGGCGTTGGCGAGCGCGATGACATGCAACGCCCCGGTATTTTCATCGACGAGCAGGGACAGGCCCTGGGGCTTGCCAGCCGTGTCCAGTTGGTTGATCGATGCCGCGAGAGAAGTGTCGCTGAGCGCGCCCTTGGTCAGGCTGACCGCGAGGATATCCGAGCCATCATTGGTCCGCACGAACAGCATGGCAGGACGAGCGCCTCGTTCGGACTGAGCCTGGATCTCCACCACCGCTACGCTGCTGGCGTTGCTCGCGGCCGACAGGGGCACGATGGGCAGGGCCGCGGTCGGGTCCTCGAGGTCGATGAGCTTGAACGCGCCGCTCAAGCTCACCGCCGCGAGGCGCCGGGTCTGGCCGGAAATCTCGATGGGATCGAGGAAAAAAATACTGTAGATGGGCCGGCCCTTGGTGTCCAGGGTCAGGCTGCGAGGGTTGTCCTTCGACGCCTCGGCCTGAAGATCGAGCAGGGCAATCTCGCCGGGGTTGTAGAACCCATGGGCTTCATCGCCCGAGAAGTTGGCGAGGATGGCGGTGCGCCCGTCTGGGGAAAACAAGACAGAGCCGAACGCCAGGGCGAGCTCGTAGACCAGGCTGTCCTTCGATGGCGGCTCGAGCCGCACGAGCCGCACGGTTTGATGGGGGTCGCGGGCATCGTCGGGGGTGAGCAGCGCGAACAGCTCTTTGCCGAGCGGGCCAGTCGGGCCGCGGCGCACCCAGCTGATGGTGGCGTCTTTGGCCTCGAAGAAGCGCTCAAACGAGGGGCGCTCGAGATCCGCCTTCAAATAGGAGAGGGAGCTTCCGTTTTCGGTAGCGAGGACCAGGCCGCTGCCCATGGTGGCGACCACATGGACATCCTGCTGATACTGCTCCGAGTCGTCGGCGCACGCCGCGAGGCCAAGGGCCAGGAAAAGAATCGGTAGAAGTTGGCGGTACATGGTCATGTCCTCCTTCCCTTTAGTATTCGATGTCATCGTTGAGGCCATAACCGGTGACGGTCTTGACCGACTCATCGTGGACGCCGATGAAGGTCATGCGTCCGCTCGGGTGATCCTGGGCCACGAACACCTTGTCCGTGCTCGCTGCGTAACCCGCGGCCGTGGGTGTGGAGCCGAGCGGCAGGCCGTCGACGATGAAGCTGTTGAGGTCGAGGATGTCCACGCGCCGCTCTTGCGGTAGCAGCAGGAAGCCGAAGTCGCCCTCTGGGGTGAGCAGGAGCTGTCCCGGCGCCGACGGGAGCTGCTGGAGCTTGGTGCCGAGATCCGGCAAGGAGATGAGCGTGTAGGCATACGGCATGCTCGCGGCGTCTTTGACAGCGACTCGGTCGTGGACGACCACCGCAGTGTCGGCCACGGCGCCCATGGCCACCGAGCGGATCGGCCGCTCGAGCAGCGCCGAGCTCACCACTTTTGAGGTCTTGAGCCCGGTCACGACCGTGAGGCGCCGCAGATCGTCCTCGTCCTTGGCCACCGTGGTGTAGAGCAGCGCTGTGTCGCTGTCCGCGCTCAGGCTCGCCACGCCGGCGATCCGGTCTCCGAGATTCACGTAGGTGCAGGGCTCAGCGCCGGGATCCTCAGGCAGCGGCAGGGCGCAGATGCCGAGGCGCTTGCTGCCGCGCAGCACGATGGTTGCGAAGCTGCCGTCTGGAGCGATGTCCAGGTCCGTGGGAGCTTCGGGCAGCTCGTAGTGGCGAACATCGTTCTCGCCAGAAACGAGGGAGACGGTCACGAGCTCCTTCAAGGCCTCGGCGCGGATCAGGGCGAGCTCACCGTTCGGGGCGATGGCGATATCCGTCAGATCAGGGTCAAAAGAACCGGCCTCGAGGGGGGAGAGCAGGGCAGGGCGGCCGGCCTTGGGATCGTCGAGATCCACGATGTTGATGCCGCTCTCGGTCAGTATGAACGCCCTCTTGGCATCGGCGGAGAAGCGCACGGCGAACGGATGCATCCCCACGGTGGTGTGTCGCACCGCCGTATCGCCCGGGGTCGTGTCAATAATTGATATCTCTTGATCCGTGGCTGGCGCGCCGGAGATCTCGGCAAAGCTCGGGTTGAACCAGGCGATGAGCCGAGAGCCATCGGCAGAGGCTGCCAAGGCATTGGTGTCTGGACGCACTTCGATTTCCTCGGGTTTCACCCTGCGCTCTGGCGCGGCCTGGAGCAGGGTCACGAGGTCTGCGCCGAGGCTGATCACCGCCGCCGCATTGTCGTCACCGAGGGGCACGACATGGGTTGGCCGGGCGCCCACAGGCACCTGCTCGATGGCCAGGGTCTCGGAGTCCACGACCACCACCGTGTCGGCAGGGGTGTCTGAGATGAATACGAACCGGCCAGAGCCCTTGGGCACGAGGTAGTCGGGCGCTTCCTCCTGCTCTGGGGGCAGGGTGTCCTCGCCTTCCCCTTCTCCCTCTCCTTCGCCTTCTCCCGCCCCGTCCCCGCCGCCGGTGTCATAGTCGTCTGCGGGTGGTGTGCCGCCCCACTCGGCGTCGCTCGCCATGTCGCTGCAGGCGGAAAGCAGGATCCAGCCGAGCACCGCTGTCCAAGTCGCGATATTGCCTCTTATTGGATACATGGGCCTCCTCCTGTGTCGGTCCCCTCGGGGTACTTGGGAATTAAGCAGATTCCGTGCCATCTTCATTGTTTCTGTAACATATTAGAATTAAAGTAAATATGTCGAGGATTGGACAGGGGATGTCTCGAAAAGTGCTCATCATGTGCCACAGAAAGCGCTTGGGATGTCCGAAGGTGGCTTGTGAAGGGGCCGGCTAGATGAGGTCTGCGAGCTCTTTGGCCGTGGGCCGCAGGCTGGATTTGGTATCAGACCCCGCGATTTAGTCCATAGCATTGTAGTATGTCATGGGGCTGACCTCCTTTCCTCAGCCAGGATGTTGGCGAGACGGCTTCCGCGAGCGGACCTCGCCGAGCAGGGCGGTCAGGCCGAGCTTTCGGATCCGGAAGTTGAGGGTCGAGGGTTTGAGCGCCAGGATCTCGGCCGCACCACCCGAGCCGGTCACACGCCCCCCTGTGTGCTCCAGCACCTTGGTGATGTGGCGGCGCTCGGCCTCAGCCAGAGTCACAAGGGAGTCTTCCCGCGGTGCAGCCTTGGGCGTCGTCACTGGCGCACGCACGAGCCCCCCCTCGAGCGGCGGGATGCGAAGCCTGGGCGGCTCAGACAGCAGCGAAGCACGCTCGATGACGTGCACGAGCTCGCGTACGTTGCCGGGCCAGTCCCAGTTGATCAACCGCTCCATGTCCGCTTCCCCGATGCCATCGAAGCGCACGCCACGCTGTCGCGTTACGCGTTCCAGGAAGAGGAGCGCAAGCGTTGGGACCTCCTCACGCCGCTCGCGCAGCGGTGGCACTCGAATCGGAAAGGCGCACAGCCGGAAGTAAAGATCCTCTCGAAAACGGCCCGCGCGCACCTCGGCCTCGAGGTCGCGGTTGGTCGCCGCAATCAGGCGGAAGTCCGACCGCAGGGTGCGCGACCCGCCAACGCGCTCGAAGGCGCCCTCCTGCAGGACCCGAAGGAGCTTGACTTGGTCCTCCAGCGACAGCTCGCCGACCTCGTCGAGCAGCAGCGTGCCGCCGTCGGCGAGCTCGAAGCGCCCCTTGGCCTGCTCGGTCGCGCCGGTGAACGCTCCGCGCTCGTGGCCAAAGAGTCCGCTCGCCACCAGCCCGGGCGAGAGCGAGGCGACGTGCACCGCGATGAACGGCCCGTCGCGCCGTGGGCTCTGGCGGTGAATTTCATGGGCCACAAGCTCCTTTCCCACTCCGGTTTCACCGGTGACCAACACCGCGGTGCTCGATGGCGCCACCCGGGCGACCAGCCCCATCACCTCACGCATGGCAGGCGAGTGCGCGACCATCTGCGAACCCGCCGCGGCCGCCGGGACGCTTTCACGAAAGTAGCGGTTCTCCTGCTCGAGACGCTCACGCGCCCGAGCGAGCTCCTGCCATAGCGTTACGTTGCCGAGCAGCACCCCGAGTTGAACGCCCAGCGCCTCCAGCAGCTCGCCGTCTTGACCTGCCACGGATCGTGTCGCGTGCACGTTCTCCAACGCGATAAGGCCGCGCCGCTCCAGATCGGGCGCTGCAAATGGGACCAGCACGAGCTGGCCGGCACCGTTCGCAGGCTCGGTCACGAGCGGCCTGTCCGGCAGCTCGCGCGCCCGACTGAGAACCTCCTGCTGCCAATCGCGCGTGCCGCCGCGCGCGGCGAGTAGACGCGGCTCGGGGGTAATCTCCACCAGGGCGCAGCGCTCGACGGCCAGCCCTGCGCACAACCGGGCCGCGATCTGGCCCCAGAAACCCTCTCCACGACCAGAGAGCGGCAGCCGCCCCAGGTCGAGGACGACAGATCGCAGGCGGGCTGCATCGTGCGGCGCCGATGTCCGCTGGAGCGGCGCGGCCCCGGCAGCTTCGGCCCGCCAGCGGCGCGCTTCGTCGTGCCGGCCGCGCCGGTCCGCGAGCTCCGCAGCCTCGGTGCAGACCCGGGCGAGATCATAGAGCGCGGCGGCATCGCGTAGCAGCCCGATCGACGTCTCGAGCCGAGCCGCCGCGGCCTCCAGGTCCACCTCGGTTGTCGCCGCCCGTGCCATCCGCAAGGCGAGGAAACGGTGACCGAGACCCGCGGGCTGCGGGAGCTGCATCCTCACAGCTCGCTCAGCCTCCGCCACGAGATCGATCTCGGTCAGTGGCGCCTTTCCCGCGGCTTCGAGCCGCTCGAAGACCTCATACGTCGCCATGCCCGGAAACGGACGGGAACCCCCGCGCTTCCACGCCACCGCCCCCGCCTCAAGCGCGGCGCGGGCCTCATCAAAACGACCCTGGGAAGCGCGCACGATCGAGAGTGCGAGGCCAGCGAACCAGCCAAGGACCGGCTCGGCGTTTCCGGAGATGAATTGGCCGTAGGCGTTCTCCGCGAAATCGAGGGCAGCCTCGTGCTCGCCATGCGTTGCGTGCAGGAGACCCAGAAAGAGTTTCGCCAGGTTGCTGATCTCGGACGCTCCCAGCCGCTCGCCGAGGGCGAGGAGCCGATGCATGAGATCGAGAGCCCGCGGCTGCTGGCCCGTTTCCGAGTAGGCGACAGCGAGGACGCACAGCGCGCCCGGATCGACGAGCGGCCGGTTCTCCGAGAACAGATCCACAGGCACGTCGCCGAGCAGAGACTCGAAGGCCGCGATGCCATCGCGTAGGCGGCCCGCGTACACCAGGCTGACCGCGGTGTAGGTGAGCACTTCGGACCGGACTTTTCCACCCACGGCCTCGGCGGCCTCGCGCGCCCTTGAGAGCAGCGCCTCACTGTCGTCGGGGAGAGGACCTTGCGCGGTGTTCAGCGCGCGTGCGGCGAGCAATGGCGCCTGCGATGCGAGGTCGCCGCGCTCGGTTGCCATGGCGATCGCGCGGTCCAAGGTATCGCCAAGGAACACGCATACGCCTCGGTACAATCGCAATCCCTCCAAGAGCGCTTCGACAAACCCCGCTGGCCCCCCGGCGAATGCCTCCGGCTGCACCGACTCGAATACCGCGCGATACAACTTGGCGGCCGTGCCCGCGCTGCGATTCGAGGGCTCGCGCCGTGCGGTGCCCAGTAGCTCTGGAACTAGCGCTGGCTGGCGTGCGAGAAGGCGGAACTCCTCCTCGGTCGCGTTGGTCAGCGCCCGCGCCCGCGCCTCGTCGCCCAACCTGAAATGACCCGGTCCAGGCGACTCGTCCTCAATGACCACCTTTCGCGCCCGGGCCGAGTCGAGCCAGGCAATGAGCTCGCTCGGCTTTGCCAGGCCCCACTCGACCAGCGTGTCCACCGAAACGGGTTTCTCGCAAACGGCCAGGGCGAGCTCGATAATTGGTTGACTCATGGCCACCTCGACAGCTCGCAGCATATTGCGACTGACAACATATTGCTAGCCATATTTGAACATTCCCGGCCCGCGCGTCGTGTTAGTGGTTGTATTGGCTAGGCATTTCTGTATGGCCCGGCTCTTGCTATTACTGCCTTCCGAACGCGGGAGCGGCAGATGACACATCGATTTGACCTCCAGACGAGCAGTGAGCTCACCACGATCCTCTTCCAGGGTCTTCTCGACCGAGCCGCGCTCTCCGAGCTCGAAGCCCACTGTCAGGCGCAGAAATCAAGAGGCTGCTCAATACGCGTGGTGCTCGGAGCCGGCACGAGGGTCGACGCCGACCTGCTCGATGAGCTGGCCAGCATCGAGGGCATCGCGCTCGAGGCGAAGTCTCCATTCCTTTCACGATGGATCCGGAGCTGTCAGGCCGGGAAAGGGGCGAAGTGAACCATGAAGGAGTCGCAGAAGAAGTACGTCACCGCCTTCGTTGGCAGCGGCCGAAAGCAGCGAGGGCTCACCTACCGGGCCACGCGCCAGTTCCTGGACAACCTGGAGGCGCACGACGACGTCCAAACCGAGATCGTCTTCCTGAGCGAGCACGAGCTCGGCCTGTGCCGCGGCTGCAAGCTGTGCTTCGAACGGGGCGAGGAACGCTGCCCGCTCAGGGGCGACCGGGACCTGCTCATCGAGAAGATGCTCGCCTCCGACGGCATCGTTCTGGCCTCGCCGAACTACTCGTTTCAGGTCTCCTCGACGATGAAGGCCTTCCTCGACCGGCTCGGGTATATGTTCCACCGCCCTGTCCTGTTCGGCAAGACCTTCACTGGCATCGTCGCCCAGGGATTCATTGGCGGAGAGAAGATCGAGAAGTATCTTCGGTTCGTCGGGACCTGCCTGGGCTGCAACGTCGTGAAGGGGAGCTGTATCACCGCGCTCGAGCCGGCGACGGCCAAGGACCTGCAGAAGATGAACAGGGCTCTCGCTCGACAGAGCCGGCGCTTCCATGCGCAGCTCGCGAAGCCCGCTCATGCCGCACCGTCGCTATTCCAGCTCCTGGGGTTCAGGATGGGGCGCACCTGCGTCAAGCAGACGCTCACGGACGAGAACCGTGATTTCGTCTACTACCGGGACCGGGGCTGGTTCGATTCCGACTACTATTATCCGACCGATCTCGGGCCAATGAAGAAGGCCCTCGGGAAGGCCTTCGACTGGTTCTTCGCGCGCATCTACGAGCGCACGAATCCTCTACCTCAGCTGCCCGCAGTGGCCCATGGGCTGCAGGCCCAACGGAGATCGGGGGGTGCGTCATGATCGACGTCAATTCATGCATCAAGATTCCTGGCGATCAGGGAGACAGGCGCGTTCTTGTCATCGGTGGTACAGGTGTGGTGGGCGCCCCCATCGTCCGGCAGCTGGACTCGGCAGGCTGGAAGGTTCATGTCACCAGCCGCCGTGCGACGCAGGCGCGCGCCCACTTTGGCCCGCGGGTGGACCTCGTGCCGGGTGACGCCAATCGGGTGGAAGACCTGGAGCGCGCCATGGCCGGCTGCCATGCCGTGCTGATCTGCGTGAGCGACCTGCTCGACCCGTACCTCGATCTCAGGGTCACCCAGAACGTTGTGGGCCTGGCCCGCGGGCACGGGATCGAACGGGTCGTCCTGATCTCGGGACCCAGCGTGGCCACAGAGCGGCGCTCCTTCCCGATGATCGACGCCAAGTTCCAGGCCGAGGAGCATCTGAAGCAGAGCGGCGTCCCCTGGGTCATTGTCCGCCCCACGTGGCCCATGGAGTCCCTGGCCCGATTCGTCCGAGGCAGCCGTGCCTCGGTCCTGGGCAGGCAACCCGCCACCATCCACCCCGTGGCGGGAGCCGACATCGGCCGCATGGTGTGCCGGGCGCTCGAGCTGAATGAGGCGTTGGGCCACACCTTCACCATCCACGGGCCGGCCGCCTCCACGATGAAACAGTGGCTCCAGGACTACTGCGCGCTCACCCAGCCGCGG
>JALOQD010000463.1 GCA_025453525.1 Myxococcota bacterium
CAACCAGGCGCAAGGCGGTCACGAGCAGTCGGACTGGCGCGCCGTAGAGGGCGGGTCGGACAGTGCGCTTGCGTACAGCGCCAACCGCCAGCCCAAAGTCACGAATGCTGGCACAGTACTTTTGGGTAACGGCTCGCGTGGTTTCCTCGGACCAGTGGAGCACCTCGGGGTGCTGCTCGGCAGAGCGCACTAGGAAGGCCCGGACGTCAGCCACCCGAACCTGCATGGGTGCTCGGCGCAGCAGCGGAAATAGCCAGTTCATCCCAAGGTCTGCCACCAGACGATCATTCAGCGCGAACAACATATAGGCGGTCAGGGTGCGCTCGGTCTCGGAATCACTGCGCTGCCACTGCGCCCAGAATGCTGAAAAGAGCGGGTCGCCCGCATCAAGCCGATAGCGGGAACGCAGTTCCTTCCAAAGTTTGCGTCGGGAGGCGACTGACGACCGCGCCAGGCAGTTGTCGTCGACGACCAGGCCTCGGTAACGCTCTGCGGTCAGGGCCATATCCTGGGCCTCCAAGAGAAGGCGAAAATCCGTGTATAGCGCGGACCGCGCAGACAGGCGAGAGTAATAGGGTGCGTCGGGATCGAGCCCAGGAACCCGCGTTGCTTGACAGTTAGCCACGGCTAGTCCCTCCCGGGTGGCACGGTTTCAGGCTCGCTGCCAGCTGACTCGGTGCCGCTCGCTTTAACCCGATGGCCTACGTCGGACAACATGAATTGCCAAAGCCGACCAATTTTCTGCGCAGGCAGATCCTTGGGGTTGGTCAAAGGGTACACGGCGTCCTTGGTGATGCCGAGGTGGTTTGCTACGTCTTCTACGGAGACCCAGGGTTCGTTCGGCATCGGATGATCGTCTCTTCAAGGCACGGGATCATGTGCAGGACATGCAAGCCATCGCTACCCGCCAGATGTTACCGAGGCTCCTACCAACGCTGCGTCCTTGGCTTAGAATGTCGCCATTATGCGGTTATTGGCAGATAAAAGTCTGTCAGGATCACATCACCAGCACATGCCGCCATTCGGGATAGCCGCGAGCACCTGCCGCGCCTGCTCCCTGCCCGCTGGGGTCGGTGACGGAAAGCTGGTGTCCAGGGTGCGGTACTCCACCCGCCAGCCCAGACCGGCCAAGCCGGCCAGGATGCGGCGGTCATAGCGGTAACCACCGGTGGGGGTGTCGAGATCGCCAGGGCCCAGATCCGCCGGCGGTCGGACTCCGGGGGGATCGGAGGGCTCAGGCGGGCAACTCCGGGTCCTAATCCCAATTACCCGACCCCAAGGGACAAGATCGCCGCCTTGGTCGGTGAATCATAGAACTGCCACTGAATCGCCGTCAGGATAGCGTCAGGCACCTCAGGCAGGTCGCGCTTATTCTCGCTCGGGATCAGGATGCGCTTGGCGCCGGCCTCGACGGCGAGTTGCATACGTTCCGGCAGGGCATTGACCTTAAGCAGCAGGCCCTGGATGCTCATCTCGCCAAGTACCACGGTTTGGTTTTGCACGGGCTTATCGAGCAGGCTCGACACCAAGGCGATGAAAAAGGCGACGGCGGTCTCGGCTCCCTCCTGTGCCTGATTCAGATTGATCGCCTGTACCGTGAAGTCGTAAGCCTTCAGATCATGGTCGATACCCAGGTTCTTCAGATTGGCTTTGAGATAGGCATCCGCGGTCTTGAGTGCTTCCTTCATTTTGGGCGACAGGTTGCCGAGGGCCACGATGCGCCCGGACCCGCGATTCATTTGTGTTTGCAGCAAAAACAGCGAGAGGCGATTGTCGGCGCTGTCGCTGCCGATGGTGTAGACGCTTCCCGCGGGCAAGCATTCCTCGGTGATGATGGAACAGCCGCCCATTTCCGGGACCGGCACAAAGGTCTCCTGCCCCGACTGCTTGTCGATATAGGAGAAGCTGGTATCCCAATACTCAAGGCCGCCCCTTTTCTTGAGCTGCTCCTTGACCCGGCGCCGCATCTCCATCGCGTAGCCGACGTACTCAGTCAGCTCCTCCTTGGTTACCTCACCGTTCGGATTGAGGAGCTTGACCAGTCCGGACACTGTCTTGCGCACGGCCTTCTGGTCGCGTCCGCCCAAATGGCTGCCAAAACGGAGTTCCCGCTCGGCATAGTCCGCGTAGCTGCGCTTGCGCAACTCTCGAAATACCTCGGCCAGATAATCGGTTACGACCCCGAAGTGGTCCGTATAGGTCGCATCCGACGTCTTCTGGAACTCCCACCCCGGTACATAGGCGTGAATTCGGTCGAAAAAGGCGGTGTCCATCTCCTTAGGCATGGGGTAAAAAAGGTTCGAGGTGCGCACGATGGTCTCGATATCCCCATCGATATTGCCAACGAAGACGACCGCGCCCTCGGCGGTGATGATGTCACGCCCGCGGCTGTAGGTTCCGTCCTCCATATACCCCTTCATGATGTTGATGCCGCTCTTGTCCGTGAAGCGGATGCCCGCTGCCTCATCGAACGCGACCACATCCCACAAGGCCACCAGGCCCCGCTGTCCGGTGCTCAGATTAACGAACATCTGGGCTGTCGTGGTTTGGCCACCGGACACCAGGTGGCAGTAGGGGCTGAGCTGCTGATAGACGAAGCTCTTGCCGGTCCCTCGCGGCCCCAGCTCCACGAGATTGAAGTTCTTCTCTACAAACGGGACCAGGCGCAGCATATAGTGCAGCTTGCGGCGCCGCGTGTAATAGGGGTGACTTGGCTCGTAACCCATTGAGCGCATGATGAGATCGAGCCACTGGTCGCTGGAGAATCGATTCCGGGCCGCGACGAAGCTGTCGATATTGCGGTTTGACAGTTGGATGGGGCGCAGGCTCTCGACAAAGAACGGGCGATTCTGGCCCTTGAAGACATAGGCGTCATCGTAACGCAGCACGATTTCCGCCCAGATGCCGCCCATCAGCAATCGATCATGCTCGTGGACCAGACTGTCCTCGACGTTGATATAATCCAGATCGAGGTTCGACAGACGGCCCCAATATTTGTCATGGGTCTCGACCAGCCGTACCGAGATCTTGTCGATGATCTCGTAGCGGGTGTGGCGCTTGATGGAGGACTTCACCGCCTCCCGCTCGTCTGGCTTGACGTACTTGGCCGATAGGGTCTCACGAACGAATTCCAGACCCTCTTGGATGACGTCCTCGTCCGTCGAGGCGCAGTACTTGCCCAGGAGGAACTCGATCACGAATGCCGGCACGCCATAGGCGCTACGCATTCTGCGCAGAAGATCCTTGCGCACGACCAGGCCGGGAAATGCCTCGTTGGCGAGTCGATCCAGATCGTCCAGAATCAGCGGTGATTGGTTCATATCAGTGGCTACATATCCCGGCCAACGCTCAGTTTGATACCGCCCGAGGGGAACTGCTCGGTCGTCTCGTTATCGCGGATATCCAGCTCCAAAAGCTCGCCCTGTTTGAAAGATGCTGCCGTGTGGAAAAACAGCGTCACGGTCTGTTCCTGATCCTGAGGTTCGAGCCGCAGTTCCTTGGGTCCGGAGGCCAGCACCGAGGCGCTGCCCGTTGCGGCCTCCCCACCATAGCGCCGAACGTCCAGTGTGAGGGTCCTGCCCGTTTCAGAGAACAGGGACATTTGGCCATGCCCGGATGGGCCGGTCTTCGGCCGCAGGATGACCTTCACCGCGGTGCGCACCAACTGGGTGGTCGGCATCACCACCTCGACCCCAACCCGTTTCGCGGTCACCGGATAACTCTTGGAGGTCAGGTGCGGGATGATCAGCTCCTGAACGGCAGCACCACCGTGCGAAAACGACTTCTCGGCCATGAAGAAGGCCAGACCCGGTGGGACCGCGACGCGGACGCTGGCGTCCCAGGTGCAGGGGAAGGTGACTAGCGGCAGATCCGCGCTCGCAGGCACCAAGGCGTAGCGCTCCTTGCGGACGTGACACCAATCTTTCTCGCACGGCACCTCTTCCGGTAGTTGCTCCTCATCCAGCAGGATGAAGCCGTGGTCGGTAACCACATGCACCTGCTCGAAACCCCAGCGGTGGAGCTTTCGGACCAGCCTGGCGAGTCGCTCCACCTCGATCTGCAGGTGGCGGATCAGGGTCTGGGCTTCCCCGTGGCCGATGCTATCGACTTCGTCGTGGCCTGACACCACCAACAGGTCGCCCAGTCCGGCGGGCGGTTCGGAGTAGCCGTCCAACTCGGCGATGTCCCGGCACACGGCGCCAAAGGCAGTGAGCCAATCCAGCCGATTGGCGCGCACTGAGGTGTCCTTGCCATTGACCAGCGGTTGCACCGTGTTGCCCTTCCAGGCCAGCGTCACCGTCGCCTTGCCCAGGGGCAGGAGGGCGGTCATGCCGACCGCGGTGA
>JALOQD010000174.1 GCA_025453525.1 Myxococcota bacterium
CGAGCTCTTCGAGGCCATCGTCCAAGGAGCGCTTCAACGACTTCGAGCCATTCTCATCGCGGCGATCGTGGCGATCTTTGGCCTGCTCCCCGCATCGATGGCCGTGGGGCTCGGCTCCGATGTCCAACGACCGCTTGCGACGGTGATCGTCTGGGGCCTATTCAGCTCGACCGTATTGACGCTTTTCGTCGTGCCGGTGCTCTATGGAGTCCTCTCGCCTTCGCATCGCCGGCACGAGCCGAACAAAGAAGCCAATAGCGCGGCGACTCCAGGCTGAGCCACCTTCGCCATCGACTTGGAGCGAAGCTCCCTGTTCTGCTTTGTAGGCAGTCGCACAAACGAGACTGTAACCCGAGGTCGAGGTCGCGCAGATGAGACTGTAACCCGAGGTCGAGTGCTTAAGCCAACGACAAATAGCTTGACTGAGTTTCACTTTGCGTTGGATCGATATTTGCTTATGCCTTGACAGGATATCTGAGGTTGATATCCGATCCTAATAAAACGGTGGCTGCTCGGTGCGCTGAAAAGATTTTGTTTTGAGAAATTCGATAGACAAAGCATTGGGCGTTTGCTGCGACATTGGAACCGCGGTGCGGCTTCTCGTTCTCGCCTATCTCACCATCTGGCTTAGCATTGGACCTGCCGCTCGAGGTTTTCACTTCGAGTTTTCCAATCACGGGCACAAATACTGCCCAGAGCACCATCGCAACGAAGTCGTCGAGCACACCGACGCAGATCGCCATTTCGGAAAAGACCACGGCATCGCGGAGCCTGACCGCCCTGCCGTGACGCGGGGAAACGACGCACCTCCACCAACGCACGAGGAATGTGCTCTGTGCAGCGTTCTCGCATCCATCGGCTCAGCCGACTCGATCCCGCGTCCGTCGACCGCAACTCTTCATGTCGACAAAATTTCGCCTCCTGTCATCGACAAAGAGGCGAGCGCACCTTCGATCTCGCGTATCCGCATCGCGCCCAAGACGTCACCTCCCATCTCCGCCGTCTGAAAAACGATTTCGGAATCACGACGGCAACTCACGCCCCGCGCCTTGGCACTCCTCGGTCGCCATGTGATCGCGTTTCGGCGTGAAAAAGAAAGGTGGTGCGCATTGATGAAGAGAAACACGCAGATTCGAATGCTCTCGTTGTTCACCGCGGCGATACTCGTCCCGGGTGCGGCATCGGCACAGAATAAAGCCCGTACGGAAGCGGCCCCGACCGCGGCAACACAATCACAGCAGCCCTCGACGCCGACGGTCGCCGTTCCGCCCGAGGTGCTCGCCCAGCTCGAAGCGCTCAAAGCGGAGGTCGAGGCGCTCAAGAAGCACGACGAGAAGCGGGAGCTCGAGGAGTTGAAGGCGGACGCCGAGACGGCGATCACCGCAGCCCCGGAAGAGGACGAGGAGAAGCTTGCGACAAAGTCCTTCAAAGGCGGTGAGCGTTCCCTGCAAGCGCTGAACCCCGAGCTGAGCATCGTGGGAGATCTTTTCGGCCGATTCGTTTACCAAAATGGCGAAATCTACTCGGCCCAAGGCGGACGAACGGGGTTTTTCCCGCGGGTCGCCGGGATCCATTTCCAGGCAAACCTCGACCCTTTCTCCCTCATGAAGGTCGTGGTAGGCGTCTCGCCTTCGGGGGTAGAGCTCGGCGAGGTGTACATCACATGGAACGCCTTGGCCGAGAACCTCTCGATCACTGTAGGCAAGTTCCACCAGCAGTTCGGCGTGGTCAACAGATGGCACGCGCCTGGGCTCGACCAGTTCGCCTACCCGCTCGTGCTCACGGAGCACTTCGGCGGGCCCCTGGTCCAGACGGGCCTGAGCTTCCTCGTCACCCTGCCCCCCTTGTGGGCGGACCACCTCGAGGTGGAGGTGCAGGCGACGAACGGACAGAACGAAAAGTTGTTCGCGGGCGACTTCTTTTCCGTCCCGAGCGGCCTCGTCCATGTCCGCAATTACTGGGATCTCAACCGCGATACGTACCTGGAGCTGGGCCTCAGCGGCCTCGTTGGCGTGAACAATGCGTGGGGCAAGACGGTCGAGAGCGAGACTCCGGTCCAGCTCTACGACTCCGACGGGAACCCCGTGACGTTTTACGACTCCGACGGGAACACGCTCAGCATCGTCTCCACGACCACGTCATCGGTGGAGAACGACGGCGATTGGCGCCTGACAGCGGTTGGCGGCGCCGACTTAACGCTGAACTGGGAGCCGGTCAACAAGTCCAAGTACCGGGGATTCACCTGGCGCAGCGAGTTCCTGTACGCCTACAAGCAGGTGGCCACCGATACGGGCGGAGATACGATCAAGTCGTGGGGTGCTTACTCCTACGTGCAGTACAAGCCCGTACAGAACTGGTACTTCGGTGCTCGCGGCGACCTGACGCAGCCGTTCGTCCTCGACAGCGACGGCGAGTACACATGGGGTGTCGCGCCGTACATCACGTGGTGGCAGAGCCCGTGGGTGCGGCTCCGCCTGGAATACAACTACATCGATTGGGCTGACTGCAAGGGGATGGACCCGGAGCATCGCGTGCTCCTGCAGACGACGTTCAGCGCCGGTCCCCACAAACACGAACGCTACTGATGAGAAGAAAGCGAGACACGATCATGACGATACATGGGAACGATAAGAAGACGCGCGGTCTCGGCGGCTCGCCGCCCTGCATGGTGGTAGCGCTTCTATGCGCTGGGCTATTTTCTGCGCCGCTCGCTGTTCACGCGAGGGAGGGTGGAAAGATCTACGTCGTCTCCACCCTTACGGACTACGCCGCAATCGCGCGGGAGATAGGCGGAGACAAAGTCAAGGTCGAGGCGATCGCGAAAGGGGACGAGGACTCCCATTTCGTTCTGCCCAAGCCGAGTTATGCAGACAGGCTGTCGCGGGCAGACCTCTTCCTCACGACCGGGCTCGACCTGGAGCTGTGGGCGCCAAGCGTTATCGACAAGTCGCAGAACGGGTTGATCCGCGAGGGACAGGTCGGGTACGTTGCCGTGTCGGATGGAATTGCGATGCTGGAGATCCCGAAAATCGTCGATCGCGGTCAGGGCGGCGTGCATGTGTACGGAAACCCGCACGTCCATACGAGCCCCATCAACGCGAAGGTGATCGCGACAAACATCGCCATCGGCCTCAAGAAGGTCGACTCGAAAAACGAGGCGTACTACGCCGCGGGCCTGAAGAAATTCAAGAACGCGATCGACGAGCGGCTGTACGGCAAGGAGCTCGTCGCCCTACTCGGCGGCAAGACGCTCGACCGCCTGGCGCAGTCCGGAAACCTCATCTCCTTCCTCGAGGGCAAGGAGGTGGGCGGCGCGAAGCTCATCGAAAAGCTCGGCGGGTGGATGCAGGAGATGCGCCCCCTGCGCGGCAAAAAGCTCGTCACTTACCACAAGAACTGGATCTACTTTTCGCAGTTGTTCGGCATCGACGTCATCGGCGAGGTGGAGCCCAAGCCGTCCATCCCGCCGTCGCCTGGCGACGTGGAGCGGCTCATCGAGAACATGAAGCGCCTCGACGTGAAGGTCGTGCTGGCGGCCAACTTCTACGACGAGAACAAGGTGAAGATGATCTGCCGCTCCGTCGGCGCCAAGCCAATCATCGTCCCTTTGTCGGTCGAGGGAACGCCGCAGGTGAAGAATTACTTCCAGCTCGTCGACACGTGGGTCAACAGCCTGAGGACGGGCTACGGCATTCGATAACCGTCGCCCTGCCCGGCCCTTCTTCCGAAAGGAAAGACACATTATGTCTCCCTGGCAACTCATGCTGCTGCCGTTCCTGGAATGCCTCGTGCTCGTGGGGATTCACTCCTACCTGGGAATCCACGTCATCAAGCGCAAGGTGATCTTCGTGGACCTCGCGCTTGCGCAGATCGCGGCGCTCGGGACGATAGTCGCCTTCATGTTCGGCATCTCGCCGCAGTCGACGGGCGCGTATGTCTTTTCGCTTCTGTTCACATTCATCGGCGCCGCGGTCTTCTCCCTGACGCGGTTCAGGAAGGAAAAGATCCCGCAGGAGGCAGTGATCGGCCTCATCTATGCGTTCGCCGCCGCTGTCGCCATCCTGGTCATCGACCGCGCGCCCCACGGAGCGGAGCACATCAAGGAAATCCTCACCGGCACCATCCTCTGGGTGGAGTGGCAGACCGTCGCAATCGCGGCGGCCGTCTACTCCGGAGTGGGCGCCTTCCACTACCTGTTCCGCGACAAGTTCCTCCTCATCTCCAACGATCCTCAAGGTGCGTTCGAAAAGGGCGTGCGCGTGCGCCTCTGGGACTTCCTCTTCTATATGTCGTTCGGGCTCGTCATCACGATTTCGGTCAACACCGCGGGCGTACTCCTGGTGTTCGTCTTCCTCGTCGTCCCGGCGATCATGGCGATGTCGATCACCGACCGCCTCGTGCACCAGCTCCTCATCGGCTGGGCCGCGGGGACCATCGTGAGCTTCGTGGGCCTGGTGGGGAGCTACCTCTTAGACCTCCCGAGCGGCCCGATGGTGGTCGCTGTATACGGCGTCGCGCTCCTTCTCGTCGCGCTCGCGCTGTACGTCGTGAGATCAAAACGGCGCGGGAAAGCCACTTCTCATCTCGGCGCAGGTCTTGCCGCCGTGGTTGCGATAGTGCTCGCGTTCTATGCCCTCGGGACCGGACTGTCCGGAGGAGGGAACGATTGCGCCGCGTTGGAAGTGGACGGCGGGCAGTGGAAAGCGCACGATGCAAAGGGTGATCTGCTCGCGCGCCTTTCCGCGTTGGATCTCGTGCAACAGCGAGCGCTGCTCAGCGAAGAAAGAGACGCTGCGGCTATTCTGAGCGCCATTGAGCGCACGGACGAAGAGGAGCTCAAGACCGCGCTCGCCCAGCGGTTGCTCGAGCTGGATCCGACAAAGGGAAAGGCTCACCTCCTCGATGAAATGAAACACGGGAAGCTGCCCATCTTCAGGAGCGAAGCACTGGATGCGCTGAAAAAGCTCGCCCAGGGCACCTTCGGATACGATCCGATGGAGGAGCCCGAAACGGCTGCTAACAGGGCCGCCCTCGAGAAGTGGGACGCCTGGTTGAGGAGCGTTTCGCCCTGAGCGCTTTCGCGAATAAAGGGGGCAAGGAGTAACGCCATGAGAAGAGCACCCATCGCCATTTTCGTCCTTTGTTGCTCGATGCTCTTCTGGCCCGATGTGGCTATTGCGCAGCCTGGTCTCACAACCCAGGGGCCAGAAACCACCATCGAGCTGGATCCGCGCATGAGCGCTGGACACCCGAATGCACCTGTTGTCTTGGTGCTGTACGCCTGTGGTCGAAGCGAGCTTTGCGCAGAGTTGATCCCCAAGCTCTACCGGGAGGTGGTCGGCGGTCGTCTGAAAGGCAAGGTCCGTTTGTATCTTCGGCCCTATTTTCCTACAGAAGCAGATGATCGTGCCGCCTGCGGCCGGGCCTTCTATGCGGCAGCTGACCAAGGCATGTTCTGGCCGTACCTGCTTCATGTTTTTGCTCACCAGGATGATTTCAAGCTTTGCCTGCTGACGAAATGGGCCCTTCTCAAAGGGCTCGACAAAGACGCCTTCGAGATCGAGTACGCAAGTGCCAGAACAACCGAGCGCCTCGCCGCTGCCCGGCGGGAAGCGATGATGAACCATGTGGACAAGGTTCCTTGCGCATACGTCAACGGCCGCAAGGTTGAGAGGCAACTTTCGGCTGATCAGCTGGTTGAGCTGCTCGAAAAAGCCTTTGAGCAAGCCTCGCCATGAGCCCGTGTAGAAAAGAACCCCTACGGGCTAGGCTTGGGTTTGGTGCGAAAGACCGCGATGTGGCGCCTATGAACGCTGCTCAGGCGGCGCGGTAGACCTCGACGCCCTCACGGCGGGCGATTTCGATAATCGGCGATTCGTCGTCTTCGATCCAACGCCGCTCACCGCACGGAACTGGCTCGAGATAACCACCCACGCAGATGAGTGCCTTCCAAAGCAACGCCGATAGAGAGCGAGAGTTTGGGGCGTCGAAGATCGGGGAGATGACGACCACGTCGATATCGCTCCACTCGTTGGCCTGGCCACGCGCCCAGGAGCCAAAGAGCACAACGCGGCTCACAGGAACGCCAAGGGCCTCGAGCGCGGCGACGTAGTCGTTCACTATGTTTCGAACAGCGTCTCCAACCATTTCGATATCTCCTGTGCTCGAATCACGACGTCGCTTGCCTCTTCCTCATCGGGAGAACCACCCCATGAATCGGGGTACCGTCCCTCCATGCAATATCGACCGATCAGGGTCAAAGACACGGATTGTTCGCCGCTCGGCGTCAGCCCCGCAAGGGAAGAAAGGCGGAGCAGGTCATGGGTCTTGGGTGGCATCTTCTGGGTGCGGGAAACCACGCACGCCTTCAGGGTCTTTTCGATGGCCAAATGCACGAAGAACAGCCCATGCCGCAGATGGCCTCTTTCTAAAAGGGCTTTGGCCGCGCTCCAGTCTTCGCCGGCGCTGTCTCTCCAATAGGCAGTATGCTTGGCTGTATCCATAACCTCACCCTATTGATCGACCAGGGTGGCGTCAAGAACAGAGAAATTGTCCCAACCCTCTCAACACCCCTGCCGTCCGTTCGACCTCTTACGAGTTCCCGAGCCGTGGGGCCATTCGACCTGCGCAAAGGCTCCGTGGTTGTGGATGCTCTCCTGGTTTTCGGCTCGCACGTTGAACCAAGTGATTCTCTGATCCTCTCGAAGCTTGACTGCGACATTGCGCACCACGTCTTCCACGAACACGGGGTTGTCAAACGCCTGCATGGTCACGTGGCGTTCGTCCTCGCGCTTGAGCAACGCGTAGACAGGAGCAGAGGCCGATTGCTCGGCGAGCTCGACGAGCTCCTCGATCCAAACAATCACCGGATGCCCGCTCTCATCGGAAGCGCTGCGAACCTCGATCGTCACATGGCCTCTCTGATTGTGAGCACCATAGTCGCTGATCGCTTTGCTGCAGGGACACAGGCAGGTCACTGGCACGCGCACACCGAGCACGAAGTCGTCGGCGCCGCCATTGGACTCGCCGTGAAACCAGCAATCGTAGTCCATCAGCGCCTTGGCTCCAGAAGCAGGCGCCGTGCGCTCGAGGAAGTAGGGAAACACCACCTCGACGCGGGCGCTCTCGGCGGCAAACCGCAGCTTGAGCTGAGCCAGCATCGCCGGCAGCGTCGTCATGGTAATCTCGCCGCGGTGCGCGTTGAGTATCTCGACGAAGCGACTCATGTGCGTGCCCTTGAAGTCGTGCGGAAGGCTTACCGAGAGAGCGATATCGGCCACGGTGGGTTGGCGCTCGTTCTGTCGATCGTAAACCGTGATGGGGCAGCGCAGTCCCCCGACGCCGACATGGTCGATGGGAACGCCACGCGGATCCTTGCGGTTCTGAACATCTTCCATGCTCAGCCCCTATCGCTGGAAATAGAGCGCAGTCGTTCGACGGTCTCCGTGAGCACCTGAACTGTCGTGTCCATGTCAGCCTCGCGCGTCTCTTTGCCCAGGGAAAGCCGGATGGCTCCACGAGCCTCTTGCGCCGGGCGCCCCATGGCACGGAGCACATGGGAGGGCTCATCCTCTCCGGTCGAGCACGCCGAGCCAGTGGAAACGCAGATACCGCGAACATCGAGTCCGAGAACGATGGACTCCCCATCGACGCCTTGAACGCTGAGGCTCGAGGTGCTCGGCACGCGAGGCGTCCCCTCTCCATTGATCTTGATTCTTCGAATCGCCGCGCAGACGCGCCGTTCGAAGCGATCGCGCAGGGCGCCGAGGCGAACTGCTTGCGCCTCCTGCTCCTCGAAGGCCAAGCACACTGCCTCCGCGAGGCCTATGATGGCGGCCACGTTCTCGGTTCCAGCTCGCAGTCCGAGCTCATGGCCGCCTCCGGTGATGACGGAAGTGAGCTGTGTCCCGCGCCGGGCATACAGAACGCCGATGCCCTTGGGGCCATAGAGCTTGTGCCCGGAGAACGCGATGAGATCAGCGCCCAGGTCATCGACTCTGAAAGGCACCTTGCCCACGGATTGCACGGCGTCAGTGTGCAGGAGGACACCGCGACGCCTTGCGATGGCCGCGATTTCCTCGATGGGTTGGAGCACGCCGGTTTCATTATTGGCGTGCATGGCGCTGACCATAATCGTGTCGGGACACAGGCTGGCCGCGAGCGCCCCTGGCTCAACGGCGCCGTCGTCGCTCACCGGAAGGTAGGTGAGGCGAAACCCCTCTCGCTCCAGCGCCTTGCAGGTGTGGAGCACAGCCGGATGCTCGATCGCGGTCGTCACGATGTGTCTGCCCCTAGCCTCTAGCGCGTGGGCCACGCCACGCAGCGCGAGATTGTCCGCCTCGGTGCCGCTGGCGCAAAAGATGATCTCCACGGGCTTGCACCCGATGCACTCGGCGATGCGAGAGCGAGCGCGTTCCACCGCTCCGCGGGCTTCGTTGCCAAAACGATAAGGGCTCGACGGATTTCCGTAGCGCTCGCGGAGATACGGCAGCATCGCCTCGAGAGCCGTCGGAGCGAGGGGCGTGGTGGCGTTATGGTCGAGGTAGATCACGGCGCCATCTCCCTCCTGTTTCGCTGTTCCCATTCGTCGATCGCGGCGTGGAGAGCGCGCACACCGAGCAGTGAGCAGTGCCTTTTTCTTTCCGGTATGCCGCCGAGCGCTTCGATGACGTCATCGTCGGTGATGCCTCGCGCCGTGTCGATCGTCTCGCCCGCTGCCAGAGCTGTGAGCATGCTGCTGGTAGCGATCGCCCCGGGGCAGCCAAAGGACTTGAAGGCAATCTTCGCGATGCGTCCGTCCTGGACGGCGATCCAGAGTTTCATCTGGTCGCCGCAAGCGGGGTCGCCGACAACGCCGAAACCATCGGTCTCCGCCTCTGAGAGCTCGCCCACGTGGCGCGGGTTCATGAAATGGTCGATCACGGCTTCGTTGTAGTAGAGCACCGGACCGGTGATTTCCTCGGATGATTCTGTTCTGTCGATGGCTTCGTGGTTCATGTTTCTTCCGTACGTTGAATGATTGATCAGGGGATTGGACGAGTGGTGGGTCTGGCGTCGTAGGCCTCTTGCAGGACATCGATGAGCACCTCTGGCTGCATCTCGTAGAGATATTCACGTCCGTCGATGAAGACCGTCGGCGTTGCCCCAACCTTGTTGCGGATACCCTCTTGTTTCGAGGCCACGAGCGCCTCGCGCACCTTGGGATCGGAGAGCTCTCTCTCAAAAGCCGACGGGTCCATTCCCACCTCCTTGGCCCATTCGGGGAGCAGCTTGGGGCAAAACGCGTCATACCGTTCGTACATTTTTAAAGTGAAGGGCCAGAAGTGACCGAGGCGGGCGGCGCTGACCATCGCTAGGCCGCCCTCGAGGGAACCGATGTGGCTTTTGATCGGAAACGGCCGAAAGTAAAGACGGACTTTGCCTGCGAGCGATCCCGAGGTCACCTCTTTGTACAACGCCGCTACGACGACCTTGCAGAATGGACAACGCGCGCATGCATAGACGACGACCCGGACCGGTGCGCGAGGGTCACCGGCCGCGGTGTTCTCATCGAGGGCAAAGGTCGGAAGCTTCGCGTTGGGCAGCATGCTCTGCGCGCGCAACGACAGAGCGTGTTCGATATCGACGCGGGCTTTTCCCAACTTGATTTGGCGGCAGATATCGTTAGCTAGGCGCAGCACTACGGGATGAGGCGGACGCTGCGCAAGACAGCGCTCGAGGGTCTCATCGCAGCCGTCATAGGGATGCAGCTTGGAAAAGACCTCTGCCTTGCTCTTCTGTTGCTCAGGGGTGAGCGCGTCGCAAACCTTGGACTGGGCCCATGCGGCGCTGCCCAAAAAGGTCAGTGAGAGCGCGAGTGCCGCGAGCCAGGGAAGGCGGATCGCTTTTTGATGCGTCATTTTATCCTTGCTCCTTTTCGATAAACGGCGCGGGCTTGCTGGCGCGGCGTCGAACCAGCCAGCCATCGAGGCCAAGTGGTGTCCTGTCGAATGCCATCACGTATAGGCCGAGCGTGAGCCAGCCCAGATCTCGCATGAGCGTGCGCCACGAGATGGGATCCTGCGCCGCGCCCTCGGAGGCGAAGCAACCGCAGGACATATCGAGCCCCTTGTAAAGCGCGAGGGCGATCGCGATCATGAAAACCAGCATCATCCCGCTGATGAGCAGCGCGGCGGCGCGGGTGCGCCAGCCGATCACCAGCATCATTCCAGCGGCGAGCTCGACCCACGGAAGGATGAGCGCCATGAGATTCACGAGCTCGAGCGGCAGGATTTGGTACGTGGCGATGTCCAAGGCGAACGCCTGCGGGTGCAGCACTTTGTGAGCGCAGGCAAAAAGGAAGACACCCCCGAGGTAGAGTCTCGCGCCGAGCGCGATGAAGGCGTGACCCTTCCAGTCGAACAGGCGCGTCATGGCTGCGCTCCTTCTCGTCCAAGGGAGAGGATCGCCGGTGCGCCGCCGCTTGTGAACCCCACATTGCGGATGCCTCTACCCGCGAGCTCTTTGGCGAGCTGCTCTCCAGAGTCAGGGTCGTTGCCGTCTCCATAGACGAGGACTTCGCGTGCTCCCGACGCAGCGATGCGATGAAGGCGCTCCAGGCTCGTCGGCTCGAGGTAGTCAAAGGGCACGTTGATCGCCCCGGGCGCATGCCACTGCGCGAAAGCCGCCGCGCCGCGGGCGTCGATGAGGAGCACGGCGGCATCGCCCTTCATCGCGGCGGCCGGCGGAGTCGCAGCGACCTGGCCGGAGGTCTCCGGGCAGGGAACGAGAATTTGATACTCTTCTGCCTGCACCAGCGGCAGGCCGTCGCTGCGCACGCCATTTTGGGCCAGCGCGATCGCCGTGCAGGCGGCGACGACGATAGCGCAGTCGCGGAAGACCACAGCCCACGGTGGCATGGGTCGCGGACGATTTGGCGGCTTCATTCCACGCATGACGAGCTCCTCTGAACCGCTTCGTCCTGTCTGAGCAGGTCTTGAAGCCGCTCCTCGAGGCCCAAGGACGCGATCCCATGGTCGAGCGGTATGTGTCCTTCGGGCGAGACGGTCTTCG
>JALOQD010000464.1 GCA_025453525.1 Myxococcota bacterium
GGCTTTTCTCTGCACGCCGCCACGAGGATCGAGGCCAACGACAAAGCCGGCCTCGAAAGGCTCTGCCGATACGTGGCAAGACCACCGCTCGCCGCGGGGAGGCTGGAGCAGCAGGGCGACAACAAGCTCTCCTTTGCGCTCAAGACACCCTGGGATGACGGCACCACCCACATCGTGCTCTCGCCGCTCGAGCTCCTCGAGAAACTCGCCGCGCTGGTTCCGCCGCCGCGCGTCAACCTCGTCAGGTACCACGGCGTGCTCGCGCCAAACCCGTTGCTGTAAACTGCCAATACGCAACGGACACAAGTCCGTGGAGTTGGCAGATTACAGCCGGGTCAACGAGGATGGCGCAAGCCACCGCAGTTAACGCCAAGGACCGAGACAAGATCGTCCCCGCGGGCGAGAAGACAGCGAGCGCTCCTGCTTCTGGCGCCGAGGCCGATCGCCCCGCAACGCGCAGCTATAGGCTCTCTTGGGCTGCTCTTTTGGCACGAGTTTTCTCGATCAATGCCAGCCGGTGCGAGTGTGGGGGCCGCATGAGAATCGTCGCTGCGGTCACAGACCCAGCCTCGGTCCGCCGCTACCTCGAAGGAGTAGGCCTGCCTTCGGAGCCACCGCTCATCGCCACGGCCAGGGCGTCGCCGCAGATCGACCTCGACTTCGACAGGTGACAACCGAGGTCTTTTTCGAAGGCTCCTTTGCGAGTCGGCGCCGAGCTGCGCGCGGGGAATGATTCGCGCGACTTTTCCGGGCACGTTCTCACCTTTTCTGCTACCGTCTTCACCATCATGATGCTCCGGACAACCAACTGCGGGCCCGGCGGACGCCATTCAGGACGTTTCGGTGATGTGTTTGGGGTCGATCAGGGGGGCGGGAACGGGGCAGTAGGCGCTGGCGGCCTGCTGGTGGCCGCGACGAACATAGCGTTTATCTGTCCTACACCCACAAATATAGTCTTCAGCTCAACATAGTTCCAAGCATCGCTGCCACCGTCGCGATAGGCAACATCTACGTGCTTGGCCTTCTTGTCGGCTTCATCTGACAGCGCGAGCTCTTTCTCGACGCTGACTTCGTAGCTCTTCTTTCGTCCTCCTCCCAGCATAAGCCAGAGGGCGAGCTCGTACTTGAGCCACGGTTCGTATCCGCTTCCTGCCAAAGAGAGCGCTTTCAGCTTCTCATAGACGCCACCTTGTTCGTGTTTTGTTCCGAGGTGCGCTGCAAAACCGCGCAGCACCCCGACCGTTTCATGGGCTTGGTTCATCTTGATCCCTCCTTCGATGTGGCAATACGCGCGAGCTTGTCCGCGATGGAGAGTTCTGTCTCGTTCTCGAATCCTGGAACGCGTCGCATTTCTGACCTCCTGCATGCTTGCGGTCGCCATGCTGCTAATCTACGCAGGCGATGGGTCAGAATCTGTCGCTCGCGACTGGACTCGAAAATGAGGGGCAGTCGCCGGGAACGGCGTCATGCAGGACGCCGCTGCGCGAGGGCGCTCGACTAGTCGATGTGATCTGGTATATTGTGGTCAGTAAGCAACGCAGTCAAAGGAGGGATGAATGAGCCGAGGAATCTGGTATCCAGAGGAATTCTGTGTTCGTCTCAACAACGTCCTAAAAGACAGTGACAAGCGGCCGAAACCGGAATGGTGGATTGAAAGCAACGAATGGACAGCATGGTTCGAGGAACGCATGTGTGACCTCGAGAAAGACGGCGAAACTTCTACGGTGAATCCCTATGAATACTATTGTCAAAACAAGAAAAAACACCGAGACGGATCCTCTAGAGAGCAAGAATGGATGGAGATCGATCATGTCTTCATGAGTTCCGATCCGTCCCACAGCGCGGCTGACCGGTCTGTTCCTGCGGATTATAATAGCTTTCCTCTCGTCGTCGTAGAGCATGAGCATGGAGGATTTGGAAGCAAGGTGGACCCATCCACCGGTCAGATCAAACACAAAAACAACACTCAGAATTCATCCATTGAATGGGCTTTCTGGAAATGCCTTTCCATGCGCTGCAAACTTTCTGTCCTAGTCGCCTATCCTGCTATAAACTTGGAAAGATCACTTGCCAATTCACTGGCTCGATTCAATACCATGGCTTCAGGCTGGTTGAGAACCTACGCAGATCAAGAATGGAAGCTGAACTGCCTTGTATTGCTAGGAAGACACAAAGACTCTCAGACAGCACTGCCAAACACCTGGGTCGGAGAAATCTATTCGCCGTTTGTACCGAGGATTCAAGGAACTGAAGCGACTTTCGAACAACTAGAACGACCTTAGGACGAACTTCGCCCTGCTCTCACTGCACTCACCGATACCTCGCTAGCGCGTCCTCGAGCCCCTTGGCCACGCGCTGCCTCAAATGCTCGGGTGAGCGGACCTCGACGTACTTGCCGAACGACAGCACGAAGTTCTCGATCTCCCACTCGTCCTCGGCCGCCGGCACTTCTAGCGTCATGAGCAGGTGTCCGTCGGGCAAGCGCTCGAGGGTCTGCGATGAGTGGAACTCGCGGATGCGGATGAAGTCGTAGGTCCCGGGCTCGAAGACGAGCTCGACCTTCTCTGGGGTGCCCGGCTTGATGAACAGCGCGCTGCCGAAGTAGGCCGCTGGCGAGTAGTCCTTGGGCAGCGTGAAACGCGTTCCCTTCTTGGACTCGGCGCGGGTGATGCGCTCGAGGGCATAGGTGCGCGGCTCGCCGCTGTCCTCGAACGCCGCGATGAGATAGAGGCCGCGGCGGTAGGCCACGAGCGTGTACGGGAGCAGTGTGTGCTCGTGCTCGATGCCCGCGAGGCTGCGGTAGCTGAGCGCGAGATGGCGGTTGTGCACCATGGGCCTAGGGGACGGCCTAGGGGACGTACCTTCGAAACTAAGTTTACGCGTAGAGCGCGATTTTGGTTCCACAAGGTCGCGGCGAGGAGTGCGACGACGGCCTACCTTTGCAGCGCGCCGAACCGAGCCGCCACGGCCTGGACCGCCGGTGCGTGCACTTTGTCGACCTCGTCGTCGGTGAGGGTGCGATCCGCGGCGCGATAGAGCACCGAGAGGGCGAGGGATTTCTTGCCCTGCGCAATGCCCTTGCCCGTGTACACGTCGAACAAGCGCACGCTCTCGGCGAGCGCCCCGCAGGCCTCGACCAGGGCGCAGACCACCGGCCCGGCGTCCACGGCCTCATCCACGAGGAGTGCGACGTCGCGCACCATGCCCGGTAGCTCAGGGAGGCTG